>JANOTG010000211.1:0-3813 GCA_031416215.1 Betaproteobacteria bacterium
ATGATTCTACTGGTCGCCTGCCGCGTGTGCAGAACAACAATGGTCGCATGCGGTCAACGACACCACGCGCGCTGCTGCGAGAATTCGATTTGACGAGGCAGTTGAGGCCCATCAGCAGACAGCACCTGCTCGCGCCGGAGACATCGATGCATTTTGCCCTGACACAAGAACAACAGATGATCGTGGACACCACGCGTTCGTTCGTGGAAAACGAGTTGTACCCACACGAACTGGCGGTGGAACGCAGCGGTCACCTGCCGATGGAACTGGTGAAAGAGATCCAGCAAAAGGCGATGGCCGCTGGTTTGTACGCGGCGAACATGCCCGAAGACGTCGGCGGCGCCGGGCTCGATACGCTGTCGTGGCTGCTGTACGAGAAAGAGCTCGGTCGCGCCAACTACGCGCTGCACTGGACCTGTGTCGCGCGTCCGTCCAACATCCTGCTGGCTGGCAACGAGGAGCAGCGCCAGCGCTACCTGATGCCTTGCATACGCGGTGAAACCTGGGATTGCCTGGCCATGACCGAGCCGGAGGCCGGGTCCGACCTGCGCGGCATGAAAGCCTCGGCCCGGCCCGACGGCGACGATTGGATACTGAACGGCACCAAACACTTCATCAGCCACGCCGACATTGCCGGCTTTGCCATCGTTTTCATGGCCACGGGGGAAGAGTCCACGCCGCGCGGCCCGAAGAAAAAGATCACCGCCTTCTTTGTCGACAAGGGCACCCGGGGGTTCACTTTGCGCGACGGTTACCGCAACGTCTCACACCGTGGCTACACCAACGCCATCCTCGATTTCGACGACTGCAGGTTGCACAAGCGGCAAATCCTGGGCGAGGTGCACAAAGGGTTCGAGGTAGCCAATACCTGGCTTGGGGCAACGCGGCTTCAGGTGGCCTCGACCTGCCTGGGCCGGGCGGACCGGGCGCTCACGCTGGCATTGCGCTACGCCGCCGAGCGGCGCCAGTTTGGCCAGCAGATCGGCAAGTTCCAGGGCGTGTCGTTCAAGCTGGCCGACATGGCGATGGAGCTGAAAGCCGCCGAGCTGCTGACCCGTGAGGCGGGCTGGAAATTCGACCAAGGCACCGTGACCGAAGCCGACATGGCGATGGCCAAACTCAAGGCCACCGAGGTGCTGGCCATGGTCGCCGACGAGGCGATACAGATCCACGGCGGTATGGGCCTGATGGACGACCTGCCACTGGAGCGCATCTGGCGCGACGCGCGCGTCGAGCGCATCTGGGAAGGCACCAGCGAAATCCAGCGCCACATCATCAGCCGCGAATTGCTGCGGCCGCTGGGGGCGTAGGCATGGTCTGGGCGAGGACTTTTGCACGCGACCTTGAAGCGCCATGGCCCGTGATCTGAGCCGCCTGCTGCGCCCGCGCTCGATTGCCGTGCTGGGCGCGGTCTGGGCCGAGAACGTGATCGTCCAGTGCCGCCGCATGGGATTCACCGGCCCGCTCTGGCCGGTGCATCCGACGAAACCGATGGTCGGTGGCTTGCCGACCCATGCCAGCCTGGCCGACCTGCCCGCGGCGCCGGACGCAAGCTTCCTCGGCGTGAACCGCCACGCCACGGTCGGCGTGGTGCGTGAACTGGCCGCCATGGGCGCCGGTGGCGCGGTCTGTTTCGCCAGCGGCTGGACCGAGGCGGGTGAGGCGCAGTTGCAAGACGAACTGGTGCACGCCGCTGCTGGCATGCCCATCCTGGGGCCGAACTGTTATGGGGTCATCAACTACCTGGACGGCGCGTTGTTGTGGCCAGACCAGCACGGTGGGCGCCGCGTGGCCAGGGGCGTGGCGCTGCTGAGCCAGTCTTCCAACATCGTCATCAACCTGACCATGCAGGCGCGCGCCCTGCCGATCGCTTATGTCGCCTGTCTGGGCAACGCGGCGCAGATCGGCCTGGCGGAGTTGGCAGCTGCGCTGCTGGCCGACGACCGGGTGACGGCCATCGGCATGTATGTCGAAGGCATCGACGATGCGCCGGCCTTTGCGGCGCTGGCCGAGGCGGCGCGTGCCGCTGGCAAGGGTGTGGTCTGCCTGAAATCGGGCAAGACCGAGTTGTCGCGCACGGCGGCCGCATCCCACACCGCGTCGCTGGCGGGAGGAGGTGCGGCGTCGAGTGCATTCTTGCGGCAGGCGGGTGTGGCCGAGGTGAACACCCTGGCTGAACTGATCGAGACGCTGAAGATTTTTCACGGCCACGGGCCGCAGATCGGACGCCGCCTCTGCTCGCTCTCCTGCTCAGGTGGCGAAGCCGGGCTGGTGGCAGACCTGGCTGCCCCGCTGGGGTTGGCCTTCGAGCCGCCGAGCCAGGGCGCGCGAGACCACCTGGGCGAGATCCTCGGGCCCATCGTGACCATCGCCAACCCGCTGGACTACCACACCTTCATCTGGGGCGACGGCCCGCGCACGACCGCAGTCTTCACCACCATGCTGAACGACTACGACGCCGGCATCTACCTGATCGACCCGCCGCGCGCCGACCGTTGTGACCCGTCGTCGTTCCAGCCCGCGCTCGATGCCATCGTCGCGGCGGCACAGGCCACTGGCAAGCCGGCGTTTCCGGTCGCCTCGCTGGCCGAAAATTTTGCCGAAGATCGCGCGGTGTCGCTGATGGATCAAGGCGTCACGCCGCTGATGGGGCTGGAGACGGCCCTGGGCGCGATACGGGCGGCGCAGACACCGGCTGGCATCAAGAACTGGCGGCCGGTGACGGCACTTTCGCAGCGCCACACCACCACCCTGAGCGAAGCGCACGGCAAGGCACTGCTGGCTGAGGCTGGAGTGGCCGTACCACGCTCCGTCACCGCGGCAACACTGGCCGAGTTGCAGGAGCGAGCCGCCGTCCTCACACCACCGCTGGCGCTCAAAGGACTCGGCTTTGCGCACAAGACCGAGGCCGGTGCGGTACGCCTGGGTTTGCAGTCGCTGCACGGGCAGAGCGAGATGGCGGGAGCGACCGCTTACCTGGCCGAGGAAATGGTGAGTGGCGCCGTGGCCGAGGTCTTGTTGGGGCTGCAGCGCGACCCGGTTTATGGTGTCAGCCTGACGCTGGGCATGGGCGGTGTGACCGCCGAGTTGCTGGCCGACACCGTGACCCTGATCCTGCCGGTCAGCGAACAAGAGGTCATCGCCGCCTTACAGCGGCTGCGCCTGTGGCCCCTGCTCGACGGTTTTCGCGGCCGGCCCAAAGCGGATGTGAGCGCGTTGGCGGCCGTCGCAGCGAGGCTGGGTGCGCTGATGCTGGCGCACCCCGAGCTTGAAGAGATTGAAATCAACCCGATCCTGCTGTGCACCGACGGTGCGGTGGCGGTCGACGCTCTCATCAGAAAGAAGGCAAGTGATGGCTGAAATGACGATGTTGACCGACGGCCCGATCCTGACGCGGCGCGAGGGCGCGATCCTGGAGGTGACGCTGTCGCGTGGCAAGGCGAACGCCATCGACCTGGCCACCAGCCGCATCATGGGCCGCATGTTTCGCGAATTTCGCGACGACGATGGCCTGCGCGTCTGCATCCTGCGCGCCGCCGGTGACAAATTTTTCTGCCCGGGCTGGGATTTGAAGGCGGCGGCCGCCGGCGATGCGGTCGACGGTGACTACGGCGTCGGCGGCTTTGGTGGGCTGCAGGAACTGCCGAACCTGAACAAGCCGGTGATCTGCGCCGTCAACGGCATCTGCTGCGGCGGCGGGCTGGAGCTGGCACTGTCGTGTGACCTGATCCTGTGCTCCGACCATGCCACGTTCGCACTGCCTGAAATCCGCTCCGGCACGGTGGCCGATGCGGCCTCCATCAAGCTGCCCAA
>JANOTG010000212.1:0-3543 GCA_031416215.1 Betaproteobacteria bacterium
CGAGTTCCCGGTCATCAACAGCGCATACCAGGGTCGCAAGAACCGCTATTCGTACAACATCGTGTTCCCGCAAGGGGGGCGCGAGGAACCACGCTTCCCGGGGCTGGTGAAATACGACATCGGCACCGGCGGATATCTGGCTTACAGCGCCGGGCCGCAGTATTTCTATAACGAGCCCGGCTTCGCACCACGCGACAACAGCCAGGCGGAGGACGACGGCTACCTCGTGACGCCAGTCTGGAACCCGGTGGACCAGCGCTCGGAGATGCAGATTTTCGACTGCAAGGGTGCGCGGCTGGCCGAGGGCCCGGTCGCCCGCATCCTGCTGCCACAGCGTATGCCCCATGGTTTCCACGCCACCTTTGTCAGCCAGCGAACGCTGGACCGTTGGAAGTAGACCATGATCCTGGTGCCGCAACAGCGCATCGACGACTACACGGCGCGTGGCTGGTGGGGTCGGCAGACCCTGTGGGATTTGTTCGAGAAGCACCTGCTTGAGCGACCCGACGCCGAAGCCGTGGTGGATGCGCCGAATCGCGGCGAATTCGCCCATGGCGCAGCGCGGCGACTGAGCTGGCGCGAGCTGGGGCAGGAAGTGGATCACCTGTGCCTGGTGCTGCTGGAGCAGGGAATAGGTCGCGACGACATCGTGCTGGTGATGTTGCCAAACTGTGTGGAACAGTTTGTGGTCTACCTGGCCTGTCTGCGCCTGGGCGTGGTGGTCACGCCGGTGCCAGTGCAGTACCGCGAACACGAACTCGAACACATCCTGTCGTTGACCGAGGCCCGGGCGGTATGCACCTTCACGCATATCGGCCGGCCGGGCCACCAGCACCACAGCGGTGCCATGTTTTGCGCCCTGCGCGAACGCCACGCGGCGCTGCGTAGCGTGCTGGCCTGGGGAGACGAAGCCTTGCCGGGTGTGGTGCATCTTGGCAATGGTGCCGCGGTGCCGCTGGATCCGGCGCAACGGCAACGGGTGGTTCAGGCCGCAAGGGAGGCCGCCATAGATGCCAATGACGTGGTGACGATCTGCTGGACCTCGGGCACGGAAGCCGCGCCCAAGGGTGTTCCGCGCAGCCACAACGAATGGCTGATCGTGGCCCCCAGCATCATCGAAGCAGCACTCTTGCCTGCCCACGCGCGGCTGCTCAACCCCTTCCCGCTGGTCAACATGTCTGGCTTCTCCAGCGCCTTTGCAACCTGGCTGGTGCTGGGCGGCACGGTGCTGCAGCACCACCCGTTCAGCCTGCCGGTGTTCCTGCAGCAGTTGCGCGAGGAGCAGATCGATTACACGGTGGCGCCGCCGGCCGTGCTGAACATGCTGCTGCACAACGAGAACCTGCTGGCAGGCATCGACTTCCAGCGTCTGTGCCGCATCGGATCCGGCTCGGCGCCGCTGGCCGAGTGGATGGTGCGCGGTTTCGCCGAAAAGTATGGCGTGCAGATCATCAACTATTTTGGCTCCAACGAAGGCGCCGCCTTGGCCGGCAGCGATGTCGACCTACCCGACCCGGCGATGCGGGCGCAGTACTTTCCGCGCGCCGGGGCTGCCGGTCACCAGTGGCGCATCTCAACCACGCGCAAGATTCGCACCCGGCTGGTGGACCTGGACACCGGCCTGGACATCACCCGCGCCGGACAACCAGGCGAATTGCGGTTTTCCGGGCCGACCGTCTTCAGCGGCTATTACCGCGCACCCGACATGACCGGCAGGGCTTTCGACAACCAGGGTTATTACTGCACAGGCGACCTGTTCGAGATTGCCGGCGAGCACCTGGAGTATTACCGCCACGTCGGCCGCTCCAAGGATCTGGTGATACGCGGTGGCATGAACATATCGAGCGAGGAAATCGAAAACCTGCTGGCAGCCTGCCCGGGAGTGCGCGAAGTGGCGGTAGTCGGCGTCCCGGACACCATTTTGGGCGAAAAGTTGTGCGCCTGTGTTGTCGCGGCAGCCGGTCAGGAAGTGGGCTTGCGCTCGCTGACCGACTATTTGCGCAACGAGCAACATGTGGCGGTGTTCAAGTTGCCGGAGTACATCCTGCAACTCGACGCCCTGCCGCGCAATCCGGTGGGCAAGATACTCAAGCGCGAACTGCGACTGCAGGCCCGCGCCCTGGCGCCACAGGCCATGCCATGAAGCCTGTGCTGCTGCTCATCCCGGGCATGTTCAATACCGGTGCGATCTGGGACCCGGTGCGCCAGTGTGTGGGCGACAGTGCCGAAGTGCGTATTGCCGATGTGCTCACGCAGGATTCCATTGCCGCAATGGCCCACGGCGCCTGGCAATTGGTGGCCGACATGGAACCCCGCAGGACGCTGGTCGTCGCTGGTTTTTCCATGGGTGGCTATGTGGCCCTGGAGTTGTTGGCACAACACCCCGGCACGGTGCACGGCCTGGCCATGGTCGACAGTGCCGCGGCTGTCGAGAGCGAACAATCCATGCAGGTACGACACAAAACGATCCACGCACTGGAGCGTAATTTCGAACGCACCGTCGAGGGCATCATCCGCTTCAGTCTGCACCCGAACAGCCTGGGGAATACTGCGCTGGTCGACGGCATGCGCAGCATGATGCACGCGGTGGGTGCTGCGGGTGCCATCCGCCAGACACGTGCCATCATGGCCCGGCGCGACCATCGCGCCCTGTTGTCCGGGCTGACGATACCGGTATCTATCCTCTGCGGCCGGGAAGACAAAGTCACGCCGCCAGCCTTGACCGAAGAACTCCAGACACTGTTGCCCCACGCGCACCTGGAATGGATAGACGACGCCGGCCACCAGACTGTGCTGGAACAGGCCCCCACCGTGGCAGGCCATCTGACGGCGCTGTGCCAGCGCGCCACTGTCGCTGCAACAACTGCCTTACCTTGACCATCAACCTGAAAGCCAACCCATGAAAAGACGCCATGCCTTGCAGGCTCTGACAGCCGCCATCAGCACCACCTCGTGGCCCGCGGCTTTCGCCCAGAGTGCTACCGACAGGCCGATCCGCGTGGTGGTGCCGTTCGCCGCCGGCAACACGCTGGACACGGCGTTGCGCCAGGTGGCTGAAGTGATCAAGCAAAACAGCGGACAGATCATCCTGGTCGATGCAAAACCAGGTGGTTCGGGCATCATTGCGGCGCAGCATGTGATGCAGGCAGCACCCGACGGCACGACCCTGCTGCTGGCCAACACCAGCATGTTCACCATCAATCCGCACACCTTCAGCAAGTTGCCATACGACCCGCAGAAGGACTTCAAGCCGGTCACCAACTTCCTGGGCGCGGCGATGGTGATGGCGGTGCATGCCAGTGTCCCGGCCAACAATGTGGCCGAGTTCGTGGCCTGGGCCAAGGCGAATCCGGGCAAGGTGTCGTTCGCCTCGTTCACCGCCGGCAACTCGTCCCACTTCGCCGGTGTCATCCTGAACCAGCGCGCTGGCCTGGACATGACCCATGTGCCATTCAACGGCACGCCACCGGCAGTGCAGAACCTGGTCGGTGGCCAGGTCAACGCTGCTTTCCTGCCCTTGCTGGCAGTCAAGCCGCATGTGGA
>JANOTG010000213.1:0-4394 GCA_031416215.1 Betaproteobacteria bacterium
GGGGCGGTCGTTGTCGTGGAATACCAGCGGTCGCTCCATGGCCCCGGTGGCCACCACCACCTGGCGCGCACGCACCCGCCAGGTGCGCTGAAAAATGCCCGGGCGGGGCGGTTCGCGCTCGGTCACGATCACCAGATTGGCTTCGCGATAGGCCCAGGCGCTGGCTTGCTTCAACCGGCGCACGCCGCGCGTGGCGTCGAGTTCAGCGGTAGTGTGGCGCACCCAGTCGGTTGCCGCCATGCCGTTGATCGGCTCCTGGCGGCCCAGCAGTGCGCCGCCGGGTTCCTGGCCCTCGTCCACCAGCATGACCCGGCAGCCAGCGCGGGCCGCGACCAGCGCCGCCATCAGGCCGGCCGGGCCGGCGCCGACCACCAGCACGTCGCAATGCCAATAACGCGTCTCGTAGATGCCTGGCACCCGGTCCGCGTCGGGCGCGTGTGCCAGCCCCGCTGCATGGCGGATCGCCGGCTCGTACAGCAGCCAGTTCGGCCACATGAAGGTCTTGTAATAGAACGACGCCGGCAGCAGCCTTGCGAACCACTGGTTGAGCGCCAGCAGGTCGAAGTGTGCCGACGGCCAGCAGTTGACCGAGCGTGCCACCATCCCCTCCTGCAAACGCACGGTGGTGATCGGCTGGTTTGCCGACTGCCCCTCGCCCAGCAGCTCGACCAGCGATGTCGGCTCCTCGGGGCCAGCACTGGTGATGCCGCGTGGGCGGTGGTACTTGAAGCTGCGTGCCGTCAGCCGCACACCGGCGGCAAGCAGCGCCGAGGCCAGCGTGTCGCCGGCAAACCCCTGGTAATGCGTGCCGTTGAAACGGAACGACAACACACGGCTGCGGTCGACCAGGCCGCCCTGGGGCAGGCGCAGCGGCTCAACCACCAACAACCTCCTGCGGCAGGATTTCGTGTGTCACGGTGTCGCGCACGATGCTGAACCAGGCGCCACAGCCACGCGCATGAAACCATTTCTCACGCAGCGGGCCCATGGGATTGGCCGGCACGGTCAGGTAGTCGACCCAGGCGTCGTCGTCGAGTGCCGTCGGGTCGTCGGGCCGCCGCTGGCGCGACGGCCCGCCCATCACGAACTCGGTCTCGATGCGGTCACCGCAGTGGGGGCAGGGGAGCAGCAGCATGGTTCGGCCGGACTGGTCTCAGCGGATGGTGGTGGTGCCCGACTCCAGCACGTAGTCGAGCTGGCGAAAACGGTCGAGCGAGAACGGTTGGATGAGCGGATGTTGCTCGCCGGTGGCGAGCAGGTGCGCCAGCGTGTGGCCGCCGGCCGGCACCGCCTTGAAGCCGCCCCACCAGCCGGCCGAAACGAACAGGCCGGGGATCGAGGTGCCCGAGACGATCGGTGTTGCATCGTGCGCGATGTCCAGTGTGCCGCCCCACTGGCGCATCAGCTTGAGCCGCTTGAACGAAGGAAACAGCTCCAGCATGGACACCACGGCGTCCTCGAACACGTTTTGCTTGATGTCGCGCCGGAACGACTGGCCAGGGTCGTTGGCGCCGCCAATCACCAGCTCACCGCGGTCAGATTGGCTGAGGTAGACGCCGATGTCCGGGCAGTTGACGATCACGTCGATCAGCGGCTTGACCGGCTCGGACACAAAGGCGGTCAGGTTGATGGTCTTTACCGGAAGCCGCAGGCCCACGGTCTCGGTAAGTGTCGTGGTGTGGCCCGACACCACCACGGCCACCTTGGCGGCACGCACCACGCCGCGATTGGTGCGCACGCCCGCAATACGCCCGTCGTCGCCACGCAGCAGCGCCGTTACCGCAGTGTTCTGGTGCATCTCGACACCCATGTCGTCGGCGGAGCGGGCAAAACCCCAGGCCACGGCGTCGTGACGGCACACCGCCGCGTCGGGATGCACCATGCCGCCCAGAATCGGCAGCCGGGAGTCAGGCCCGCCACCCGTCAGCGGCGGGATGCGCCGGCGTATTTCGTCCACGCTGATGGGCTCGTAGGTAGAGCCGTGGTTGGCCATGTTGAGCCGGCGCCGGTTCAGGTCGCGCAGTTTGGGCGAGGTCTGGACGACATCGATCATGCTGCGTTTGGAATGCATCAGGTTGAAGTTGAGTTCCTTCGTGAGACCCTCGTACAGCGCCACCGACTTGACATAAAACGGGATGCTCTCGTCACGCAGATAGTTGGAGCGGATGGTGACCGTGTTGCGCGCGATGTTGCCGCCACCGAGCCAGCCGCGCTCGAGCACCGCCACGTTGCTGATGCCATGTTCCTTGGCAAGGTAATGCGCCGTGGCCAGACCGTGGCCACCGGCACCGATGATGATCACATCGTATTGCTCGCGCAGCGGCGGGCTGCGCCAGGCGCGTTGCCAGTTTTGGTGGTGCGACAGGGCATTGCGCGCCAGCGAGAGGAGGGAATATCGTTGCATTAAACGCTCTGCTCCGATCAGTCTGCCACAGACTCCGCGTCACCCGGTTCATCTTCCTGGGCCTTTTGTACCCGTTTGGCCAGTTGCTCGGCGACCGGTGCCAGTCCCCGCAACAGATCGTCGAACGGCACCGGGCTTGCCATCGGCAGCGCGGCAACAGGCAGCGTACTCATATAGGCGGGGCGACTCCAGCGGTCGGTCGCGCGATGGGTCAGTGACAACACGATGGCGCCGCCCGACAACGCCATGGTGACCAGCACCGCGGTCAGTTTGCGGCCACCCGAGGGCAACACGAGATGCAGGTGGGAGCGCAGCATCAGCAACAGCAGCAGCAGTTGCAGCGGCGCCAGCAGGCGCCACAAGGCGGGCCAGGACAGGCTGGCCGCCAAGGCTGGCAGGAATGCGTCGGCGATACCGATGGCCAGCAGCCACGGCAGGGCGACGCGCACGTGGCCAGCCAGATCAAAACGCTGCTGGAACAGCTTGGACGCCAGTGCCCATAACGCGCACCACAGCGCCAATGTGGCTGGCAGGCCGACGACCAGCGGCAACCAGGCGTTGCTGTCCGCCCCCGGATCCAGTCCGAGCCAATGGTCGGCCACGGCCAGTGGCAGCAGCAGGGCCGCGGCCCGTGGCGCAGTCAGCCAGCCCGGGCCGACGCCGACGGGCAAGGGGCGTTCCGGTGCCAGCACCTCGCCCGGCAGGCGCAGCATCAATTTGCTGTTGCCCATCTGCAGGGCGCCACCGGCAGCCGGCAATGGCACACGTGCGCCGCTGGCATGGTGCCTGTGATCGAGTACCACACCATTGGTGGTCTGGTCGACTTGCAGCAGCAACTGGCCGTCGGCGTCGGCATGCAGCGTGGCATGGTGTGCGGCGACGAAGGGGTCGTCCAGCACCACATCGTTGTCCAGCGCACGGCCCAGTGACAGTGGCCAACGTTGCACGTCCACGCTGTGCAGCAGCCGGCCGTCGCGTCCAAGGACCTCCAGCAACGCCAGCCGGCGGGTCATGGTGTGGTCGCGGCCGGGTTCCATGCGAATCCGTCCAAGTAGTGCCGGGCCAGCCGTTGCGCGCTGGGCAGGCTGACACCATGGGCGTCGAGCCGAGCCTGCACACCGGTGGTCGCACCATCGAGGGTTGCCACCAGCACCATCATGTCATGCAGGCCCTCGAGCTTTTTGTAAGCGCGCAGGCAGACCACCGCCTTCATGGGCAGCCCTGGTTTGCCGGTGCCGGCCGCCGCAGTGCCCGACACACTGCGCTCCACGCACTGCGCGGCAGTACGCAGCGGGTCGTTCTGCCCGACGAACTCATTGGCAAAACTGGCCGAATAACGGTTGGCAAAACGCCACGGGCCGATCTTGCTGCCGTCGTAGGCTTCGTGGCGCACGGTGATGAAGCCGGTCAGCAGGTTGCCGCTGACAAAGATGCGGGTGTCCATCTTGCAGTCCGAGCGCTCGAACTGCAGGCCCCGCGCGTCCTGCGCGGAGCCGCGACCCCAGCAGCGCATCCATGTCTCCTGGGGTACCGGAATGCGGTACACGGCGTGTCCTGCGTCACGCCATGGTTGCGCCATGAAACGGCGTGCCAGCCCCTCTTCGTGCTGCAGCAACTGGCGCCTGATTTCGGGCCAGGCCGGTGTCTTGATGGGTGTGGCGCCACGGGCGCGCGCGATCAAGGCTCGTACCGGCTCCACGGGCACCAGGAAGCTGACCTGCTCGCCATCGCGGCGCGTCGCCACGTTCACCCCGATCAGTCGGCCCTGCTCATCCAATGCCGGACCGCCACTCATGCCAGCGCTCAGCGAGCCGCCAAAAAAAAGTGTGGGCAAAAAGCTGCGTTCTACCGGGCCGTTGTAGCTGCCTTCGGCCATCGCAAAGCCCACGTCGAGCGGATTGCCCATGCTGAAGATGCGTGCGCCGCGTGCCAGTGGTTCGGATGCGGCGCGCAGTTCGATCGCACCACGCCCGGCCAGCGGGGCGGCGTC
>JANOTG010000214.1:0-4868 GCA_031416215.1 Betaproteobacteria bacterium
GTGTACTCGCCGGCGATGACCGACTTCATCTTCATGGTCAAGGACAGTTCCTACATGTTCGTGACCGGTCCCGAGGTGGTGAAGACCGTCACCCATGAGGAGATCACGGCAGAGGAACTCGGCGGCGCCTTGACCCACACCACGAAGAGCGGCGTGGCCGACCTGGCCTTTGACAACGATGTCGAGGCGCTGTTGATGTTGCGCCGCCTGTACAACTACCTGCCGTTGTCAAACCGGGAGAAGGCTCCGGTGCGGCCCAGTGGAGACCCGGCCAACCGCGTCGAGCTCAGCCTGGACTCGCTGGTGCCGGAGAATCCCAACAAGGCCTATGACATGAAGGAGTTGATCCTCAAGTCGGTCGATGATGGCGATTTCTTCGAGTTGCAACCAGACTACGCGAAAAACATCCTGACCGGATTTGCCCGCATGGATGGCCAGACGGTGGGCATAGTCGCCAACCAGCCGCTGGTGCTGGCCGGTTGCCTGGACATCAAGTCATCCATCAAGGCCGCGCGTTTTGTGCGTTTTTGCGATGCCTTCAATATTCCCGTATTGACCTTTGTCGACGTGCCTGGATTCATGCCCGGTACCAGCCAGGAGTATGGTGGCATCATCAAACACGGCGCCAAACTGTTGTACGCCTATGCAGAATGCACGGTACCCAAGATCACCGTCATCACGCGCAAGGCCTATGGTGGCGCCTATGACGTGATGTCGTCCAAGCATCTGCGCGGCGATGTGAATTTTGCCTGGCCCAAGGCCGAAATCGCGGTGATGGGCCCCAAAGGTGCGGTGGAGATCATCTTTCGCGAGGACAAGGGCGACGCGGTAAAGCTTGCGGCGCGAGAGGCCGAGTACAAGGCCCGGTTCGCCAACCCGTTCGTGGCAGGCGCACGCGGCTTCATTGACGACGTGATTCTGCCGCACGAGACCCGCAAGCGTATCTGCCGCAGCCTGATGATGCTGCGCGACAAGAAGATCGAGAACCCGTGGCGCAAACACGGCAACATCCCACTGTAGGAGCACCCATGTTTGACAAGATTCTGATCGCCAACAGAGGGGAGATCGCCTGCCGTGTCATCAAGACGGCGCGCCGCATGGGTATTGCGACGGTCGCCGTGTACTCCGACGCGGACCGTGAGGCGCGCCATGTCGCGCTGGCCGACGAGGCGGTGCACATCGGCGCCGCCCCGAGCCGGGAGAGTTACCTGCTGGTCGAGCGCATCATCGCCGCCTGCAAACAGACCGGTGCGCAGGCGGTACACCCGGGCTACGGATTCTTGAGTGAAAACGCGGCGTTTGCGAAACGCGTGGAGGAGGAGGGTATCGTCTTCATTGGCCCCAAACACCACTCGATTGCCGCCATGGGCGACAAGATCGAGTCCAAGAAACTGGCCGGGGCGGCCGGGGTGAACTGTATTCCCGGTGTCAATTCGGCCATCTAAACAGCCGAGCACGCGGTCGAGATCGCGCGCGGGATCGGATACCCGGTCATGATCAAGGCCAGCGCTGGCGGCGGCGGCAAGGGATTGCGCGTGGCCTTCAACGACGCCGAGGCGCTGGAGGGTTTTAGCAGTTGCCGCAATGAGGCCCGCAACAGTTTTGGCGACGACCGGGTATTCGTCGAGAAGTTTGTCGAGGAGCCGCGGCACATCGAAATCCAGCTGATCGGCGACAGCCATGGCAATGTGCTGTACCTCAACGAGCGTGAGTGTTCGATCCAGCGGCGGCACCAAAAGGTGATCGAAGAGGCGCCCAGCCCGTTCATCAGTGACAGCACCCGCAAGGCGATGGGCGAACAGGCGGTGGCCCTGGCCCGTGCGGTCCAGTACCAGAGTGCGGGCACGGTGGAGTTTGTCGTCGGTCGCGACCAGAGCTTCTATTTTCTGGAGATGAATACCCGGCTGCAGGTCGAGCACCCGGTGACGGAGTGCATCACCGGGCTGGATCTGGTGGAGTTGATGATCCGGGTCGCGGCCGGTGAAAAGCTGCCCCTGACGCAGGCCGAGGTCAAGCGTGATGGCTGGGCCATCGAATGCCGCATCAACGCCGAGGATCCGTTGCGCAACTTTCTGCCCAGCACCGGTCGGCTGGTGCGTTTCGCACCACCGACCGAGACCATGTTTGCTGCGGACACCTCGCGTTGGCACGGCGTACGCGTGGATACCGGGGTACAGGACGGTGGCGAAATACCGATGTACTACGACTCGATGATCGCCAAGCTGATTGTGCATGGCCAGGACCGCGCGCAAGCGATTTCGATGATGCGTGAGGCTCTCAACGGTTTTGTCATACGGGGTGTCTCCAGCAACATTCCGTTTCAGGCGGCCTTGCTGTCGCATCCGCAATTTGTCAGTGGAGACTTCAATACCGGTTTCATCGCGCAGCATTACAGCGCAGGTTTTCAGCCCGAACAGGTGTCGCATCAGGACCCGGACTTTCTGCTGGCGTTGGCGGCCTTTGTGAGGCGCAAATCGCGGGAGCGGGCTGCGACACTGAGCGGGCAGTTGCCGGGTTTCGGTGTTCGCGCTGGCAAGGACTACACGGTGATCGTTCTGGGCGCTGCGGGGGGGCACCGGCATGTCGGTGTCCATGTGGACGAGTTTGTCGGTGAAACCGGTTCCGCCACAGTGCGGGTGGGCGCGCGGACTTACGCACTGTCCAGCACCTCGCGGCTGAACGACATCTGTATTCAGGGCACGGTGAACGGTGAGCGTTTCGTGGCCCAGGTGGAACGCGGCGCGCCCAGCAATCCGTTGTGCCTGCGCGTTCAGCACAACGGCATGCGTGTTGAGGTGCTGGTGGTTTCGCCGCGCATGGCGGCGCTGCACCAGCTGATGCCGGTCAAGGCGCCGCCGGACATGAGCCGGTTTGTCTTGTCCCCCAGGCCCGGCTTGCTGGTCGAGCTGTCGGTATCGCCAGGACAGAAGGTGCAGGCCGGTGAGCGGGTGGCCGTGATCGAGGCGATGAAGATGGAAAACGTGTTGTTTGCCAGCGCCGATGGCGTGGTCGGCAAGCTGCTGGCCGGCAAGGGTGAGTCGCTGACGGTGGACCAGCCGATCGTCGAGTTCATTTGAGGTACAGGCCATGGAGCGACCATTCAAGGTATTGGGAATACAACAGATCGCCATCGGTGGCACCGACAAGCAGCGCCTGCGCAGGTTGTGGGTGGACATGCTTGGCCTGCCGGTGACCGGCAATTTCGTATCTGCGCGCGAGAATGTGGACGAGGATATCTGTGCCATGGGTGCCGGCCCGTTCACGGTCGAGGTGGACCTGATGCAGCCCGTGGATCCCGACGCAAAACCGGCGGTGCACCAAACACCCTTGAATCATGTGGGTCTGTGGATCGATGATCTGCCCGCAGCGCTGGACTGGCTGCAAGGGCAGGGCGTGCGCGTCGCACCCGGCGGCATCCGCAAGGGAGCGGCAGGGCACGACATCTGTTTTCTGCATCCCAAGGCGAATGAGGCGTTTCCGATCGGCGGCGAGGGTGTATTGATAGAACTGGTGCAGGCGCCACCGGATGTGGTTGCGGCCTATCGGGCGATCGCGTGAGGGGTTTACCCGATCGTCGTGCGGCGCGGTCGGTTATAGACTAGGCTGGTGCAGCGGCCGTGCCAGGCGAACGCAAATGGCGACTTAGAAGGAGACAGGACTTGCAGCCTACCAACATTGGTGACCCATCCTATTTTCACAAGGTGGTTGACTGCCAACTCGCATGTCCGGCACACACGCCGGTACCCGAATACATCCGTTTGATTGGGCAGGGCAGGTATACCGATGCCTATATGGTGAACTGGGTGTCGAATGTGTTTCCCGGCGTGCTGGGGCGCACCTGTGACAGACCCTGCGAGCCCGCCTGCCGCCGCTCCCGGGTGGAAGAAAGCAATGGCGAACATCCTGAACCAGTGGCCATCTGTCGCCTCAAACGGGTTGCCGCCGACATGAAGGACGACATTCGTGGGCGTATGCCAACACGTGCCGCGCACAATGGCAAACGGGTCGCCTGTATCGGCGCCGGACCGGCCTCCCTGACGGTGGCGCGCGACCTGGTGCCACTGGGTTATGAGGTCACTGTGTTCGAGGGCGAAAGCAAGGCCGGTGGTTTCATCCGCAGCCAGATACCGCGCTTCAGATTGCCGGAGTCGGTGATTGACGAAGAGACCGGCTACATCCTGGACCTCGGCGTGGATTTCCGCAGCGGGCAACGTGTGCAGTCCATGAAGGAGTTGCTGCGCCAGGGTTATGACGCGGTTTTTGTCGGCTGTGGCGCGCCACGAGGGCGTGATCTCGATTTGCCGGGCCGGCGCGAGATTTCCTCCGGCATTCATATCGGCATCGACTGGCTGGCTTCCGTGTCCTTTGGCCATGTCACCAGCATCGGCAAACGGGTCATCGTGCTGGGTGGCGGCAACACC
Organism: Betaproteobacteria bacterium; assembly: GCA_031416215.1. Classification (GTDB taxonomy): domain Bacteria; phylum Pseudomonadota; class Gammaproteobacteria; order Burkholderiales; family Burkholderiaceae_C; genus CAISIP01. The sequence goes on from JANOTG010000214.1 coordinate 4,422, forward strand.
GCCATGGACTGTTGCCGTTCATCGCGACGGTTGGGCGGCACCGATGTCAAGGTGATCGTGCGCAGTGGCTTCGACGAGATGAAGGCGTCGCCCTGGGAGAAGGAGGATGCCCAGCACGAAGGCATTCCGATCCTGAATTTCCATGTACCCAAGGCGTTCCTGCATGAAAGCGGCCAACTCACCGGGATGCGATTCGAGATCGTCAAGGCCGTTTTTGACGCCAGCGGCCAGCGTAGCCTGGTGCCGACCGGTGAGCCGGATGTGCTGGTGCCGTGTGACGCCGTGTTGATTGCGGTGGGTCAGGAAAACGCATTCCCGTGGATCGAGCCGGACAGTGGTATCGAGTTTGACAAATGGGGTCTGCCTGTGCTGGGCCGCGAGAGTTTCCAGTCCAGCCTGCCGCATGTGTTCTTTGGCGGCGACGCCGCGCTGGGCCCGAAGAACATC
>JANOTG010000215.1:0-6045 GCA_031416215.1 Betaproteobacteria bacterium
ATGTCATTCGGGTCGTCGAGCCGCAGCACCTCGATGGCGCCCGAGTCGAACTGGCTCGATATGCTGAGCTGGGGCATGTTGTGCGGCGGCAGATTGCCGCTCACGCCTTGGTCAAACGCAATCCGGCGTCCACCAGCAGCACCTCACCGGTGGTCTTGGCCGCTTGCGCACCAAGGTACCACGCTGTCTGCGCCACGTCCTCGGCGGAAATAACCGCGTCGAGCACGGCCCGGCTCTTGTAGGCAGCAACCGTGGCCTGGTAGCGTTCAGGCCCCAGGCCGTCCTGCATCCAGGGCGTTTCGACCAGGCCCGGCGCAATGGCGTTGACGCGAATCTGCGGCCCCAGCGAACGCGCCAAACCGGCGGTGAGTGCATTGAGCGCGCCCTTGGAAGCCATGTAGGCGAGTGACGAACCGGTGCCCAGCATGGACGCAATCGACGACACATTGACGACCCCGGTGACCGGGTGCTTGCGTAGCAGCGGCACCAGCGCACGTGTCATCTGGTAAGCCCCCACGACGTTGACCGCGTACAGGCGCTGAAAGTAGTCGGCGTTGATGGCCTCCAGGTCCTTCATGTTGGCAAACTTGGTGGTGCCGGCGTTGTTGACCAGCACATCCACCCGGCCCCACAACGCCTCGACCTGAGCCGCCAGCGCGCGGCAATCCGCGTCCTGTGCCACATCGGCGCGCACCAGCAGGGCCTGCGCGCCCAGGGCACGACATTCGGTGGCCACCGCTTCGGCGGGAGCGCTCGAGCGCGAATAATTGATCACCACGTTCCAACCCGAGGCCGCATACAGGCGCGCGGTCGCCGCGCCGATACCCGACGACGAACCAGTGACAACACAGACTTTTGCACTCATACGGCAACTCCTGTTGGGGACCACAGATCGCGCAACTCGCGCTTCAGTATCTTGCCAATGGCACTGCGCGGCAACTCCGCCATGAACTGCAGGCTGCCCAGGCGCTGTGTCTTGCCAAGTTGTGCATTGGTCCACTGCATCAACGCGTCGGCGGTGACTGCCTGGCCATCGCGCAACACGACAAAGGCAGCCGGTGTCTCGCCCCAGCGTTCGGACGGCACACCCACCACCGCCACCTCCAGCACCGCTGCATGCTGGCGAATCACCGCTTCCAGGTCACTCGGGTAGACGTTGAAACCGCCCGAGATCAGCATGTCCTTCTTGCGATCGAGCAGGATCAGGAATCCGTCGGCATCGAATCGTCCAATGTCGCCGGTGCGGATGAAACGCTTGCCTGTCGGGTCAAACCACTCGGCTTCGCGGGTCTTCTGCGGATGGCCATGGTACGCCGTCATCATGCCACCCGAATGCCCCACCACCTCGCCCGCTTCGCCAGGAGCCACCTCGACGCCGTTGTCGTCGATCAGGCGAATGTCGTGCCCGGCAGCCGGCCGACCCACGGTGTGCAATTTGTCCGGATAAATGTGCGCCTCCAGCAGGCAGGTGCCACCGCCCTCGGTCATGCCGTAGAACTCGACCAGACCACCCGGCCAGCGCCGGAGCACATCGGCCTTGAGTGGGGCGGCAAACGGCGCGCTGGTGGAAAACTTCATGCGGAAACTGGAGAGGTCGAAACTGTCGAAGTCCGGGTGGGCCATCAAGCGCTGGTATTGCACCGGCACCAGCATGGTATGGGTCACGCGGTGTTGCCGGGCCAGCGCCAGGTACTGCGCCGCGTCGAATTTGGGCATCAGCACCACGGTGCCGCCCGCGCTGATGGTGGGGAAAAACACCACCAGCGTGGTATTCGAGTACAAGGGTGTGGACAGCAGGGTGATGGTGTCTGCGCCATAACCGTAGGTGGCGCCGCGGCGCACGTGCAGCCAGCGCATGAGATGGGATTGCACGATGCCCTTGGGCTCACCGGTCGTGCCCGATGAATAGATGATGTTGAACGGCCAGTCAGGCTGGATCGCGACAGATGCCGGGTTCTGGCCCATGCCGTTCAGCCAGTGCTGCAGGGGATGACCAGCGCCCGAGCCATCCAGCGTGATGTCGGGGCTTGGGCCCATCTCGCCGATCAGGTCAGCAACGGCGGCGTCGACAAACACCCGCCGCGCGCCGGCATCCTGCACCATGCGCTGCAGGTTGGTGGTGCCCGAGCCAGGCGCCAACGGAGCCACCACCACGCCAGCGCGCAAGGCCCCGAGGAACACGACCGCATACTCCAGTGACATTCCAGCGCAGATGGCAATGGCGTCGCCAGCACGCAGGCCGTCGCGTTGAAGCGCGGCAGCTACCAGGTCCATCATGCGATCCAACGCTGCGTAATCGAGCCGGCGCTCGCCTTGCACCAGCGCGGCATGCTCCGGGCGGGTCTGGGCATGCTGGTGCACCAGCTCGGTGATGACTGCAAAGTCTTGCTCGAAAACGTCAGGCATGGGAGGAGCGCTGTTGTTGAACCCGGCGTCCATCGTAACGGGCGCGCCATCTGGCGCCTGTCACCTGCGCAAACGACCGCCACTGCGCTTGGGGGACAATAGGGTTGCAGGCAGCACTCTGCCGTCGCCCTTGCCCTTCCCAGCCTTTCAAGTTTCCCGCCACCCAGGACCCACAACCATGACCTACCCCCACGTCCAACTGCTGATCAACAACGAATGGCGCGCCGCGCGCAGCAACGCCACGATCGCCGTACACAACCCCGCCGATGGCAGCGTGATTGGCAGCGTGGCACGAGCCGGTATTGCCGATCTGGACGACGCGCTGGACGCCGCCGCCAAAGGCTTCAGCGCCTGGCGCAACACCCCGGCCATCGAACGCGCCAAGATCATGCGCGGCGCGGCCGGTCTGCTGCGCGAGCGCAGCGACGCGATTGCCCGGCTGATGACGATGGAGCAGGGCAAACCACTGGCCGAGTCCAAGGCCGAGATCGGCATGGCGGCCGACATCATCGAATGGTTTGCCGACGAAGGGCGCCGCGTCTATGGCCGCATCGTGGCACCACGCGCCATGAACCAGCAACAGATGGTGTTGAAGGAGCCGGTAGGCCCGGTGGCGGCGTTCACGCCGTGGAACTTCCCGATCAACCAGGTGGTACGCAAGATGAGCGGCGCCCTGGCCACCGGATGCTCCATCATCGTCAAGGCGGCTGAAGAAACCCCGGCCTCACCGGCCGAGCTGGTGCGCGCCTTTGTCGATGCCGGCCTGCCCGCCGGTGTGGTGTCGTTGGTCTACGGCGACCCGGCCGAGATCAGCAACTACCTGATTCCGCATCCGGTCATCCGCAAGATCACGTTCACCGGCTCCACCCCGGTGGGCAAACAACTCGCCGCCCTGGCCGGCACCCACATGAAACGCGCCACCATGGAGCTCGGTGGCCACGCACCCGTGATCGTGGCGGCGGATGCCAACATCGCCCACGCCGTGAAGATGATCGCCGGCGCCAAATTCCGCAACGCCGGGCAGGTGTGTATTTCGCCGACACGCTTCTTGGTGGAAGAGGCGGTGCGCGAGGAATTCGTAGCCGGTTTCATGCAGTACATGCAAACCTTGAAAGTCGGCAACGGGCTGGACGCCAGCTCGAACATGGGCCCCCTGGCGAATCCGCGCCGTCTCGTCGCCATGCAGCAGATCACCGAAGACGCCGTGGCACGTGGCGCCACCGTGGCCAGCGGCGGTGAACGCATTGGCAGCAGTGGCAACTACTTTGCGCCCACACTGTTGCTCGACGCCCCGCTGGACAGCTCGGTCTTCAACCACGAGCCATTCGGCCCGATGGCGGCAGTGCGTAGCGTCAAGAGCATAGCCGAGGCGATTGCCGAAGCCAATCGCCTGCCGTTTGGCCTGTCGGCCTACGCCTTCACCAGCAGCATCAAGACCGCACACCAGTTGTCTTCGCAGGTACAGACCGGCATGTTGTGGATCAACCAGCCCGCCGCACCATGGGCCGAGTTGCCGTTTGGTGGCGTCAAGGACTCGGGCTACGGCAGCGAGGGTGGCCCGGAGGCGCTGGAAGCCTACCTGCTGACCAAGACCGTTGCGATGACCAGCGTGTGACGGCGGCGACAACAGTTTTTCCGCCGGGCCGCCCCAAGGAAAAATGCGCCCCCCCGGGGGGCAGCACAGTACACGCAGTGACAAGCGTGGGGGCATCATTTGATCTTCTTGCACTGAACCCGGACACGCAGGCCAACCTGCGAGCCCTGGGTTATCGGGAGATGACGCCGATCCAGGCAGCCAGCCTGCCGCCGGCCTTGCTCGGCAAAGACATCATCGCCCAGGCACAGACCGGCAGTGGCAAGACGGCGGCTTTTGCCCTCGCCTTGCTGGAGGGCCTGAACCCGCGTCGTTTTGCCGTGCAAGCCCTGGTGTTGTGCCCGACGCGCGAGCTGGCGGACCAGGTCACCGGCGAGATCCGTCGGCTGGCGCGCGCGCAGGAAAACATCAAGGTGGTGACGCTGTGTGGTGGAGTCGCACTGCGTGGGCAGCGTGCCTCACTCGAACACGGCGCCCACATCGTGGTCGGCACGCCTGGGCGCGTCATGGACCACCTGGCGCGCGGATATCTCACGCTGGAGGCGCTGCGCACACTGGTGCTGGACGAGGCCGACCGCATGCTCGACATGGGGTTTTTCGACGACATCACGACCGTCGTCACGCAGTGCCCCAAGGAGCGCCAGACGTTGCTGTTTTCTGCCACCTACCCGCCAGGCATAGAGAAACTTGCACGGCAGTTCATGCGCGAGCCGCTGCAGATCAAGGTCGAGTCCGAGGCTGCCGGGCCACAGATCGAACAACGCTTTTATGAAGTCACCCGCGCCAACCGGTTCGAGGCCGTGGCGCAGGCCTTGAACCATTTCCGGCCCATCAGCACGCTGGCTTTTTGCAACACCAAGCAGCAATGCAAGGAGCTGGTCACCAGCTTGCAGCAACTGGGTGTCAGCGCATTGGCCCTGTACGGCGAGCTGGAGCAGCGCGAACGCGACCAGGTGCTGGCGCAGTTCGCCAACCGCAGCTGCTCGGTGCTGGTGGCCACCGATGTGGCCTCGCGCGGCCTGGACATCGACCAGCTCGAAGCGGTGATCAACGTGACCATCACACCCGACCCCGAGGTGCATGTGCACCGCATCGGCCGCACCGGGCGCGCCGGGGAATCGGGACTTGCCATCAGCCTGGCCAGCATGGAAGAGATGGGCGCGGTGGGCAAGATCGAGCAGTATCAGAAACAGGAGTCGGTGTGGCACCCGCTGACCGAACTCACACCCACCGGCAAAGGGCCCTTGCTGCCACCCATGGTGACCTTGCAGCTGCTGGGCGGCCGGAAGGAAAAAATCCGGCCGGGCGACGTGCTGGGCGCTCTCACCGGGCCCGACGGAGGTTATTCCCGAGAACAGATCGGCAAAATCAACGTGACCGAGTTCACCACTTTCATCGCCGTGCAGCGCGACATCGCCCACGACGCACTGCGCAAACTCAATGCCGGCAAGGTCAAGGGCAGGAGCGTGCGGGTACGGTTCCTGGATGAGATCCCGCAGTAGCCCCTTGCAGATGGTCGGATATCAGTCGCTTTCGAACCACGCCTGCAGCGGCAAACCGCCTGCTCCAAGCACCAGCGGACGGCACGCCGGGTAGAGCCTGCAGAATGCGTTCAGACCCTGCAGCTTGCCCTGGCTCACGCCGCTCTTGACTTCGAAGGCGAACAACTCGCCCTGGTGCCGCAGCACGTAGTCGACCTCGTTCGCGCCGTCGCGCCAGTAGTGAATCAGGGGCTGCGTGCTGCTGTGCTCCAGGTGGCGTGCCAGCAACTCTGCACCCACCGCACTCTCGGTGATGCGTCCCCACAGCGTCGGTGTTGCACGCAAACGCTCCAGGTCGAAGCCTTCGGTCGCGGCGATGGCACCCATCAAGGCCGTGTTGCAAACCTGCAGTTTGGGGCTGGAGCCGCGCTGGCGCACCGCCTGCCCGGCAAACTTCTGGAGCCCGCACACCATGCCCGCACCCTCAAGCAGATGCAGGTAATGGGCCAGCGTGGTCGTGTTGCCTGCGTCAGTGAGTTGCCCCATCATCTTCTGGTAGCTCAG
>JANOTG010000216.1:0-5791 GCA_031416215.1 Betaproteobacteria bacterium
ACTCCACCATGCGCAAGGCGGCATGCTCCAGGTCGGCAAACCGACCCTGGTTCAGCAACTGCGTCAACATCACGATGTCGGAGACCGGGGAATGTGTTGGTGCCGCTGACGGCGCCGTTGCCGGGGTGGCGAGGAGGCGCTGGATCATTTCGTCCAATACGACCGTCGGCAAACCGGCCAGTCTTGCGGTCTCCAGAACATCTGCAGCGCCGTCCCATCGTCCGGAGTGCAGCAATGCATTGGCAACACCGATCCAGGTTTGCCAGTGGCCGGGTTGTGCTTGCAGCGCACCCGGGGAGTGCGGCAATACGGCCAGTGCGTCGCCACCTTCCAGCACGCTCACGTCCTGGCTGTGGTTCGCGTCGGCGACCAGTTTTTCATCCATGTAATGCGTGCACATTGGGCCAATCCGGGGGAGGGTAACTTCCTGCGGCCGGACTGATTGATCAAAAAGGCCCCGAGAACGCGGTCATTTCAGACGCCGGGGCCCGCACCTAGGGCTTTGCCTTACATGTGCCGGAGAAAAACCTGACGGGTAATGCATCCGTTTGCCGATTCAAGTTTTTCACGCTGCGCCGAGAATCCTTTCACAGCGACCCATCATGGTCGTAAAGCAGAGCAAGGGGAACCCATGACAAACGAACAGATTCTTTCGGAAATCCGGGACGCAAATCTGACCTACCTGATGCTGGCGCAAAACCTGATCCGGTCTGATCGGGCCGAAGCCCTGTTTCGCCTTGGCATGTCGGAGGACTCGGCCGACTTGATCGCCAACCTGTCGCCGGCTCAGATCTTGAAGATCGCCTCGGGCAACATGTTGTTGTGCCGTTTCCGTGTCGACGACGACATCGTATGGAGCCTTCTCACCAACCACACCACCCGCAAGGTAAACAACGATGCCACCACGCGGCTGCACGCCAGCATCCTGATGTCCGGCAAGTTCGCCGAGGCGATGTGAGCCACGCCCCGCAGCGGATCATGATCCTGGCAATGCAGAGGTAGCCCATGGCAAGCAAGAGTATCCTCAATGAGTCGCGCCAGATCGAGCGTGCGGTGGCGCTGATACAGCTCGGCGCCCGGCTGCAGGTGCTGGAGAGCGAAACCAGCCTGTCCTATGAACGCCTGCTGCGCCTGTACAAGGAAGTGGCCGGGAAATCTCCTTCCAAGGGGCAATTGCCATTCTCGACCGACTGGTTCCTGACCTGGCAGCCCAATATCCATGCCTCGCTGTTTCTGAACACCTACGAGTACCTCGGCAAAGTCAGCGCCATGGACGACATCGATGCCGTCATGAAGGCTTACAAGCTGTATTCGGAACAGATCGCATCCTGCGACGTCGAGCCGTTGTTGTCCATCACCCGGGCCTGGCGGCTGGTGAAGTTCGTCGACAACCAGATGCTGGTGATGACGCGTTGCTCCCGTTGTGGCGGCCACTTCGTCACCGAGCCGTACGAGAATGCGCGCAACTATGTGTGTGGCCTATGCAATCCACCGGCACGCGCCGGCAAAAGCGCCTTGTCGGGCGGCATCATGGTGCACTGAGTACGGCAGGTCTCGACCTTGGCTGCACAAAGCTCGGGTTAAGGGCGCAATACCGGCCCTTTTCCCGCTTTGCGACGGGGCCGATTCCCTAGAATCAGGCAAGACCACAACTCTCCTGCACCTCGCGTGGAACCAAGCCGCGCCACGTGACCACACTGCACCATGATCGTTATCGTCGGCTACGTCGTCGCCATGGGGTGCATCTTCGGGGTGTACATCTTCCACGGCGGCAACATTCAGGTGATCCTGACCGCCCTGCCATTCGAACTGGTCACCATTTTCGGTGGTGCACTCGGCGCCTTTGCGGTCAACAACCAGCCCAAGGTGCTCAAGGCCGTCATCAAGCTGCTGCCACAGGCGCTCAAGACCTCGAAGTACACCAAGGCGCGCTACATGGAGTTGATGGCGCTGCTCTACGACATCCTGCAAAAGGCGCGCAAGGAAGGGTTGATGGCGATCGAGAAGGACGTCGAAACACCGCACGAGTCGGACATCTTCAAGAAGTACGCCACGGTCGGCAATGACCACCATGTGGTCGAGTTCATGACCGACTACCTGCGCATGATGGTGTCGGGCAACCTGAACGCGCACGAGATCGAAGCCCTGATGGACAGCGAAATCGACACCCACCACCAGGAGGCCCACGCACCGATCGCCGCCATCGCGCGTCTGGCTGGAGCCTTGCCGGCCTTCGGCATCGTTGCCGCCGTGCTGGGTGTGGTCAACACCATGGGCTCGGTGGGCCAGCCACCGGCGGTGCTGGGTGGCATGATCGCGTCGGCCCTGGTCGGCACCTTCCTGGGCATTCTGCTGGCCTATGGCGTTGTCGAACCCCTGGGTGGACTGCTGGAGCAGAAAACCGAAGACGCCGCCAAGGAATTGCAGTGCATCAAGACCACCTTGCTGGCCAGCATGCAGGGCTACAATCCATCGACTGCCATCGAGTTCGGACGCAAGGTCTTGTTCTCGACCGAACGTCCGAGCTTTATCGAGCTCGAAGCCCACGTTCGCGGAAAAAAATAACCGCCCTGCTGCCCGGACCCTGACATGGCCACCGACGCCAAGAAACTGCAGCCGATCATCGTCAAGAAGGTCAAGAAGGGAGGCCACGCGGTACACGGTGGCGCCTGGAAGATCGCCTATGCCGACTTCGTGACGGCCATGATGGCATTCTTCCTGCTGATGTGGTTGCTTGGCTCCACCTCCGAGGGCGACAAGAAGGGTTTGTCGGACTATTTCAGCTCGCCACTGAAGGTCGCGCTCATGGGAGGCAGCGGTGCCGGTGCCAGCAACAGTGTGATCCAGGGCGGCGGCGCCGACCTGACCAAACAGAGCGGGCAAAACAAGCGCGCGGAGTCGGCCGACCCGATCATGGCCAAGAAAGCCGCGCTGGAGTCGGCCAAGGCCGAGATCGCCAAGCAGGACGCCCGCAAGCTGGCCGCGTTGAGCGCCAAGATCAGTTCGGTGATCTCCAGCAACCCGCGGCTGGCGGAGTTCAGCTCGCAGATCCGCCTGGAAACCACGCCCGACGGTCTGCAGATACAGATCGTGGACGACCAGAACCGGGCCATGTTCGACGTCGGCAGTGCGCTGGTCAAACCCTACATGCGCGAGATCCTGCGCGAAATCGGCAACGCGCTGGGCGGTGTGGAGAACAAGATCAGCCTGGATGGCCACACCGACCGGTCTCCCTATGGCAATGGGGACCGTGGCTACAGCAACTGGGAATTGTCGGCCGACCGCGCCAATTCGTCACGTCGCGAACTGGTGGCCGCCGGCATGCCGGACGAGAAACTGGTGCGTGTCACCGGGCTGGCGTCGAGCAGCCTGCTCGACACGCAAAACCCGAAGAGTCCCAGCAACCGGCGCATCACGATCCTGGTCATGACGCGCGAAGCTGAAGAACGGTTGCTCGGCGCCGGACGAACCTCGGTGCCAGGCGGCACTGACGGCGCCGCAGCGGCAAGCCCGGTCGCAGCGGCCAGTGCACCGTCGCGGTAACACCGGGCGCTTCGGCGCGCCGCTGCAGGGATAATTCGACGATGGCCAAGCCCCTGCGTTTTCTGGTGGTGGACGACTCCTCCACCATGCGCCGCATCATCGGCAACCTGCTACAGGAATGCGGCTTCAATGCAGTTGAAGAAGCTCAGCATGGCGTCGCAGCGTTACAAAAGATGCGCGACGACAAGTTCGACTTCGTGGTCAGTGACATCAATATGCCGGGCATGAACGGCTTCGAGTTGCTGGCCGAGATCAAGAAGGACGCCACGCTGCGCAACATACCGGTATTGATGGTTACAGCCGAAGCACGGCGCCAGGATATTCTGCAAGCCACCGCACTCGGCGCGGCAGGTTATGTCGTCAAACCGTTCACCAAGGCCATATTGCAGGACAAGGTGCTGGTAATCCTGCGTAAACACGGCCTGGCACAGCAGTGACCGGTAAGTTGCAGAACAGCATAATGTGCATACAATCTATTGGTGAAGATTAGCTTCGATCCAGAGAAGAACGCAAAGAACATCCGCCAGCGTAATTTGTCGTTTGAACGGGCGGTGGAATTCGAGTTCGGTTCTGCCTCCGTCGTGCTGGACGCGCGCCATGACTACGGCGAGCGACGTTATGTCGCTGTTGGTCTGCTGCACGGTCGCCTGCACGTCCTGTGTTTCACTGAGACCAACGACGGAATTCGTGTCATTAGTTTTCGCCGAGCCAACGATAGGGAAATCAAACGCCATGCCAAAATCCAAACCATTGATTGACGCCGACGGTGAGGTGCGGGAACTGACTGCTGCCGACATGCGCCGCTTTCGTCCAGTAACAGCCGCATTGCCGCGCGCGCTGCTGCACAAGGTAAACGTGCGCGGCCCCCAAAAGGCACCAACCAAGGAAAGAATCACCATACGACTGTCACCCGAAGTGGTTCAACCCTTTCGCGCCACCGGCGACGGATGGCAGACCAGGATGGATGCAGCGCTCAAAGATTGGTTGTCGTCCCATCGGCCGGCCAAAGTGTGACACGAGGGTTGCCTGAGATAAATTCAGTCAACGCTCATGGGTTGGCCGGTGTCAACCATCCTGTCCGCTCGACAAGACAATTGTCGCCAACCACAACCTGTGGCTTTGTAAAGTATGTACGGGTACGGTGCTGTCCGCCGGGGCGACGATCCTGTACAAGTGGTGGCTCCAACAGCGCAAGGAACTCAAAGATGCCGAATAAATGGCTATTCTGGCGTTTGCGACTTGGAGATCAGCGTTGCAGGGTTTAAGACACGCCACATGCAGGGCTCGTTTCCGATCAGCCGTGAAGCTAGGGTCGTTAAGGCTTGGTAAGGTCAGAAACGATCAGGTCGACCATGCTCGTGACTTCGTGCCGTTCGATTCGCCCGCAGCTATCGTCCACAAACTCACGGGGAAAGACCGCGTTGAATGTTCGTCCTAGCAGCTTGACTTCCACTGTCACCGCTTCAGGCGGCGGGACCAACTTCTGTCCCATGTTCCAACGGAAGCTTTCTGCGCTGACCTGCGCTCCCGTGGCGCGCACCTGCTTGATGATTTCGTCTTGGATGTTCTTCATACCCATCAGAAACTGCTGGTTGGCTTCGGCTGACATGTGGCACCTCCTGTAACGGGTTGGTATATTCGAGGCTGGCTGAACAGTTTCAAGGGCTGACATGCAGGCTTTCAAGGAGTTTGGCAGGCGCTTGATCGCCCCAGAGGCACGCTGGCGTCTTGACAGTCGTAAGGCCTACGAGGGCGTTCCTCACATCTGTCATTGCCTGTCATTTCCGCTCTACGAGGTATCGAAGGAGCAGCGAACGCTGATCGGCAAATTTTACGCGACCAATGTTGAAGCTGCGGCGTTCATTTCGCTTCGCGTCCTGCATGAGTGTCTGGCCAGGATCAGCTACGACAACACCAAATTTGATCAAACCGCGAATCAAGCTTGGCATATCGGAAATCGAATATTTGGCGATGACGGACACGCAGCAATCGTGGAGACATTTCAGTTCTTCCAAAAAGAGGAAGAAGATCGCGTAAAGGCTTTGAGCGATCAAGTGCGCATCCTTGTTCACGCTGCATTGTTCGACGCTGCGGCTGTAAAGAAGATAAAGGACTATGAAGAAGCTATGGCAGCGGGGAAAGAATTAGGTGAACGCTTTCCGTCTATGGCTAAGTACGGTGACGAATACCTTGCGTTGATGGGGAAACATTGGTTGATGACCGCGAAGCTATTTGAACAGCACTTTGT
>JANOTG010000217.1:0-1541 GCA_031416215.1 Betaproteobacteria bacterium
CCATCGATCGTGCCGTGCAGGCGATGGGCTGCGCCGCCCAGATGCGCCCCCAACTCGGCCAGAATCACCCGCGCTCCGCTGCGCCCAGCCGACAGCGCCGCAGCCAACCCGGCGACACCGCCGCCGGCGACCAGCACGTCGCAGTGCACGTTCTGGTGCACATACCGGTCCTTGTCTTCTTCGGCAGGCGCCGCACCCAGGCCACCGGCCTTGCGGATGAAGTGTTCGTACCACATCCAGGCCTTGGCCGGCCACATGAAAGTCTTGTAATAAAAGCCGGCCGGAAACAGCGGTGTGAACCAGCGGTTGATGCTCAGCAGGTGTTTGCCCGGGCTCGGCCACGGGTTGACACTCTCGGACACCAGCCCCTGGTACAGCTCCACCTCGGGCATCTTGGCGTTCGGGATCGTCCAGGCACCCGACTCCAGCTGCACCAGCGCGGAGGGTTCCTCGACTCCGCTGGTCACGATGGCGCGCGGGCGGTGGTATTTCCAGGAGCGCGACAACACGGTCTCGCCGCAGGCCAATACGGCGGAGGCCAGTGTGTCACCAGCGAAGCCCCGGTAGCTGCGCCCATTGAAGCGAAATTCCAGCGTCCGGCTGCGGTCGATGCGGCTGCCCGCGCCCTCAATACGACGACCACTCATGGCGTGGCTCCCGCACCACTGTCACCATCGGCGTTTTCGCCCGGCTTGTAGAACTTCGTAAACTGATAGGTCACGGTATGGCGCTCGGCATTGAACCAGCGTCGGCACCCAGAAGAGTGCAGCCACTGCTCACGGTGCAGGCCCTTGGGGTTTTTGCGCATGAACAAATAGTCGCCCCACTGTTCGTCGCTCAATGCATCGGTGTCCAGCGGCCGCGCAATATGGGCCTCACCGCCACAACTGAATTCGCTTTCCGCGCGGGGTCCACACCAGGGACAGGTGATTTGCAGCATCGTCTTTCTCGTCAGTATTCCATGGCATTGCGCATAACCCGCAGCCCAGCAAAGGTTGATCGGCCGCGGAGCTGGTCAACCCAGGCCCCCACGGATCTGGCTTTGCCAGGCCGTTGGGGTCGCCCCCCAGTGGGGGGTTCGGACGGTTTACACGCAGTGAGACCGTACAGACGGGGGGCGACTTTCATATCAGTGGGCGACGCCAGCCGCGCCGTGTTCGTCGATCAGGTGGCCGGTGTTGAAGCGGTCCAGCGCAAAGGCCGCGTTCAAGGCATGCGGCCGGTCCTGCGCCATGGTGTAAGCCATAACCCAGCCCGAGCCTGGCGTGGCCTTGAAGCCGCCAGTACCCCATCCGCAGTTGAAATACAGACCCTTGATCGCTGTCTTGGAGATGATCGGGCAGGCGTCGGGCGCCACATCCACAATGCCACCCCACTGGCGGTTCATGCGCACGCGGCGAAAGATCGGGAACAGCTCGCAGATCGCCTGCAGCGTGTGCTCGATCACCGGGAAACTGCCGCGCTGACCATACCCAAGATAACTGTCGATGCCGGCACCGATCACCAGGTCGCCCTTGTCGGACTGGCTGACGTAGGCGTGG
>JANOTG010000218.1:0-8950 GCA_031416215.1 Betaproteobacteria bacterium
ATCGGCAAACAAGTTGCCCGTCCCGGCGACGGTCGACCCGACCCGGTCCGGCATGGCATTGAGAAATGGAATCTGATGCCAGTTGCGAAAACCCGCGATGCCGCGCCCGGTGCCGATGCCGGATGGTCCATACCAGTTGCACTTGGGGTGCCAATAGTCACCCAGGCGCATGGCCTCGACACCACCAGTGGCAAACTTTCCCAGGCCGGCCAACATGTCGGCCACCAGCGTCAGGCTGGCCGACGACCGTGCAGGGTCGCGCGGGCCGCTCAACAAACCGTCCTGCGTGGCCGGGCCGGGCACCTGCCACTCTCGCCCCAAGGCCGGCGACATCGGCCAGGCACGGGCCTGCAGCATCACTTCGGGGATGTCCCACAGGGCCTGCATCTCGACCACCTTGCCGTCCTCCATGCGATAAAACTCATGGAACCGCATCGCCACCTGGTGCCCTGTGGCCGGAATGTCGAGCCAGGGGCGCACAAAAGTACCGGTGTAATAGCCACAGCAGCCAACCCAGTTGGCACCACTGCCACCGGGGCCGGCCATGACGATGGTGTCGCGCCGCTCCAGATCAGGCATGGCATGCTGCAGCGGCCTGAAACCATACTCGAACAACCCGTCCGGTCCATCCAGGTCTTCGAACGGTGTTGCGAGATGCACCGCCGCCCGTAGGTCGAATACCGCCTGCAGGGCCTGGCGCACCGCGCCCGGCTCGAAGTCGTACAGAGCCCGGCGCAATGGCGCCAGCGCCGCCCGATTACGGGCGTGTATGTCGTAGTTCGTCATGCTCAAACCACCTTCGCGGCGCTGTGCGCCAGTATCTGTTTCCACACCGACACCTCGTCTGTCACCAGGTATTCACTCATCACGCGGCCATTCGTCAGCTGCAAATGACTCATGCCCATCACATACACCGGCGCACCACTCGGCTCGCCAAAATGGCCAAAACCGCTGTGGTTACCCGTGAGTGACCAACGCAGGGCGATGCGCACAGGTCGCTCGGGCTCGCGATTGATCAGCGCACTCTCGACCCGGTAACTCGCGTCGGGAAATGACGCGAGGTAACCCAGCACGAACGTGTCGATGTCGCTGTGGCCGTAGAGCACGTCGCCGCCCGGCGCATGGAATGCGGCACCATGAAAGTACAGGTCACGAATGGCAGCGGTTTCCTTGGCATGCCACAGCCGCATCAGGTGAGTGATCACAAGCGCCACGGTTTCGTCGTCCTGCACGCTCGGTTTGAATGCGCCAGGTTTGTCATGCGTGGGCAGAAAAAACGATACCGCCGAGCCCTGGCGACGTTCGCGCTCGACCATGTCCGCCGCCAACACACGTGGCTCCAGGCCCAGACAACGCGCGAAGGCCGCCTGGTCACGCACCAGCCACTCCTCCACCACCACCTGGTCCCGCACCCAGCAGTCGGCAATGATGCGGCTGCGCACCACCCGGCCCTGGGCACGCCCCAGAATGCCGTCACCGGTGTGGGTCATGACCGAAGTGAGCCGGTGCGACGACAAGAAACTGCCATCGTCATATTCGGTCCAGACCACGTCTTCGCCCACCAGCTGCCGGTCCGGGAACTGGTGCAGCGTCTGCAGGGTCTGGGCGGTGACACCGCGATTGCTGTTGGTGAAGCCGGTCGGCGCACGCAGCAGGATGTCGGGTGCGTAGTACTTGTCGAGCTTGCCACCGATGCCGCGGTCCTCCCAGATTTCACGGGTGATGCCGTAGATGAAGTCGGGAACGGAAGTGTAGGTGCCGAGGTCAGGTTTCATGGGTCAATCTGGAGCTTTCGGGGAGATCGTATCGCTGGTAAAAGCATCAGCCCGAGAGCCAACGCGCCGAACACAACATAACCAATCACTACAGGACCAATGGTCATATCGAAATTCAAACCGATCAACGCCGCAATGACCAGGCTCAGCGCGGTATTGAGGGAGGCCATCACTGCCGAGGCAAGACCGGCGACATGACCGAGGTCGCGCAGCGCAATCGCGTTGACGTTGCCGAAGGTCAGTCCGAGAAGAAACAGCGCCGGGCAGTTGAAGGCCATCCAGGCCCACAACGGCACTGGAATGGCCAGGGCGGACATCAGCAACAGAAACAGCAGCGACCACCCGACCAGCACAGCCACTGCAGTCACGCATACGCGCTCCATTGCCACTTGTCGAACCAGCCTGGCGTTCAAGAGTGTTGCCGCGGCGATGAATGCGGCCGAGGCTCCGAAAATCAGCCCATAGAGCTCTCCCACCCGGTACAGCTCCTGGAACAACTGCTGCGACGAATTGACATATCCCATCAAGGCCCCATAACAGCAGCCGCCCGCCAACGTGTAGGCCATCGGTCGCGGACTGCGCAGAACCTCCTTCAAGGCCATCAGTAGTGCCACCGGCCGCACCGACCGCCGCTGCACCAGCGTCTCCGGCTGGCGCAACAACAACCAGACCCCGCCGCCCAGGCACACGGCCGCCAGCACACCAAACAGGCCACGCCAAGGCATCCAGATGAGCAGCCCCTGGCCGACCAACGGCGCGAGCACCGGCACCAGAATGAAGAGTCCCATGATGAGCGACATGACACGCGCCATCTCGGCTCCGGCGAAGCGGTCGCGGATGAGGGCCACCGTCACGATGCGTGGCCCGGCAGCCCCGAAACCCTGCACCATACGGCCCAGCAACATGGCCTCCATCGAGGTGGCTACCGCGCAAAGACTGCTGCCGGCGATGAACACGCCAATACCCCAGCCGATGGCTGGTCGACGGCCAATACCATCGGAGAGCGGACCGAACACGAGCTGGCCTGCAGTCAGCCCGACAAACAGCGCCGTGATGATCCATTGCCGCTGGTTGCTATTTTCGATGCCCAGGTCATGCGCCATGTCGCCCAAAGCGGGCAACATGATGTCGATGGACAGCGCGATTGTCGCCATCAGGATGGCGGATATGGCGACCAATTCATGACGGCGAGGCGCGTGTAATACCGTCAAATGATCTGCCATCCAATGGGCCGATGCCAGTCCGATAAACAGGTGGGCGGCTTGGCCGTGAGACAAAACCTCCGCCGCTCAACCCTTGACGGCGCCCGCCATCAGGCCACCCACAATCTGGCGCTGGAAAAACACGATCAGCAGAAACAGTGGCGCAGTGGCCGAAACCACCGCCGCCACCGCGAACATCACGTTGCCCTCGACCTGGGTAGACCCCATGAAGCTGGCGATCTTCGGCACCATGGTCTGGTTTTCCTGACTCAGCAGCATGGCCGTCACTGCAAAGTCGTTGTAGGCCAGCAAAAACGAGAACAAACCCGTCGTGATGACCCCAGGCCACATGACCGGGATGATGACGCGCCGGAAGGCCTGGAAACGGGTGCAGCCATCGACCATCGCGCTTTCGTCCAGATCACGCGGAATATTCAGGAAGAAGGAGTGCAACATCCACAAGGTGAATGGCTGGTTGATCGCGACCAGCACGATGATGCTGGTTGGCAGATGGCCCCAGAGATTCCATTGAAAAAACGGCAACAGGTAACCCGACACGAGCGTGACATGCGGCATGGCCCGAAACACCAGCGCCGCCATCAGCAGCCAGAAGGCGTACCGAAACCCGGAGCGCGCAAGCGCGTACCCGCCCAGGGTGCCAAAGGTCAGCGAAATAATGACGGTGAAGATCACCACGATGACGGTGTTCAGGCTGGCGCGCCAGAACTCGTTTTTGATCCACGCCCCCTCGTAACCAGCGCCGGTGAAGGCGCTGCCGGTTTCAGCCATCGTGCGTACGCCGTTCAGCGCGTAGGTCCAGTCGGCTTTGGAAAAGAAGTCGCCCTGTACCTTGAAGGAGCCCCAGAAAGTCCAGACAAACGGGAACGCGGCGAGTACCAGCCACAGCAGGACGAATGTGACTCCGGCGGCAACGAGCAAGGGCGAACGGCGGTTGGCGGCGGTCATCAGAGTCTCCTGCTGTTGAAATCGCGCCATGTGCGCACCAGGACCGGAATGAGAAGAATGGCGACCCCCATCACGGTCAGCATCGACGTGGCAGCGGCCGAGCCAAAATTCGGGCTGGCCTGGGCGAGGTCGTTGTAGATGTTGTAACTCAGTGAGCTCGCGTTGGCGGCCGCCGAGAATCCGACGATGGGCTCGAACACCCTGAAGTTGTCCATCAGCTGGATCAACATGACAAACACCACCAACGGCGCCATGTGTGGGATGACTACATACCGCAGGCGCTCCCAACGGGTCGCGCCATCGATCATCGCGGCTTCAAGAGTGTCGGTGGACACGCTCTGCAAGCCGGCATAAAAAGTGATGAAAGCAAACGGCGCCGAATGCCAGACGCCATAGACGATCAGCGTCACCCAGGTCAGTGCCGGTGACGCCTTGAGCGACAGGTTCGGGTCTCCCGTGAGCGTTTGCAGCGATGAGCCGATGATGCCCCGGGCGTCGATCATCCAGAACAGAACCATGGAGCCGATCAGCGGAGTGACGATCATCGGAAGCAAAGACACGAAGATCGTGGGGCCCTTGAAGATTGCCGGCAAACCATTGATGCCCAGCGCGATCATCATGCCCAGCACCACGACAAGCGGCGTAACGACAAAGGTGTAGGTCAGGGTGAAGGCCATGGCCCGGTAGAAGGGCAGGCTCATCAAGCGGTCGCCGAATCCGCGCAGATCGGGCGACTCTCGCCACGCGGTCGCGACCTCGGCACTGGCCAGATGGCTTCGGTCGAAGTAGGTGCCCAGGCCATTGAAGCGGCCCAGCGGCGCCTCGGCCCGCAGTTTGGCGGTGGCCACAGCGTCCACATTGGTGGTCTTCTTGCAACCCGAAAATGGATCGCAGCTCTCCACCTGTACCAGCACCTGCGCATGCTCGATGTGCACCGATTGCACGATCACCGAGACAATGGGTGCGGCGATGAAAATCAGCATCGCCAGCAGCGACGGGAAAATGAAGCGAAAGAAGACGCTGTGGGGCATGGTGGGAACCTCCAATAATGACGCTGCGTCCGCGATCCCTGCTGCGACACTGCACGGACTGCGGTGCGAGCGCTCGCGCCCTCGACACCGCAGCGTACGTGATGCTTACTTCAGGAAGCCCTTGGCCTTGGCCGCCGCAACGTAGGCCGCTTCGGCATCGGCCAGAGCCTGCTTCGCCGGCTTGGAACCCTGCATGAAGCTGGAGAGGTTATCGCCGATCGCGGTGTGCAGCAACCCCATTGACGGCTCCATCGGGTACGGCCTGGCGCCAGCCTGGCCCGTGGCGACGACGCCCCTGGCTGCCGCGCCAGGGGTATACCCTTCAGACAGCCAGACAGCAGCGTCGTTGCTCGCCTTGATGGTCTGAGGTGTCAGGCCATTCAACATTGCACGGAAGCTCGCTTCGGCATCCGCATTGGAAATGTTCTTGGCGATCGCGAAGCCGTCCCACCACAGCGTTGTCGCGGGCACAGAACCACCCCCGACGGTTGGTGCACTGGCGAGGACCGTTGCCTTGATGATCTCGGGCGTCGAGCCCTTGTCATCCAGGATGGCGCCGGCACGTGAGCCCCACATGGTGGCTATGGCCAGTTTGCCGGCCTCCCACAAGGCCTGGGTGGCATTGGAGTCGTAGGTCAGGTAGTCGGGGTTCGAGTAGCTCGCCAGTTCCTTGAGCATGTTCAGCGTCTTGACACCAGTGTCGTCGTTGAACGCCGGCTCGGCTGTGCCGGCCTTGAAGAAACGTCCGCCCATGCCGATGTGCATGTTGATGAACTCCTCCCCGAGGTTCCAGCCTGTCTTCGTATTCAACGCAAACGGATGCTGCATGATTCCCGCAGTACGGATGGCCTTGGCAGCCGCCAGGACTTCTTCATAGGTCTTGGGTGGCTGCACCTTGGCCTGGGTCAGGATGTCGCTGCGGTAAAACAGGTGTTGCGTGTTTGCCATGAAGGCAATTGCCATCACCTTGCCGTCGATCTTAATCAGCTGTGAAGGCTTCAAGCCCTGACCATGCTTGGCGACCAGATCATCGAGGGGTCGCAGCAGCCCATCCTGCAACAGCGGCACGATGGAACTGGTGGCGACAATACTCACCGTATTACGCGCCGGGTTGGCGGCGAGCGATGGACCATGCAGCTTTTCATGCTCCGTGGTCAGGTTCGTGCTGACCGTGACGCCGCCGACCGCGCAGGCCTTGGCTCCATTGGCTACTGCCTGGATTGCGGGGAAATCATTACCGATGATGCTCACATTTCCGGCTGGAATCCCGCAGTTGGCATACGCTGCCTGACTGCTCGCGACTGCAATCGCAGCAGTTATCAGCAATTTCTTGAACTTCATGCTCGTTCTCCTGTTTGATTGATTCCGGAACTCAAGAATGGGACAAACGCAGCCGGTCCTGCGTCTTTCCGTCGAAAAGGTAACAACGTTCGGTTTTCACCGCGAAGCCGGTACGTTCGCCCATGGTGGCGCGGAACTGCCGGCCTGCTTTTGCAGTGATGAACTCATCGGCGAGCTTGAGCGTCACCGTCGTGGCGTCTCCCAGCAGCTCGAATGAGAAAACGCTGCCAGTGATCTGGGCGTTGTCAGGGGAAACCACGAGGATGTCCTCGGCCCGAACACCCAGCACGATGTTGTCCTGGGTGATGGTGCCAAAACCATCGACGCGCACCTGGAAACCCTCACCCTGCGCCATGAATACACCGTTGTGCAACTTGCCGTGCACCAGATTCATGGCGGGCGCGCCGATGAATCCGGCCACGAACAGGTTGTTCGGATCGTTGTAGATGGCGTCCGGTGAGCCGATCTGCTGCACCTCGGCCTTGCTCATCACCACCACCCGGTCCGCCAGCGTCATGGCCTCGACCTGGTCGTGAGTGACGTAGATAGTGGTGACACCCAGGTCGTGGTGCAGATGCTTGATGTGCGCACGCATGCTGACGCGCAGCTTGGCGTCCAGATTGCTCAAGGGCTCATCCATCAGGAACACCTTGGGCTGGCGCACGATGGCGCGCGCCAGTGCCACGCGCTGGCGCTGGCCACCTGACAGCTCCTTCGGGCGGCGCTGCAGGAAGTCGTCCAGTTCCACCTTGCCGGAGGCCTTCATCACCGCCGGGTGGATATCGGCCACCGGTGTGCCGCGAATACGCAGCGGAAAGCTGATGTTCTCGTACACCGTCATGTTCGGGTACAGGCCGTAACTCTGGAACACCATCGCCACATCACGGTCTTTGGGCTCCAGCGCATTGACGCAGCGCTCACCAATCCAGATTTCGCCCTCCGTCGGGTCTTCCAGGCCGGCCACCATGCGCATCGTGGTGGTCTTGCCGCAACCCGAAGGCCCCAGCAGAACAAGAAACTCGCCGTCGGCAATGTCCAGCGACATCTGCTTGACGCCGACCGACGCACCCCAGGACTTGACAATGTTCTTGAGCTGGATTTGGGCCATGGTGTATCTCGATTTACAAGTGGAGGCTCAGTGGCGCGGGCTCAGAATCTGCATCCAGATCGCCACATCGTCCAGCAGCACCCACTCCCGGACGACCCGACCACGGACAAACTCGGCGTGCACGATGCCCAACAGTTCTACCGGCCGCCCGGTGCCTTTGCCATAGCGGATTGCTTCGGCATTACATGGCTCATGCACGCTTTGTGCCCGAAAACGCATCGCAATCCGGTCCGGCCGGCCGCTGTGCGCCATGTCGCGCTGCAATGCCAGATGCTCAACCGTGTAACGGGTCACGCGCAACGGCCCAAACAGGTCACGCCAGAAGCCCGCAATTTCGGCGTGCCCGTAATACGTGCGTTCACCCGGCCCGATGAGCTGGGCCGCATCGTCGTACAGGCGTTCGACCGCCGAATCGAGCCGAGAGAAAGATTCGAGCGTTTGTGCGTAGCGGCGGGCCAAAGGGTCGTTGTCGACATGGGAAACATAGCCTGCTGGCGCCGGCCCAGCCACCGGCTTGTTCCAGCCACCACGCTGGTTCAGCCAGTCTTGCGCCAGCGCCCGCGGCGTGCTGCCGATCTGCAAGGCGATGGCAGCCTGATCCCGCACCAGCCACTCGTGAACAACGCGGTTGCCCTTGCAGACGCAATCAGCCACGGTGCGGGCATGTACCCGCGCGCCGGTGGCGCGGCCAAAACTGCCGTCGCCACGGTGGGTCATGGTCGAGATGATGCGGTGCGAACTCAGGAACCCGCTTTCAGCGTTGCCCGACTGGATGATGTCTTCAGCCAGCAGGCGCCGATCCGGAAACATGGCCAGCGTCGCGCGGGTGCCAGACACCACATCCTCGACCGCGGTGCTGACCGACAGTGGCGTTTCCACGATACACGGGTCGCTGTAGTAGGTGCGGATATCGTCAATGCGCCCTCCCTCCCAGATGCGATCGGTGATCACACGGATGTAGTGGTCGAGGTCGCGGAACTCCGCCGCAAAGCCGCGCATGCCGGCCGATTGGTGCATGCCTGCGACCGGGGCGAGGTTGAAGGTCATGATTTTTCCTTCAGGCTGTTGCGCCGTAGCGTGGAGCCACGCACCACGAGGCGCGCGGGCAGCACCACGGCGCTGCTTTTCATCACGCCATCCATCTGGTCCATCAGCAATTTGACGGTGGCCTCGATCATGGCTTCGGCGTCCTGCTCGATCGAGGTCAGCTGGTACGAGCCCCAGGCTGCCTGCTTCACGTTGTCGAAACCCACCACACTCACGTCGAGCGGAATACGCAGGCCCAGCTCCATACGCAGCGTGTCCATTACCGCGATCGCCATATGGTCGTTGGCGACAAACACCGCGTCCGGGCGCTCGGGCGCCGGGCCGGAGAAGATCTGCCGTGCCGCCGCCTTGGCGTCTTCGAAGTCGTAGTTGCCCACGGCGCGCGCAAAACAGCGCCGGCCGAGTTCGGCCAGGCCGTCACGAAAGCCGCGTTCGCGATCCTGGTTGGTGGAGGTGTCCTCCAGCCCCGCGACATAGGCA
>JANOTG010000219.1:0-4010 GCA_031416215.1 Betaproteobacteria bacterium
CCAAGGGATCGGTAATGTGTGTCTTGCCGGCCACCACGGCGACGAGCATGAAGCCACCAAAAAGCGGCAAGCCTTCGAGGCAGTTGGCGTGCGAGCGCGCCAGGCGCTGCATGAACGGCGAGAGCCCCGCGTTGTCGGGGCTAAAGCCGTTGGCCTGCACCCTGCCTGTGAGAACCAGCCAGGAACGGATCAGCTCCATGAGCACCAGCAGCACCAGTGTCCAGACAAGAAAGCCGAGCAAGGCCAACAGGGTTGTGGACATGGTGCGCAGTCTCCCCAATGTGTTGAATGCTACTCCTGGTCACCGTGGTCACTGGCGCGCAAGAACCACATGGGTTGCGCGGGGCGTGTTTTGGTGCCGGGTGCAGGTGTAGCCCAGTGCAGGCAGGTTGATGCCTTCGAAGAGTCTTTCCCCAGAGCCAAGCAGCACTGGCGAGATCGCGATGTGCATCTCGTCAATCAGGCGTTGGCGAAGAAACTGTTGAATCACATTGACGCCGCCGCCCACGCGAACATCCTTGTCTGCGGCCGCTTCACGTGCTCGTGCCAGGGCAGCGTCAATACCGTCGGTAACGAAGTGGAAGACGGTTCCTCCTTGCATGACGAGGGACGCACGCGCGTGATTGGTCAGCACGAACACCGGAACCTGATACACAGGATTCTCGCCCCACCAACCGCGCCAACTCTCATCCGGCCAAGGTCCGCGCACCGGCCCGAACATGTTCCTGCCGAGAATCCAGGCTCCAACATTCTGAAAGCCCCGGGCGGCAAAGTCATCGTCACTACCCGTTTCTCCATCATCGTTGCCAAACAAGTACTTCTGGAACGTCCGGGTGGGAATGGCCCAGCCATGCAGCGCAGTGCCGCCGACGCCGAGCGGGTTGTTGATATCCTGGTTCGGACCCGCACCGAAACCGTCGAGCGATAGGGTGAAACTCTCTACGCGAAGCTTGGGCATGGTGTTCCTCGGCAGTGCGTGTGGCGACTAAGAACGGCCGGTGGCGTGTAATGCCCCTGCCACCTTCAAAACGGCTGCGAAACCAGAGTTTCCATTATCACCATGGGTTGCCGCCAGGTACGAACAATACAGATGGGAGAACGCAAGGCCACAAGCCGCTGCATGGCCGGATGGACGCGAAGTCAGGCAGAACTTCGCGCGGGAGCCACGGCACGAATGAAACCCTCCGCATTCTTGAGCAAAAGATGAAGTACCTGCGCCTGCCCGTCCGGGAGGAGGTATTTCACCTCAACGGCTTTGGCAAATACACCACCCACAATGGTCGCAGACTGCACGGCGTCCAGTGGCACGATGTGGTCCATCCCATAGATCTCAGGGACAAAACCAAGCGTGAAGGGGAAGTGTGGATGGACATGGATCGCCCCGCAGCAGACTTGCACATGCAAGCAGTTCCTTGCGCGGCTGAGACGTGCCATCAGACCGGAGCCGGTGCGCCCGGATGCCCAACGCTCCACAAACCCGTCATCAGCCAGGCGGCTTGCAAAGATGGGCTTGCCCAGCGCCAATCTGCAAGCAACAGACAGGGCAAACCAAAGAACGACGAGCGCTGCGAACAGGCCGGCGCTGTCTTGGGGAGACAAGGTATTGAACATCATGCAGGCAGAGGCGAGTGGTGCGGTTTACGCCGAAGTCAAGCCGCAACGCGCTTGCGCGTTGTCGTGCTTGGACGACCAGTTAAATTTCGATTGACCTCTTTGCGAAGGGCCTCGTTGATGCGCGATTGATAGCCGCCTCCCTGAGACTTGAAGAACTCAAGTACATCAGCGTCCAGGCGTATAGAAGTCAGCACCTTGGTCGGAGTGGCCTGTGGGCCGCGCCCGCGTTTGAGCACCGGCTCTCCAAGCATCTCTTCCGTCCATGCAGGGTTGTCCGGGTCAGATACCTTAGCCGAGGTTTTCTTTGGCAACTTGGTGGTAGTAGCGAGCTTCATGCTTTTCTGCCTTTCGCAGCGAGATGACGTGCGGCCCTCGTAGGCGCTCCGAGTAAACCAATACAACCACTTCGCCAGTCAACAGGCCGAAGCAGACCTGGCGAGCCTCGCCGTAATCTTGTCGCCGGTCTTCACGTGTGACGGTGAAGTGATTCCAAATTGCATCGCATCCCGCGAAGTCCAAGCCATGGTTCCTGAGGTTCTGCTTTCGCTTGGCTTCGACCCAGGTGAGCGCGTCAAATTGTATTTACAAAATAGTCGCGCGCCTAGCGAAATTTAACGTTGAAACTGAACCGCCCGCAGCGGCTGGCCTCGGAAGGCCAAGAATGAAATGGTGGCCTGTAGCGGACAGGCGCTGCGGGTCGGTTCGACCTGTTAGACAGCGACTTCACACACTGCCCCAAAGCCTGAATGGAACATGCCGATTGGCATTTGCAAAGTCTCTGTCTGATGACAACAGCGTCATCTCGTAGCGACCGCACAGTTGAATCAGTAACGCGTCAATTGTGCCAATTTGCAGGCCACTTCTTCGACAAACATTTCGAATCTCAGCCGCCGCGACATGATCTTGGCGGTCGGGTTGAATCAATGGGAGTGCGCCGAATCGTTCAATGATGGATTCCCTCGCCTTCGGTCCGTTGAATCCCTGCAATAGTTCCTGCAGAACCAATCCCGTTGTGACAACGGAATCCGCTCCATCGAGTGCTTCGCGAAGGGCGGTGACTTCTTTCGATTCCCCTGCGCTGTCGCGGCGAAGCGCCAACGACCAAACGCTGGTGTCGACCAAAAGAGTCATGCTCTCGAACGCTCCGCCTTGTAATCGTACGAGGAGTCCCATTCCAGCTTTCCAAACAGCTCTGCAACGCGCCGCTGCTCACGCCTGGCGATGAACTCCTTGAGGGCAAGCGTCACCGCCGCCCTCTTTGTGGTCTCGCCGCTTACAGCGACGACTCGGTCAAGCAAGATCGGATCTAAAGCGAGATTTGTTGCCATGTTGCACTCCTTGTGTAGGAGTCTACACAAAGAGACGTGGGAATACAGTCCACACCTTCATGACGGTTTCAAAGCGCGGCTTTGCACCGGGCGCCAGCGCCTTGTAGAGACTTTCACGCCCCAAGCCTGCGTCTTTGGCAACCTGGGCCATGCCTTTGGCTCGCGCCACATCGTTGAGCGCGAGGAGCAACAAGTCTGGATCGTTGGCTTCAAGTACGGCGGTCATGTACTCGGCGATGGCTCCATCGTCTTCGAGGTATCGCGCCGCATCGAAGGCCACCAGCTTGAGGGGTGCCTTGGTCTTGGTTATAGATCGTCTCCAATTTCGGAAGCCAGCATCAATGCGTGGCGAATATCGCGCTTCTGGGTCGACTTGTCACCGGCGTTGAGCATGACAACGATCACTCGGCCGCGACGGACGAAGCACAGCCGATAACCCGGGCCGTAGTGAACCCTCATCTCGGAAACTTCACCTTTGATCGGCTGCCAGTCTCCGAGGCTTCCAGCTTCTGCCTGCCGCAGGCGCGCTGCGATGCGAAGCTGAGCGCGTTTGTCCTGGAGCGCATCAAGCTACGCAACAAACTCTTCGGTCTGGCGGACTGTGAACATGCCACGCATGTAGCCAACTGGATACAGCGCGTCAAGTCGGAGTCGGCGTTTCCCAAGTCAGGTATGGGCCTGAAGCTGGACTCAGGTGACGTGAATCGGAGAGTGGGCTGATCGGGTCGAAAGTGGCAGTGTGAGGGGCGCAATTGTGTTTGAACCTACAGACCTACTTCGCCCGCAACGTCGTCGCCCCGATCGCGCCCAGGATCAGCGCGCCGCCCCAGAACACACCGGTGGCCGGCGTCTCGCCAATCAGCAGCCACACCCACAGCGGATTGAGAAAAGCGTCCGACATGGTGATCAGCACCATCTGCGTCACCGGCACATGGCGCGCACCACGCATGTACATCACCATGGGGATGGACAGCTGAACGGTGCCCATCACAAACAGCAGCAGGATGGTCGACGCGGCCAGCGGCGCCAGCGTGCCGAACAGTGACACCAGCACGAAGATGCTCAGGC
>JANOTG010000220.1:0-3448 GCA_031416215.1 Betaproteobacteria bacterium
AAACTGGTATTGATGACCGCGTGCACCAGGCCGGTAGAAAATTCAACACTCAGGCCGGCATCAACGAGTTGACCAATCAGCCGGGTGTTGGTGTTGTAGTTGAATGCCGTGGGGTTGGTGCCTCCAACCAACGCGTATTGTGCGGTGCCGGTGAGAGGCATTTGCTCATACGGCGTCGGCCGCCCGACGACATAATGCACATCGTCAAACAGGTTGCTGTCTTCGGCACTGATCTGGGGTGGGCCAGCGTAGATGATCTCTCCCGCGCTCCAGTAACCCCAGCCAATGAAAGCCGGATCGATGGCGCTACCAAGGGTGCCAAAACTGTCTGAACCTGAGCCGACTTGACGGAAGGTGAAGTCACCGTCAATGTTGTTGCCAGGAAGATTCGCCAGCGAGGACACGTGTTGTGTCATGAGACTGTTGGCAAAGGTGCCGACACCTGTGCTGGGGTGCGGGCCACCCAACAGGCTGGTGTTGAAATACGAATTGTTCTGCCCGAACGATGCAAACATCGCCGACACGCCGGTCAGCACACCGGTGATGCCGAGATCCGGGAGTTCAAATTCCGGTTGGTTCAACTGCGCCCCGGTCTGCGGCGAGATAGCCAACGGCGGCAGGTTGGTTCGCAGGTTGGTGCGGGTGGGAACACTGTCCGCGCTGGTGACGCGCACAATTTCGCCCACCGTCAGGTCGACGCAGCCGGCCTGCGTGCAGACCTGAATGGTGTCTTGTTCACCGGCCACGTTCAGGCTGCCGTCGGAGTTGTAATTGGCGGAAAAACCCGAGCCGCGAATGCCGATGGTGGCGGTGCTGGTAGTGACCTTGTAGTTCTCGCGGTTGCGTTTGCCGATCAGGCCGGTGATGGCGCGCATGCCACCGCGCAGCAGGTTGACTGCAAAACTGTCCTTGCCCGGATCGTCAACGTTGGCATAGTTGGTGATATTGAACTGGGTGTTGGGTGCCAACGACACCAGGCCCCCGTCGGTAAAACGGATCTGCGCCTGGCTTGCGCCGCCGGTGACGACGCTGTCGCCACTTTCGATCGGCTGGCCTTTGGTGAGCGGCACCGCCGCGTTGCCGCGGCGCACATTGACATCGCCCACCGTGAATTGCGCCACGCCAGCAGCCGAATGCACGGTCAGCGGGTAGACCGCAGCCAGGGCCATCAGCAAAGCGGCGTTCTTGATTTTGAAAGGATGTTGCATGGCGTCCCTCGCTAAGGTGATCTGGTTGCGCTCAATTAGAAATCGCGTCGCGCGGTGACCGACACCAGGGTACGGTCGTAGTCGTTGAGAACGATGTTGGACTTGATGCGGGTGTAGGAAATCTGCGGTGTCACGCGCCAGTCCTTGAACCCACTCCAGTTCGCGCCCAGGCTCAGGCTGGACTGATCGTCGCTGCGCACCACACCAAACGTGGGGTGTGGCCCGCCATATCTGCGGTGTTCGTAGGTCATGCCGACAAAGCCGGTCCACTGCGGGTTGACGGTGATTTGCCCGCCGACGCGCAGGCCATACAGCTTGTGACCGTTCTCGGGTACACCGCTGCTGGCGGCACGTTCTTCACCACCATACAGGCCAGCATAACCGACCAGGTCGGCCGTCAGCTGCTGCGCATAGGAGCCACCCAGCACCGTACGATTTACATCACGCGGTTTCTGGCCCGGATAATGCAACTTCGAGTATTGCAGATAGGCTCCAAACTGGCTGGTCTCTGAACTTCGGTTGCTCCACTCCGCCACCAGCCCATTTTGCTCCCGCACCACGGAGCCGCTGACCCAATAATCATCATGGGTCAGTACGGCGGTGTATTCGTCCTTGTTGGCGCGATACGACAACCCGCCACTGAATCCGAGCTGGGTGTTGTCGAAGTTGGTCTTGCTGGGGTGGTTGCGCCAGCCGAGGTTGGCGCCACCAATGACCGACAGCCGTGAGTCGATCACGTAGCGGCCGTTGACACCCGCAGTCAGTCCCAGGTAGGTCGCACTCTGCTTCACATTGGCTGGGTTCAGCACGAAATTGCCACCCAGCAGGGGCACCGCCACTGTGTTGCTTGCCGGGCCAGTGGCAACGTTGCTATCCGTGCCCAACATCACCTCTACATGTCCGCGTACGGAGGACTGGCCCTCCGCCTCGACGCGTTCGATGGCGCGCAACAACTGGTCGATGTTGGAGCTGACTTCTGGCGGCGCGCCCTCGCTTTTCGCCTGGTCCAAAAAGGTGCGCGCCGACTTGGCATCACCGACGGCAAACATGGCGCGACCCATTTCCGCCCGCGCGCGCGCATTGCGTGGTTGCACCAGCAATACCCGTTCCAGTGCGAGGATGGCGCGTGGATGTTCTCCCGCCAGATTGGCCGCGATGCCAAATACGGTGTCGAATTCCGGGTCTCCGGCACGCGCTGCCTCATGCGGCTCGAGCATGTCGTAGGCTTGGCGCCCCTTGCCCGCGTCGGCCAGGGTCAAGGCTTCGCGAACCAAATTATCCAGCACCGCACTTGCAGGCAGTGGACTCAGCGCAGCGCATACTGCAAGGGCGCCGAGGAGGGGGGTGTAGCAAGAGTGTTTTGCCATGGCGAATGTCACTGAATAGTATCGAGCCACTTATACCACCGCACTGCAACATTGGCCAATAGATTCACATTCGGCGTTGGGTTTGTGCTGCATTGTTTGTCAGTGGATGGCCGGGCCATGCCCATCCAGGATGCGCAGTCTGCAAAAATGATGCACCATCGCTGTGCTTCAGACGGATTTTGAGCTCCGCTATCGGTGGCACAATCGGGCCGTCTACAGGCCCTTCCCATGCCACAGTCGCATCCGCCAACCGGTTCAGCCGTGTCGCGGAAGGTTGATCCACCCGCTTTGACCAGCACATGTTTCCCCAAGGGAGACGGAGTTCAGCGAACCATGAGCCAGACCATGCCACCGAGCGCCGCGCCGGCGTCGGTGTACCACGCTTACCAGTCCAACACCTACCTGTTCGGCGGCAACGCGCCGTATGTGGAGGAAATGTACGAAAACTACCTGGCCAATCCAGGCAGTGTGCCGGACTCCTGGAGAGACTATTTTGATGCGCTGCAGCACGTCCCCGCAGTGGACGGCAGTCACGCCAAGGACGTGCCGCACCTGCCAGTGGTGAATGCCTTTGCCGAACGTGCCAAACTGGGTGGCACAAAAGTGGTGGTGGCGAGCGCCGACGCCGAAATGGGGCGCAAACGCACAGCGGTGCAGCAGTTGATAGCAGCCTACCGAAACGTGGGTGCACGCTGGGCCGACCTGGATCCACTCAAACGAAGCGAGCGCGACAAGATTCCTGAACTGGAGAGCGCTTTCTACGGCTTCAGCGATGCCGACCAGGAAGCCGTGTTTGACACCAGCAACACCTTCTTCGGCAAGGACCGCATGAGCCTGCGCGACCTGCTCAATGCCCTGCGCGAAACCTATTGC
>JANOTG010000221.1:0-11709 GCA_031416215.1 Betaproteobacteria bacterium
TTCATCATGTTCACCATTGGCATCACCAAGGGCCGCTGGAACACCCTGCTCACCGCATTGCAACAGTTCAAGGACGACTATGCCAAGAACCAGCCGATGTGGCGCATATTGCCGGAGTTCTGCCAGCAAAACCCGAAGTACGAAAAGATGGGGCTGGCAGACCTGTGCCA
The DNA here is from genome assembly GCA_031416215.1 of Betaproteobacteria bacterium. Classification (GTDB taxonomy): domain Bacteria; phylum Pseudomonadota; class Gammaproteobacteria; order Burkholderiales; family Burkholderiaceae_C; genus CAISIP01. Next base: position 171 of record JANOTG010000221.1, read on the forward strand.
GTTTGTGCACCAGCTGTATGCGCGCTACGACATTGCACGCCTGACGACCGACATGTACCTCAGTGACCTGGCCCCGGCGATGAAGCCGAGTGATGCGTTTGCACAGATTGCCCGGCGCAAGACCGAGCGGGTGGAGATCGACAATCTGGAGGGGCGCATCACGGTCGGTCTGGTGACGCCCTATCCGCCGGGTATACCACTGCTCATTCCCGGAGAGGTATTCAACCGCAAGATCGTCGATTACCTGAAATTCTCACGCGAGTTCAATGCCCAGTGTCCGGGTTTTGGCACGGACATCCATGGCCTGGTGACCGAGCCAGACAGCGAGGGGCGCCTGCGCTACTATGCCGACTGCGTGGCGCTCGCGCCGACTGCCCAGGCGAAGCGACGAACCAGCCGGGTCAAATCAACCAGTTGAACGGTCTTCGGTCGCCAGGGCGACTTTGCTGAAGCCGCCGTCCACGAAGGTGATTTCGGCTGTCACCCCGGCGGCCAGGTCGCTCATCAGGAACGCCGCGACATTGCCCACGTCATCGATGGTCACATTGCGCCGAAGCGGTGCCGCACCCGCCACCATGCCCAGCAGTTTGCCGAAGTCCTTGATGCCGCTGGCGGCCAGCGTCTTGATGGGGCCGGCGCTGATGCCGTTGACCCGCGTGCCACGGCTGCCCAGCGCCTCGGCCAAATACCGCACCGACGATTCCAGCGACGCCTTGGCCAGACCCATGGTGTTGTAGTTGGGGACGATCCGCTCCGAGCCCACATAGGTCAGCGTCAGCAGGGCGGAGCGTTCGCTCAGGGTCGGCAATGCCGCCTTCGCCATGGCGGCGAAGCTGTAGGCGCTGATGTCATGCGCGATGCGGTAGTTTTCGCGGCTCAGGCCGTCCAGGAAGTTGCCGGCGATGGCCTCGCGCGGGGCGAAGCCGATGCTGTGCACAAAACCGTCGAAGCGGGGCCAGGTCTGTGCCAGGTCGGAGAACAGTTTGCCGATCTGGGCGTCATCCCCGACATCGCAGTCGAAAATCAGCTTGGAGCCGAAGTCGTTGGCGAAATCGGTGATGCGCTCCTTGAATCGTTCCCCGACGTAACTGAACGCGAGTTCTGCCCCCTGGGCGTGGCAGGCCCGGGCGATGCCATAAGCGATGGAGCGGTTGCTCAGCACACCGGTGATCAACAATCTTTTGCCGGCCAGAAAACCCATGGTCTCATCTCCTCGAAAAATCCTGCAGAATTGTCGCATGCGCAGTTTGTTGTTTTTGCTCATGTTCGGCACCGCGGCGCCGCTGTGGGCTGCGCATGGTTATGCCTTGTGGGGCGATCTCAAGTACCCGGCATCGTTCACCCATTTCGAGTACGTCAACCCGACGGCGCCGCGCCGTGGCGAATTGCGCCTGGTCAGCAACCTGCGCGTGTCCACCTTCGACAAGTTCAACCCATTCACGATCAAGGGCAATGCGCCGGCCTACCTGTCGGGTCTGATGTTTGACTCCCTGCTCTCCGGTTCGCTGGACGAGACCGCTGCGGGATACGGCTTGCTGGCGCAGGATGTCGAGGTGGGAGCCGATGGCCTGAGCGCCACCTTCCGCCTGAATCCGTTGGCCCGCTTTCATAATGGCGACCCGGTGCTGGCGGCGGATGTCAAACACAGCTTCGACACATTGATCGGGCCCTTTACCGCGCCAGGTTACAAGAATCTGCTGGAGGACGTGGCGGGAATCGACGTCGTGGACGAACGTACGGTGCGTTACCGCTTCAAGAAACCAAACCGGGAACTGCCACTCACCGTGGGCGGCCTGCCGGTGTTCAGCCGCAAATGGGGTGAAGAGAACGGTCGGGCCAAGCCGTTCGACAAGGTGGTCACGGACATACCGATCGGAAGCGGCCCCTACAAGATCGGACCGGTGAAGTTCGGCCGCGACATCACCTATGTGCGCGACCCGGCCTATTGGGGCCGGGACCTGAATGTGCGCCGCGGCACCGGCAACTTCGAGCGCATCACCGTCAAGATCTACAAGGACAACACCGCTCGGCTGGAAGCACTCAAGGCCGGAGAATTTGACCTGATGCGGTTTTTCTCTGCCGGTGATTGGGCGCGTCGTGTCAGCGGCAAGCGATTCGACACCGGTGAACTTGTCAAGGCGGAGTTCCGGCACCGGCTGCCGTCAGGCTTCCAGAGTTACGTGCTCAACACCCGGCGCGACAAGTTCAAGGACGTGCGGGTGCGCCAGGCGCTCGGGCTGGCGATGGACTATGAGTGGATGAACCGGCAGATGTTCTACAACTCGTACCAGCGCGTCAATGGTCTGTTCGGCAATACCGATTGTGCAGCGCAAGGCGAGCCGACCGTGGAAGAACTGGCACTGCTCGCGCCCTGGCGCGACGGAGTTCCGCCCGCCGTTTTCGGGCCGATGACGACTCCGCCGCGCACCGACGGCACATCGTCACTGCGGGCCAACCTGCGCCAGGCCTTGGCCCTGCTCAAGCAGGCCGGCTGGGAGGTGCGGGACGGCAAGTTGCGCAATGCCAAGGGTGAACCCTTGGTGATCGAGTACCTGGACAGCAACGAAGGCGGAGCCCGCACGGTCACACCCTGGGCGCGCAACCTGGAGAAGATCGGTGTGCAACGGGTCTTTCGCCCGGTCGACTTTGCGCTGTACCAGCAGCGACTGCAAAAGTTCGAGTTCGACATCAGTTCACTGGCTTACCAGGGCACGCACAGCCCGGGCCAGGAATATGCCGATATTTTCGGCTCCAAGGCTGCCGACATCGAGGACTCCGGCAACCTGTCGGGCATCAAGAGCCCAGCCATCGACGCCCTCATCGTACGCATGACCGGCGCCAAATCGAAAGCCGAATTGCAGCCGGCCTGCCGCGCGCTGGAGCGCGTGGTAGCGCACAGCCATTTGCTGATCCCGCAGTGGACTGCTGGCACACACCGCATCGCCTACAACGCCTGGCGGCTGGCGCGCCCGGACAACATGCCGCCTTATGCGGCGGGCGAGAGCTGGGCCATCGACACCTGGTGGGCGAAGTAACATGTTCAGCTACATCCTCAAGCGCCTGCTGCTCATGATTCCTACCTTGCTGGGGGTGTTGTTCATCACCTTTTTGGTGATCCAGTTTGTGCCTGGCGGGCCAGTCGAGCAATTCCTCGCCGAGGCCAAGGCCGGCTCTGGCACCAGCGCCGAAGGGGGTGGATTGAGCTACCGCGGTTCGCAAGGTGTGGACCCCAAGCGCATCGAACAGATCAAGGCGCTCTACGGCTTTGACAAACCGCCGCATGAGCGGTTCCTGCAGATGCTGGGTCAGTTTGCGCGTTTTGACCTGGGCAAGAGTTTTTTCCAGAACAAGGATGTGGGTCAGCTAATTCTTGAAAAGCTGCCGGTGTCGATCAGCCTGGGCTTGTGGACCTTTTTCATCAGCTACCTGATCGCCGTTCCGCTGGGTGTTGCCAAGGCGGTGCGCGCCGGGTCGCGTTTTGACTTTGTCACCACATTGTTGGTGCTGCTGGGGTATGCGATTCCGGGATTTGTGCTGGGTGTGGCTTTGCTGGTGGTTTTTGGCGGGCAATTGCAATGGTTTCCGCTGCGCGGCCTGACCTCGAGCAACTGGGAAGAGCTGGCATGGGGCGCACGCATCACCGACTACCTTTGGCATATTGCCATGCCAGTGACGGCCATGGTGTTGGGCAGCTTCGCGGTAACCGCCATGTTGACCAAAAACGCCTTTCTGGAGGAAATCCGCAAGCAGTATGTGGTGACGGCGCGTGCCAAAGGGCTGGGGGAGGGCCGGGTGTTGTGGAAACATGTGTTTCGTAATGCACTGATACCCATCATCACGGGCTTCCCGGCCGCGTTTGTGGGTGCCTTTTTCACCGGCTCACTGCTGATCGAGACACTGTTCTCACTTGACGGCCTGGGCTTGCTGAGTTACGAGAGCGTGATTCGGCGCGACTATCCAGTTGTGCTGGGAACACTGTATCTGTTCACCCTGATTGGACTGGTGACCAAGCTGGTGTCCGATTTGTGTTATGTCTGGGTAGACCCACGGGTGAAGTTCGACTGACATGGCAATCCACGCAGCAACCCCGGTTGAAGAAGCAGCAACACCGCCGCCCGCGCCACGCCCTGCAGGAGCGTCGCCGAGCCGGCGCGCCTGGCGGCGTTTTCGGCGCAACCGGCTGGGCTACTGGAGCCTGGTTGTGTTTTGCTGCCTGGTGGTGCTGAGCCTGTTCGCCGAGTTGGTCTCGAACGACCGACCGCTGCTGGTACGTTACCAGGGCGACATTTACTTCCCGATGGCGCGGGATTATTCGGAGAAAACCTTCGGTGGCGACTTCGAGACCAACACCGACTATCTGGATCCGTTCATCCGTGAGCGACTCGCCGCTCCTGGCAACTGGGCCGTCTTTGCGCCCAACCCGTATGGCCCCAAGACACTGAACTATTTTGCGGCCGAACCCAACCCGTCGCGCCCGACCCGCGCCAATTTGTTGGGAACAGACGACCGCGGTCGCGACCTGCTGGCCCAACTCATCTATGGCTTTCGGGTCAGCGTGCTGTTTGCGTTGGCCCTGACCACCACCGGCGTATTGCTCGGGCTGATGGCGGGAGCCATTCAAGGATATTTCGGCGGCAAGACGGACCTGGCCTTCCAGCGTTTCATCGAGATCTGGGGCTCGATGCCCGAGTTGTACCTGCTGATAATCTTCAGCGCCGTTTTTGCTCCCAGCCTGGCCTTGTTGCTGGTTCTGCTCAGCCTGTTTGGCTGGATGGGTCTGTCGGACTATGTGCGGGCCGAATTTCTGCGCAACCGCCAGCTCGACTATGTTCGTGCTGCGCGGGCCCTGGGGGTCAGCAACTGGCAGATCATTCTGCGTCATGTCTTGCCCAACAGCCTGACTCCCGTGGTGACGTTTCTGCCGTTTCGCATGAGCGGCGCCATCCTGGCCCTGACGTCGCTGGATTTCCTTGGCCTGGGCGTCCCGCCGGGTACTCCCTCCCTGGGCGAATTGTTGTCGCAGGGCAAGAACAACATCGATGCCTGGTGGATTTCCCTGTCAACCTTTTTCGTGCTGGTGGTGACTTTGTTGCTGCTCACCTTCATGGGTGATGCGCTGCGTGATGCACTCGATCCGCGAAAGGCCGACCAGGACCCTGTCGCCGGCCAAGGGGATACTGCGTGAGCCTGTTGCAGGTGACCGGGTTACGGGTTGCCTTCGGTGGCAAGGAAGTGGTGCGCGGCATCGATTTCAGTTTGGACCGTGGTGAAAAGCTGGCACTGGTCGGGGAATCCGGATCTGGCAAAACCGTCACGGCGCTCAGCCTGCTGCGCCTGGCGCAGAACGCGCACTGCTCCGGCAGCGCATTGTTTGGCAGCGATACGCCACCGCGTGACCTGATGTCGATGCCGGCCGATGAACTGCAGGCGATCCGCGGGCAGGACATCGCCATGATTTTCCAGGAGCCGATGACGGCGCTCAATCCGTTGTTCACGGTCGGCGAGCAGATCGCCGAAGTGTTGCAGCTCAAGCGCGGCATGGACAAGGCGCAGTCGTCCGCGGAAGCCGTCCGCTTGCTCGCCTCCACCGGCATTGCCGAGCCGCAACGCCGCGCCGGCTCCTTTGCCCACCAGCTCTCCGGCGGCCAGCGCCAGCGGGCCATGATCGCGATGGCTTTGGCCTGTCGGCCGGCCTTGTTGCTGGCAGATGAGCCTACCACGGCGCTGGATGTGTCGGTTCGTTCCCAGATACTGGAGTTGTTGGCGACCCTGCAGCGCGATACCGGGATGGCGGTGCTGATGATCACCCACGATCTGAACCTGGTGCGCAAGTTCGCAGATCGCGTTGCAGTGATGCAGCAGGGGCTGATCGTCGAACAGGGGCCGGTGGAGCAGTTGTTTGCGAATCCGCAACATTCCTATACACGCAGCCTGATCCACAGCAAACCCCAACGTCGGGTACTGGAAGCGTCGACACAGGACGTCGGCGCCGGGGAAATCTCCAAGCCCCTGCTGCGCGCCGATGCGCTCGGGGTGGACTACCCGGTACGGCTGCCGGGCCTACGTGGCTGGTTCAAGAAGGGCTCATTTTCCGCCTTGCGCAACGCTGGTTTTTTGCTGGAATCAGGCCGCACGCTGGGCGTGATCGGCGAGTCTGGCTCCGGAAAATCCACCCTGGCATTGGCGGTGCTTGGCCTGCAGGGCTTCACTGGCAACTTACGACATGCTGGGCAGCGCTGGGGCGGTGGCAGTGCCTCGGACCAGGCGATACGCAAACGCGTTCAGGTGGTCTTCCAGGACCCGTTTTCCTCACTCTCGCCGCGCATGACGGTGGAGGAGATCGTCGGCGAGGGCTTGCTGGTGCATGAACCGGCTCTGAACCCCTTGCAGCGGCGCCAGCGTGTGGTTGCAGCATTGCAGGAAGTGGGTCTGGACGAGCAACACTTTGATGGACTGTTGACACGGTATCCGCATGAGTTCTCTGGCGGGCAGAGACAGCGACTGGCCGTCGCGCGCGCCCTCATGGTGCAGCCGCAACTGCTGGTGCTGGACGAGCCGACCAGTGCACTGGATGTCACGATTCAAAAGCACATCCTCGATTTGCTGCAGCGCCTGCAACGCGAACGCGGCTTGAGTTATTTGCTCATTACGCACGACGTGGACGTGATCCGGGCCATGGCGCACGACGTTATGGTGCTCAAGGATGGCGAGGTGGTGGAAGCCGGACCGGTTTTCCGGGTGCTCGACACACCAGCCCACCCCTATTCGGCCATGTTGGTTGCAGCCGCTACCTGACTCCCACGCTTCATCTGCCATTCCCCAGGATTTGGCCGCTGCGGCGGGTGCGGAACAGCGCCTTTTGTATTAGAATAGGTACTTCACGACCAAACGGGCGGGTTTTCACCGCCCGTTTTTTTTGGGCGAACGGAAAGTCGGGTCAGACAGACGGCGGCTTGGGGGCTGGAATCACGTGGCGCTTTTGGACATTGCGGAACAAACCGTAACCGGTCTCGGGTACGAACTGGTGGAGCTTGTTCGCTCGGCCGGGGGCCTGCTGCGTATCACCATCGATCTGCCCTGGGACGGTTCCCAGACAGAGGTTGATGGCGCGGGTACACAGCCACTGGTGACCGTGGAGGATTGCGAGAAAGTGACACGCCAGTTGCAGTTTGCCCTGGAGGTCGAGGCGGTCGACTACAAGCGTCTGGAGGTGTCATCGCCAGGCATTGATCGTCCGTTACGGGGGCGGCGTGATTTTGAGCGCTTCGTTGGGCATGAAGTGGACATCACGCTGAAGGCCGCCATGGGTGATGCGGCGAAGGGATTGGTCAGCGCCAGTCGCAAGAAATTCCGTGGCCGGCTGGAGCGACTGGATGGGGACGCCGCTGCAGATGTGTGGCAGTTGGTCTGGAGCGACGCGCCGGCCGTGAAACCGGGGCAACGTGTCAGCAAGAAGCGGCTGGCACCAGCGCAGCAGGTATTGCGGTTTTCGCTGGATGAATTGCGCGAGGCGCGGTTGGCGCCGATCGTCAATTTCAAGGGGCGCGGGGCGACGCTGTAGCAACGCCAGACGTTGAAAGATCGGGTTCGAAACTCAGACAGGGTTGCGACGCAGGATGCCGCAACGGTGATGTTGATGACTTTAGGAGAGTAGTGACATGAATCGCGAAATGTTGATGTTGGTGGACGCCATCTCACGCGAAAAAAGCGTGGAGCGTGACGTCGTGTTTGCAGCCGTCGAAGCCGCGCTGGCGCAGGCGACCAAGAAACTCTACCCGGGCGACGTGGACATTCGGGTCTCGGTCGATCGCGACAGCGGAAGTTATGAAACCTTCCGGCGTTGGCATGTGGTGCCCAACGAAGCGGGATTGCAGCTGCCTGACCAGGAAATCCTGCACTTTGAAGCCCAGGAGCAAATTCCCGACATCGAAGTGGATGAGCATATCGAAGAGGCGGTGGATTCGGTGCCTATCGGGCGTATCGGCGCCATGGCAGCCAAGCAGGTGATCCTGCAGCGCATCCGCGACGCCGAACGCGAGATGTTGCTGAACGATTTCATGTCGCGCGGCGAGAAGATATTTGTCGGCACCGTCAAGCGCATGGACAAGGGCGACATCATCGTCGAGAGCGGGCGTGTCGAAGGGCGTTTGCGGCGCAGCGAAATGATCCCGAAGGAAAATCTTCGCACCGGTGACCGGGTGCGGGCCATGATCATGGAAGTGGATCTGACCCTGCGTGGTGCGCCCATCATCCTGTCGCGTTCGGCGCCCGAGTTCATGACCGAGCTGTTTCGCACCGAGGTGCCGGAGATCGAACAGGGATTGCTGGAGATCAAGTCGTGCGCGCGCGACCCCGGTTCGCGCGCCAAGATCGCGGTCCTGTCACACGACAAGCGGGTCGATCCCATCGGTACCTGTGTCGGGGTGCGGGGCACGCGCGTCAACGGTGTCACCAACGAATTGGCAGGCGAGCGGGTTGACATCGTGTTGTGGAGCGAAGACCCGGCACAGTTCGTCATTGGTGCGCTGGCGCCTGCGAACGTGTCTTCCATCGTGGTGGATGAAGAGCGCCATGCGATGGACGTCGTGGTGGACGAGGAGAATCTGGCTATTGCCATCGGGCGCGGCGGACAGAACGTGCGCCTGGCGTCGGACCTGACTGGCTGGAAGATCAACATCATGGACGCCGCAGAGTCGGCCCAGAAGCTGGCGACCGAGACCGATTCAGGGCGCCGCCTGTTCATGGAAAAACTCGATGTGGACGAAGAAATCGCCGACATCCTGATTGCCGAGGGATTCACCAGCCTGGAAGAGGTGGCCTACGTGCCGCTGCAGGAAATGCTGGAAATCGAGAGTTTTGACGAAGACACCGTGAATGAACTGCGCACCCGGGCCAAAGATGCGTTGTTGACGATGGAGATTGCGCACGAGGAAAACGTCGACGCCGTGTCGCAGGATTTGCGCTCGCTGGAGGGCCTGGATGTCGCGTTGATCGGCAAACTGGCCGACGGCGGCATTCATTCCCGTGACGATCTGGCCGACCTCGCGGTGGATGAACTCACCGAGATTACCGGCCAGTCCGAAGACGACGCCAAGACCCTGATCATGAAGGCGCGCGAGCATTGGTTTACCGATGCGACGGCCTCTCACGAATAACGGCCATGACACACAAGTTTCAGTGATCGCTGACAATTGCCCAAAGGGCTTGTTATGCCGAACCAAAGGTAGCACAACACATGTCCAGTACGACCGTCGCCGAGTTTGCCAACGAACTCAAGAAATCCACCAGCACGCTGCTTGAGCAGCTCAAGTCCGCTGGTGTTGCCAAGTCGTCCGCGTCCGACACGCTGACCGACGCGGACAAGCACAGCCTGCTGAATTTCTTGCATGCGGCCCACGGCACCGTCACGGCCGAGCGCAAGAAGATCACCTTGGTCAAGAAGTCGACGACCGAGATCAAGCAGGCAGATTCGTCCGGAAAAGCCCGCACCATCCAGGTGGAGGTACGCAAGAAGCGCACCTTTGTGCGACGTGAGGATGGGGTCGATGCTGTACCCGAAGGTGCTGCAGAGGCGTCAGAAGTGGCTGCGCCGGCAGTGCAGGTGCCCGCGATCGACCATGCCGATTTGGCGCGTCGCGAGGAAGAGGCACGCCGTCAGGCGGAGCTGATTCGCCGCCAGGAGGAAGAGCTGGCGCTGAAGCGCCAGGAGCGCCAGGAGCAGGAGGCGCGCGCCAGGGCACTTGCTGAAGCAGCTGCGGCCGCAGCGCGAACCAAGGCCCTGGCCGAGGTGTCTGACAGCCCTGTACAAGACCGCGCGGCGGACGAGGAGGCGGCCGAGGCGGCGGCCAAGTCCCATGCTGCTGCGAGAGAAAAGCTGGCCAAGGAATCCAAGGCGCGCGCCGACGAAGAGGCAGCACGGGCCGCCGACCTGGGGCAGCGCCGGCGCAAGGCGGAAGCTGAAGCAGCAGCCATCCGGACCATGATGTCGACGCCCAAGAAGGTGTTGGTGGCGAAGAAGCCGGAAGAAGTAAAACCGGTGGCGCGTGCCGACGAGGCCAAGGCGGCGGTGAAGGGAACCCTGCACAAGCCAGCCGCTGGCACCATGGTCAACAAGCCGGCTCGACCGGGCTCGACCGGCGGACCGGGCAGTCCAGGCGCAGCTCCGGGCAGCGGCAAGGAGATCAAGTCAGCCAAGTTGTCCAGCAGCTGGGCAGGGGATCCGGCCAAGAAGAAGGCGATTCCGACACGTGGCGACACCGGTGCAGGTGCCGGGCGCGGCAACTGGCGCGGCGGTCCCCGGGGACGGCGTGGCACCGGTCGGGAACGTGAGGAAAACGCACCGGCGCCAGTGCAAGAGGCGCGCATTTTTGAAGTACATGTTCCCGAGACCATCACCGTCGCGGAACTGGCCCACAAGATGGCTGTCAAGGCGTCGGAGGTCATCAAGCATCTGATGAAGCTGGGACAGATGGTCACCATCAACCAGCCGCTCGACCAGGACACGGCAATGATCGTGGTCGAGGAAATGGGCCACAAGGCGATTGTTGCGGCACTGGATGATCCCGAAGCCTTCACGGTTGACGAAACACAGCAGCAAGAGTCGGAATCGTTGCCGCGTGCGCCGGTGGTAACGGTCATGGGCCACGTGGACCATGGCAAAACCTCCCTGCTGGACTACATCCGGCGTGCCAAGGTGGCAGCCGGCGAAGCCGGTGGCATCACCCAGCATATCGGTGCCTACCATGTGGAAACGCCGCGCGGGATGGTGTCCTTCCTGGACACGCCGGGCCACGAGGCTTTTACAGCAATGCGGGCGCGTGGCGCCAAGGCGACCGACATCGTGATTCTGGTGGTGGCTGCGGATGACGGTGTGATGCCGCAGACCCGCGAGGCGATCAAACATGCCAAGGCAGCCGGGGTTCCGATGGTGGTGGCGATCAACAAGATTGACAAGCCCGATGCCAATCCGGAGCGAGTCAAGAACGAGCTGGTGATCGAGGAAGTCATCCCGGAAGAGTTCGGCGGCAGCTCGCCGTTTGTTGCGGTGTCGGCGAAGACTGGCCAGGGTATCGATGCCCTGCTGGAGCAGGTATTGCTGCAGGCCGAGGTGCTCGAGTTGCGCGCGCCGGTGGATGCCATGGCCAAGGGTCTGGTGATCGAGGCGCAACTGGACAAGGGTCGCGGACCGGTCGCCACCGTTTTGGTGCAGTCGGGTACGCTGAAAACCGGCGACATCGTGCTGGCCGGCTCGACCTTTGGCCGGGTACGCGCCATGCTGGACGAAAACGGCAAGACGATCAAGGCCGCCGGGCCGTCCATTCCGGTCGAGATCCAGGGCCTGACCGAAGTTCCGCAGGCCGGTGACGAGTTCATGGTCCTGTCAGACGAGCGTCGTGCACGCGAAATCGCGACCTACCGGGCTGGCAAGTTCCGCAACACCAAGCTGGCACGCCAGCAGGCCGCGAAGCTGGAGAACATGTTTGCCGACATCGGCGCCGGCGAAGTCAAGCTGGTACCGATCATCGTCAAGGCCGACGTG
>JANOTG010000222.1:0-4004 GCA_031416215.1 Betaproteobacteria bacterium
CCGTCGGTGACCACGTGGATCGTCAACGGGTCGATGATCCTGGTTTCCTTGACGCGGCGCACATAAATCGTCGTCGGGTTGGGACCGGAGACGACCGGAATACGCTCGATCGAGAACTTCACGTCCTGCGCGGTGAAGTCGGAGCCATCATGGAACTTGACACCGCGGCGCAACTTGAACTCCCAGGTGTTGTCGTTGATCACTCTCCAGCTCTCAGCCAGGCGCGGCTCCAGCTCCAGCCCATCGCCCGACCACACCAGCGTGTCGAACACGTGCTTCAGCGCCTCGGCATGCGAGCCGGTCGCAGTGAAGTGGGGGTCGATGGAGTCCGGCCCGCCACGCACACCGATGGTCAGGGTTTGGGCGACTGCCGACGTGACCAGTGCTGTGGCGCACAGCACACCCGCAAAAAATGAGCGCATGTTGATTCTCCAAATGTCGGCACAACGCAGACCGCTGGCCTTGCAGACCACAATTTAATGCCGCCAAGGCCATGCAGTCAATACCTATTGGAACTAATTTTCAAATTTTTTCCATGTCTGCTTTCCAAAGTAGTACCAATTTGTACCAAAAAAGCGTGTCTTATTAAAAAATATCGGGAAACAGGTTCCCAATGGAACCTAATATTGCTAGCATCTACGCTTCAACACACAGTACGGTGCAGTTTGGAACTATCACCCGATTACCTGCGGAGCGTGCCGGATCTCATCCAGGCCGGGACCGGCGCCGACCTGCTGGGGCGCCATCGGCTGGATACGTTCACGCACGCGCGACTGTGGCGCAACCCCTGCGGCTTTTCAGCACGTTTCAACTACCTGGGCCTGCGGTACAACACGCCGCTGTACGGTTGGGTGGAAGAACGTTTTGGCTTGTCCCGCGCCGAATTCGTTGTCATGTACAGCCTCGGGTTGCAGGAGGGGGTGACCGCGAGCGAAATTGCCGCCTCCACCGCATTCCCGAAAAACACGCTGAGCCGGGCCGTGAACCGGATTGCCAAACTCGGCCTGATAACGCGCAGCGCTGGCGAAAGTGACCGTCGCCAGCAAAACCTCACGCTGACGCCGGCCGGGCGCGCCATTCTGGACGAAGCCGTGCCGCGTTTTGTCGCCCTGGAGGCCGAGATGCTCGCCCCATTGAACCTGGTCGAACAGGAAACGCTGTCGGCCCTGATGGCCAAGGTGGTGTTGGCCATGTTCGACAGCCCGACCGCGACGGTTGGCGGGTCGCAGCCTGCCACAACCAACTGAGGAGCCATACCGTGCGACTTGCCGACATGAACTGGATGCAGGTGCAGGAGCACGTGAAACACGATCAGCGTGCGGTGTTGCCCATCGGCTCTACCGAGCAGCACGGTCTGCTGAGCCTGTGTGTGGATGTCATCTTGTCTGAACGTGTGGCGGTCGAGGCAGCCGAGCCGCTGGCGGTACCGGTATTTCCGGTCATCAACTACGGTTTCACCCCCAGCTTTGTCGACTATCCGGGCACCGTCACGCTGCGTCTGTCCACGTTGTGTGCGTTGATGGTTGATGTGCTCGACAGCATGGTGCGCAGCGGGTTTCGCCAGATCCTGATCGTGAACGGCCACGGCGGCAACTCGCCGGCGCATGGCGCCATCCTGGAGTGGCTGGACCGCAACCGGGGTGTGCAGGTGAAGTGGCACAACTGGTGGAATGCGCCCAAGACGATGGCCAAAGTCAACGCGATCGACCCGGTGGCGTCGCACGCCTCCTGGATGGAGAACTTTCCGTGGACGCGACTGCCCGGCGTCGCGATGCCGGCCGAGCGCAAACCGATGATCGACCTGGCGCGATACCAGCGCATCGACCCTGGCGCCAAGAAGACGCTGATCGGTGATGGCAATTTCGGCGGCCACTACCAACTCGGCGACGCCGACATGCAGGCGCTGTGGGAGGTGGCGGTGGCCGAGACACGTGGCCTGATCAGCTCCGACTGGCACTAGGCGGCCGGGACCATGCTCGCCTTCGTCCTCCAGCGCCTGATGCAGGCGGCGATTGTGATGCTGGTCATCTCGGCCATGGTGTTTGTCGGTGTCTACGCGGTGGGCAACCCGATCGACGTGATGATCGCGCCCGATGTCACCCAGGAAATCCGCCTGGCGACGATTCGTGCCTATGGTTTCGATCAGCCGTTGTGGAAGCAGTACGGCATCTTCCTCGGGCGGCTGGTCGAAGGTGATTTTGGCCGCTCCTTCGTCTACAACATGCCGGTGCTGAACCTGATCCTGTCACGCCTGCCGGCGACGCTCGAAATCACGCTGGCCGCCGTGCTTGGCGCCACGCTGCTGGGTGTGCCGCTGGGCATGTTTGCCGGTTATGCGCCCGACAGCCGCGTGTCCAAGGTCATCATGGCCGTGTCCGTGCTCGGGTTTTCCGTGCCGACGTTCTGGATCGGCTTGTTGCTGATCTTCACCTTTGCCGTGAGTTTCGGCATCCTGCCCGCCGGCGGGCGCGGCGAAACGATCGCGCTGTTCGGTGTGGAGTGGAGTTTTTTCACCGCCAACGGGCTCAAGCACATGCTGCTGCCGTCGATCAACCTGGCCCTGTTCAAGATGGCGCTGATGATCCGGCTGGCGCGGGCCGGCACGCGCGAGGTGATGCTGACCGACATGGTGCGTTTTGCCCGCGCCGCCGGCGAGAGTGAGTGGACCATCCTGCGGCGCCATGTGCTGCGTCTGATCGCGATCCCGCTGGTGACCGTGTTCGGGCTCGAGTTCGGCTCCACGCTGGCGTTTGCCGTGGTCACCGAGACCATCTTCTCCTGGCCCGGGGTGGGCAAGCTCATCATCGACTCGATATCCACGCTGGACCGCCCCGTGATGGTCGCCTACCTTATGCTGGTATCGCTGCTGTTCATCACCATCAACCTGACGGTCGACATTGCCTACGTCGCCCTGGACCCGCGCCTGCGTGCGCGCAAGACGACATGAGCAGTATGACCGCGCCCGTCGTGGAGACTCCGCTGCGCATGTTTCTGCGCGAGTTTTCCGAGAGCCGTGTGGCCATGGTGGCAGTGACGCTGCTGGGGCTGATCGTGCTGCTGTCGCTGGCGGCGCCGCTGATCACGCCGCAGAATCCCTACGACCTGGCAACCCTGGTGCTGACCGATGCCCGGCGTCCGCCCGGTTATGTGGGCAGCAAGGGATTCACGCATTGGCTGGGCACCGATGCGCAGGGCAGGGACCTGCTCTCTGCCATCATTTACGGACTTCGCATCTCGCTGCAAGTGGGGCTGATGGCCGGTGCCATCGCCTTCGCACTGGGCGCATCGCTCGGCACCCTGGCAGGTTTCATCGGCGGGCGCACTGAGGCCCTGATCATGCGCATCATTGACCTGCAGTTGTCGTTCCCGGCGATCTTGCTTGCGCTGGTGCTGGCAGCCTTGCTGGGGCAAGGCAAATGGCAACTCATCGCCGCCCTGGTGACGGCGCAATACGCCTACTTCGCGCGCACCGCCCACGGCGCCGCGACCGCCGAGCGCTCCAAGGACTATGTGGAAGCGGCCCTGTCCACGCCCTTGAGCGCGGCCCGTGTGGCGTTTCGCCATGTGTTGCCCAATTGCCTGCCACCGCTGATCGTGGTGGCAACGGTGCAGGTGGCGAATTCGATCGCGTTGGAGGCCACGCTGTCATTTCTCGGGCTCGGGCTGCCGGTCTCCGAACCCTCGCTGGGCATGCTGATCGCCAACGGCTTCCAGTACATGTTGTCGGGTCGTTACTGGATATCGATCTATCCCGGCCTGGCGTTGATCGTGCTGATCGTGGTGATCAATCTGGTGGGTGACCAGGTCCGCGATCAGCTCAACCCGAGGCTCAAGCGATGAGCGCGCAACCAGGGCAAACAGTCCAATTCTCCGCCGGGCCGCCCCAAGGAGAATTAGCCCCCTCGGGGGGCAGCGCAGTACGCGAAGCGACAAGCGTGGGGGCCGTGTTGCTGCGGGTGCGGGATTTGCACACCGAATTCGCTACCCGTGCCGGCGTGGCCCGC
>JANOTG010000223.1:0-6373 GCA_031416215.1 Betaproteobacteria bacterium
AAACCTGCCGATATGGCGCCAGGTCCACGCCACCGCGTGCACCATCTGCATGGTGATCGTCAGCAAAGTCACCGCTTGCCCGGGCGGGCCGGGGCACAGGGAATAGTTGGGAACCACCACCACGGCACCAGCACGCGTGAACGCCGGCGCGACAAAGGAGTGGTCGGCCTTGTCCAGCGCGCGCCAGTAGCCGCCATGGACAAACACCAGCACGGGCGCATCGGAGCGTTCCGGGCAGAACACGTCGAGCGTCTCGGCCGCCCCCACTGCGTAGGCCTGGTCCAGAAATACACCGGGCGCGCCACGCGCCGCGCGAGACTTTGCACTCCAGTCGACCATATGCTGCGCAAAAGCCGGCACCAGCGCCCGGTTGTTGTACATGGCGTCGTACCAGGCCGGGGATTTCTTCTTCGCCACAGGTGGCCTCCTTGCTGCCGCATCACGACATGGCGATGCGTTGTGATGTTGGCACAAATGTGGCAACAGCGAACCGTAGAGGGGCGGTTCTGCCGCAAAATGTGCCAAAACCCAATTTGCCATGAAGTTCAAACTGTTCGAAAACCGCGCGCTGTCCGACCGCATGCGCGAACTCAAGAAGATGTTCCTGTTCTCCGAGCTCTCGCGCCGCGAGATTGGCGTGGTGCATGGCTTCATGCACGAGCGCACCTATCTTCAGGGCGAGGTGGTGTTTGACGAAGGAGAAAAAGGCGAGGCTTTCTACATCGTGCTGACCGGCTCGGTGCTGATTTGCCGCCAGGGCGATATGGATAACCCGATTGCCACCCTGGGCTCGGGAAAATTCTTCGGTGAACTCGCCCTGCTCGACGACGCGCCCCGTTCGGCCCAGATACGTGCTGCCGATGCCTGTACCCTGCTGGTGCTGTTTCGGGGCGACTTCTTGGGCCTGATGCAGTCGCATGGATGGATTGCCTCGAAGATTGCCATCCAGCTTGCCCGGCATCTCGGCGCGCGCCTGCGTGCCGCAGACAACCCGGCAACCACAGACGCATGACACCGGCACGTTACCAGTCCGGGCCGCTGGTGTGGTGCGCGATTCTCGCCACCACCTGCATATTGCTGTTCCTGTTCCAGAAGATCCTGTGGCTGATCGTGCCGCTGTTGTTCGGACTCATCATCTACTACCTGCTGTTTCCGGCGCAGCAGCGCCTGGTGCTGGGTGGCATGTCGCGCGATACGTCGGCGGCGGTGGTAAGTGGTGCGGCTTTTACGGTCGCGACGCTGGTGTCCTTTGTCACCTTCCCATGGATTGGCAGCCATCTGGCATCCTGGCAGGCGTCCGGCAGCCGGTACATCGAAGGTGGCCTGCGCTTTGTCGTCGACAACCTGGTCTGGCTGGAAAAGAACTTTGCCTTTGCGGCCAAGGCCAAGCTGAGCAGTCAGTTGATGCAGCAGGTCAGCGAGTTGGGCGACAAGCTGGTCAGTACCTACCTGGCCGACGTCGCGCTGGCGGCGGCCGGCTGGTTGCCCTCGCTGCTGCTGGCGCCTTTTTTGGCGTTTTTCTTTCTGCGCGACGGCTGGCGGTTCAAGAAATTTCTGGGCCGCGCCGTGCCCAACGCTTTTTTCGAGCGCACGCTGTACCTGCTCGATCAGATGGACCACACGGCCCGGCTGTATTTCATCGGACTGCTCAAACTGACATTCCTCGACACCGTGTGTTTGGCGGCGGGTTTATGGGTCATCGGACTGTCCGGGCCGCTGGTGCTCGGTCTCGTCACCGCCGTCCTGGCCTGGGTGCCGTACATCGGCTCGGTGCTGGGCTGCGTCTTGGTGGTGCTTGTCGCGGCCACCGACTTCCCCGGTGACGCCAGCGTGGCCTATGGTGCGATCGGCCTGTTCATCGCAGTGCGGCTGCTGGACGACTTTGTCTTCATGCCACTGACCATCGGCCGCAGCCTGCGCCTGCATCCGCTGCTGACCGTGGTGATGATCTTTGTCGGCGGCGCAGTCGCCGGTGTCGCCGGCCTGATGCTGGTGCTTCCGCTGCTGGGCGTGGTGATGGTGCTGGGCGAAACCGTGGGCGAAATCGTCACCGACCCGCGCCTGCGTGCCCGGCACGCGTTTGCCAAACACTTGCGGCACCGGGACGTAACACGCGATCTGCGCATCTGACGCCGACGGTGGCACGCCAAGCGTCTGCCAGAACCCGCGCCTATGGCTAGAATTTGAGCTGTTGGCGGGGGGGTAGCTCAGCTGGGAGAGCGCCGCGTTCGCAATGCGGAGGTCGGGAGTTCGATCCTCCTCCTCTCCACCACTCATACAAGGCCAGACTTGCTCCGACCTGGTAGTCTGAAACATACCCCGCGATATTGATTTTCGCGGGGTAGATAAGCTAGAATGGCGGCAAAGCAGAAAGACCCTGATGCCTGCCACGCCTCTCTACCGCCGCCTGGAGCTGAACTTCCACACCCAATATGCCGAGGCTAAAGAGCGGGCTCGAACGGAGCTGGAATTGCTGCCCGGCACCCCAGGAACCCTGACGCTCCGAACCATCACGGGGCAAAGCTACTGGTACCGGCGATACAAGGCCATTCCTGGCAAGGAAGTTGAAGACTTCGTTTGTCGCCAACATGCAGAGGCGGCCCGGCAAGCGATGCAGGAACGAATCAACGCGGCTATCTGGATGCAATCCCAGGTAAGGCAGCTTCGCACGCTTGGAATGCAGGTTGCCGACAAAGACGCTGCGCGGCTGCTCGTAGAACTCCACAACCGCCGCCTCTTTGCCGGGGGCCTGGCACTCGTGGGCACCTTGGCCTTCATGTCGCTGCTAAACGACCTGGGCGCGGTTGCCATTGCCGCCAGGACGCAAGACATAGACTTGGCGCGACGGCAAGCCCTGAAGCTGGCAGCACCGGTTCCCTTCCTGCAGACTGTGCAGGCAACGCTCCTGGATTTCTTACCCGTGCCGGGCCTTGCGCCCGGCGCCCCTTCGACCTCCCTGAAGAGGGCCGGGGCAGAAGGCCTTCGGGTCGATGTGCTGGTGCCGGGCGAAGAGCTCGGTGGAGTGAAGCCCGTTCCCGAGTTGGATTGGCATGCACAAAGCGTGCCGTTCTTCGACTACCTGCTCCAGGCGCCACGCGCTGGCGCCGTGCTGGCAGGCGGTCACTGTATCCCGGCAAACCTCCCAGACCCCGCACGCTTCGTCTGGCATAAGCTGTATTCGAGCACCAAGCGGCACTCCGACACGGCCAAGGCGCGCAAGGACTTGCAGCAAGCGGCCGTTTTGGCCGCGGTGCTTGCGGACTTGGAGGACGGAGCGCTGGAGGAAGCCGCGGCGGCGGCGCCCGGGGAAGTGCGGGAGGCAGCCAACACGCGGTTTCCAGCGCTCCAGGAACTGCTTGCCGCTCACCCGGCAGCGGTCGACGCCATACACGCAGCGCTACACGAAGCCTAAAACAGCGACACAAGCATCGTGGCATGGGGTGCTCGACGAGTCGAACTACCGGAACAACTCGTCCGCCGAGATGCGGGCCTTGTCGCAGTAAAGCACTGGGACGGGAGCGGCCATGGGCGACCGTCCTGATTGCTGGGTCACCAGCAGTGCCGGGCCGCCGCCAAACCAGGGCAACAGCGCGTCATCGCCCACCCACGCCGTCACTCGGGCGCAGCCAAAGCGGGACGGATCGAGCATGTAGGCGGCCGCCATCAGGTCGAACGGGTAGAAGCCGTCCAGCCCGGCTTCGCCACGCCAGAACTCGAGCCATGCGCGGCTGCGCTCGGCGACCCAGCGTCCCGCCGGGCCGGTGCGGGCGACCCGGTCGAGGTCGCTGGCGGTCATGGATACCTGGCGCGCCGCGGTGTACGGAATGAGGACCATCGGGATGCCCGAGCCCAGGACGACCTCGACCGCCTGCGCGTCGAGCACGGCGTTGAGGTCCCGGAAGATTGGCCCATGGCCGAACAGCATGGCACCGGTGGCGCGGTTCTCGCTGGGATGGAAACGATGGCCGGGTCTGCGGCCCATGACGGCGATGACGCTGGTGATCCGGCTGGCGAGTGCCGGCTCCCGCGTGAGAAGGGCAGCCAGATTGGTCAACGGCCCCAGCGCCACAACGTCGAGGGTTCCGCGCTCCAATGCCAGCCGCAGGCCTGCCTGGGCGTCGAGGCTGCCACCGCCCTCCAGACACCCCGGTGCAGCGGCACCGCAGCCCTTGAACACGGCCAATGTGGTGGACACAGGGTGACCGGCATAGGTGCCGATTTCCTTCACCAACAAGCGCATCACCGAGTCCGTTTCGGAAACCGGCGCGTTGCCGAAGACCGTCGAAACACCGGCGATGTCAATATGGATTGAGTTCGCCAGCGAAAGCACCGCGAGGCAGTCGTCGGGGTCGCGGCGATTGCCAGTGCCGCATGCGGCGTCCGCATCGATCCACACGCGCGTGTGTTTTGTGGAGGCGTCTGGATGCGGCAGGTACCGCAGTTCCGGCAGCCGCACCTCACCAGTCCGCCACAGCTGGACCGGAGCCGCCAGTGCGGCGATGACCACCAGCACGATGCCACTGAACGCGATAAGGGTCCACGTCAACCCCGTCTTTGACATCGGGCGACGGCCTGAGCACAGTTGTCCATGGCGGTTCTCCGGTGAATGGAGTGTGGCGGCGCGCCGACCACACGGCGCCAGAGCCAACGAGGCCCCACTCGCACACCTGTCAGCGCTCTGGCCGAAGTCTGGCGGGACCGGAATTTCGGGTCTGTGCGGCGGCGAACAGACCCGGTGGCGCTTGCCAGCGACCATCGGTTGAATCGTCCTGCGTGCCAACGTCAACCTGAAAGGCTCCCCATGATCGAAAAATCCGCCACCGTGCACTGGGTTGGCCCGGGCAAGATCGGCCAGGGGCTGATCAGCAAAGAGACCCCGATGAACAAGGCGCAGCTTGACGCAGCCCTGAATCCATGAACACACAAACCCCATCCAATCCAGACCGCCCGCTCCCCGAAAGCCCGTCGGTGGCCGCCGCCGAGGCGCGTGCCGTGGCGCCGTCCCTGGTGGCAGGCGTACAGGGGCTCGCCCGGTCGCGGCTGCTGACCGTGGCTGTCGACGCTTTGCTGGTCGACGTGGCGGCATTGTTGTCGAGCGCGCAGATAAGCGTCGTGGTCGTGTGTAATGCCGCCGGCGCTGCGGTGGGCGTCGTCACCGAGACCATCCTGGTCCGGCGCCTGGGTCTGGGGCAGGCCGACTTCTTCGTCACCCGCGCCGGCGACGTGATGACGCCCGAGTTCACGGCCTGCGCACCGGAAGACCTGCTCTCCGAGGTGCTGGCGATGATGCACGCGCGTGGTCTCATCCACGTGGTGGTGCTGGGTGCCGAAATGCAGCCGCTGGGCGTGCTGAACGCCCGCGACGGGCTACGGGCGCTGCTTGCGGCCGGCAACCACGAAGAGGCGCTGCTGCGCAATTACGTGATGGGCATCGGCTACCAATGAACTGGCAACGATGACCGTTGCGAGTGCCAGTCGGATGGTCGCGATGCCAGGTGCCGCGGGAAACCTCGGCCGTTCGATCGCGCATGTATTGGCAGACGGGTATCGCATCGTCGGTCTCGATCGCAAGGCCCGGGCAGGGGCCGCCAGCTTTATCCGATCTGTCGCTGACGACAGCCCGCTCAAACCGCCTCGAGGTACATATCGATATGCATCGAGCTGAAAGGGCAAGACACGCCTCCGCTTTCGGTACGCTCAAAATGCCGGCGATGCTGATGGAGGCGGTGCTGCTGTAGGACAAAGCGTGATGCAACAAAAGCCAATGTCCGATGGCAGCGCGTGCCCTGACGGTCGATAGTGACGCTGGGGTTGACGTGCGGTGCGGCCCGCCTTGCACTTCGGGGAGCCCGCCAACATCGCAATCGAAACGGACTGTCATGACCAAGATTCGTACCGGGCAAGTGCCAGCACCGTTGACACGTGTGCAGTTCCGCGAGCGCTTCAACGGGCGCTTCTATGATCCTGCGTACGACGCAGAGCGCGACGCCATCACGCGGCTGGAATCCATTGCATGGGACGCGATGCAGGAAGGCCGCAAGGCGCCGATCACCCGACCGGCGGGCCGGGGATTTGCCGACCCCTCCTACGAGATGTCAGTGCAATGGCTGGAAACGCGCGCTCGCCTGAAAGCAGCACAAAAGCGCTGGAGCGACAGCGCCGCGCCGTCACGGGTGCTGCTGATCTGCGGCAGTGCGCGCAACGACGGCACCTGCCCCGGCGAGGTGTCGAAGACCTGGCGGCTGACCGAGTTGGCACAACATGTCGTCGAGCGCGCAGGTCTGCAGGCCGACGTGCTGGACCTGAGCCTCGTCACTTCGGAATACGGCCGCAACATCCACCCGTGCAAGGGTTGCGTGTCCAGCGCCATGCC
>JANOTG010000224.1:0-7519 GCA_031416215.1 Betaproteobacteria bacterium
GGCGTGTCGGCCGACGGCAACGTCGGATTCAGTCAGTTTTCTGGAGGTACTCCATGCCATCAACCATCAATACCAACATCAACTCGCTTACCGCGCAGCGTAATCTGAACATGAATGCGGCGTCGCTCTCGACATCCATTCAGCGGCTTTCCTCCGGACTGCGCATCAACAGCGCCAAGGACGATGCCGCTGGTCTGGCGATCTCGGAGCGGTTGAATTCGCAGATCAAGGGTTTGAACCAGGCGGTGCGCAACGCCAATGACGGAATTTCGCTGGCCCAGACGGCGGAGGGCGCACTCAAGGCCTCCAGCGACATCCTGCAGCGGGTGCGTGAGTTGTCGGTGCAGTCGGCCAACGCCACCAACAGCGCCAGTGACCGTCAGGCATTGCAGGCTGAAGTCGGGCAGCTAGTCGGCGAACTGGACCGTATCTCGCAAACCACCGAGTTCAATGGCACCAAATTGATCGACGGCAGCTTTGGAACACAGCAGTTCCAGGTCGGCGCCAATGCCAACCAGACCATCACGGCGGCGACGGCGAACCTGCGTACCAATGTGTACGGCAACAACCAGGTCCAGGCAGCGGGCGCAGCCGGTACGCTTGCCGCTTTTGGCGCCAACGCCACCACCGCAGGCACCCTGGCCATCAACGGTGCCCTGGGCAGTGCCACCGTGACGGTGGTGGTGAACAGTACGGCCAAGGCCAACTCGGACCTGATCAATGCGCAAAAGGCCACCACTGGCGTGGGCTCCACCGCCCGCACCGATGTGAGTCTGGCCTTTGCCACTGCCGGCGCCTACAGCCTGACACTGCGCTCGGACAACTCCACGACCCAGGCGATCTCCTTCTCGCTGTCGGCGGTGGGCACTGCGGATGGCCTGTCGGCTGCTGTCTCCGCCATCAACGACCAGGCTTCCAAGACCGGTGTCACCGCTTCGCTGAACGCCGCGGGTACGGCTGTGGTGTTGACGAACGCCACGGGCAACGATATTTCGGTGTCAGACACAGCATTTGCCAACGCCGGCAATGTGACCGTGCAAAAGCTCGACAGCGCGCTGGCCGCATCGGGGGCGGCGGCCGTGTTGACCGCTGACGTCACTGCAGCCACTGCCACGGTGGTCGGTTACATCACGCTTGACGCGGAAAAGTCGTTTGCTGCTGATGTGACAACGTCGACCATCCTGGCCGCCGATGTCGGCTCGACGCTGAAAAAAGTCTCTGAACTGGACATCACGACTTTCACCAAGGCGACCGATGCTCTCAAGACGGTGGATTCTGCGCTGGCCTTCATCAGTGGCACACGTGCGCAACTGGGTGCCTTGCAATCGCGCTTCGAGACCACCATTGCCAACCTGCAGGTGACATCAGAGAACCTGTCGGCATCCCGCTCGCGCATCGTCGACGCCGACTTCGCGCAGGAAACCGCGAATCTGTCACGCGCCCAGATTCTGCAACAGGCTGGTACCGCCATGGTGGCACAGGCCAATCAGTTGCCACAGGGTGTGCTGGCACTGTTGCGCTAGGTTCGCAAACACGGGTCGGCTCGCAGCGCGAACCGGCCCGCTCCAGGGTTTGACGGTGGCCGGCAATCTTGCCCGCCACCTTTTCCATTTTGCAATTGGCACGGGAATGGTGGGCCAATTTGGCGCTTAACGCCCGGGCATGCCGCCGGATAATTGCTGGGCGCAATGGCGCAGGAGGCTTTCATGGCAACAATTTCATCGCCCGGAATTGGCAGCGGCCTGGACGTGAAGTCCATCGTGTCGCAGCTTGTGGCCATCGAACGTCAGCCCTTGAGCAAGCTGCAGGTGCAGGCGGCCACCGTGCAAAGC
Organism: Betaproteobacteria bacterium; assembly: GCA_031416215.1. Taxonomy (GTDB): domain Bacteria; phylum Pseudomonadota; class Gammaproteobacteria; order Burkholderiales; family Burkholderiaceae_C; genus CAISIP01. The sequence continues at coordinate 1,833 of JANOTG010000224.1, forward strand.
CGCATCTCTGCCTTTGCCCAGGTCAAGTCACTGATTTCCACTCTCTCGGATGCCGCATCCAGCCTGAACAGCCTGACCACATATAACGCTGTCAAGGCCACATCCTCCAACAGCAAGGCGGTTGCGGCAAGCGCGATTGGTGGTACCACGGCCAACAGTTTCGCCGTCAAGGTGGACAAGCTTGCGCAGGCCCAGGCGACTGCATCGGTTGCCTTGTTGCCGGTAGATGGTGCCATCGGGGCCGGCACGATACGTTTGCAGCTGGGAAAATGGACCCAAGTGCCGACACTGTTTACTGCGCAGGTCGGCGCCAGCCCGGTCGATATTGTGGTGGCTGCGGCAGATACGGTGAGCGATGTCGCCAGCAAGATCAATGGTGCCAATGCCGGTGTGACGGCCACTGTGCTTAACGACAGCAGCGGGCAGCGGCTGTTGTTGCGCTCCAAATCCACCGGTGAAGCGGCCGGATTCGAGCTCTCCATGGTGAGTGATGCTGACGGTTTTCCGGCTGACGCGGCGGGCTTGTCGCGCCTGGTGGTGGGATCGTCCATCGACTATGCGCAAGATGCACAGATACAGATCAACAACATCGCGGTGACATCTGGCAGCAACACCTTTACCAATGTCGTCTCGGGCGTGACCCTGACGGCGGGTGAAATCAGCGCCACGGCAGTCGAGGTCACTGTGCAAGCGGACAGCGCGGTGGCCAAGGCAGCGCTGGACAAATTCGTCTTTGCCTATAACGCGGTCAACCAGTTACTCAACGACCTGACCAAATACGATCCGTCCAGCCGAGCCACCGGTTTGTTGCAGGGCGACTCCACGGCCATCGGCTTTCAGAGTTCGCTGCGTGGCATGTTGCAATCCACCACCACCGGCTCGGCCTATGCGCGTCTTGCAGATATCGGCGTGACCCAGCTTCTCGGCGGAAACCTGTCGGTCGCCACGGGCAAGCTCGACACCGCGCTGGCCAATGGCGACGAGGTGAAAAAGCTGTTTCGCAACGACAACGGCAATGCGCTGACCAACGGCGTGGCACTCAAGTTCAAGACGTTCTCCCAGGGTGTGCTCGCAGCCGACGGGTTTTTCAGCGCCAAGGATGCCACCCTCAAGCGGTCCCTGGAACTCAATGCCAAGGACCAGACGCGCCTGACCGAAAAGGTGGCGCGCATCGAGACCCAGTTGAACCGGCGCTACAACGCACTCGACGTGCAGCTCAACAGCCTGACCGCGCTCAACACCTATATTACCCAACAGGTGGCGCAGTGGAACCGGAGTACCGCATGACGGCCCCACGCGCAAACCTGGCGTGGCCGGTGGTAGACGCGGCGACGGCTGATTCCAGGGCACTATCCATGTGATGGACCGGCATGAAGATCACGCATCCCACTGCCGAACAACCGGCCCGGATTGCCGCGTATGTGCAAGGCTGAGTATGCGGCCTGTTGAACCGGCTGTTTGCCTGATCAGATGCTTGAGTTACTTCGCAGCCTGCCGATAACCATGGTAGTCACTCAAAGGATGCCTGCCATGTTTTCATCTGTAGCAGCCCGGCCAGCATTGGCCTACCGAAAAGTCAGTGTGGAAACCGGTCTGGACCGCGCCAGCCCGCACCACCTGGTCAGCATGTTGTTCGATGGCTTGTTGCAGGCTATTGTTGCCGCCCGTGGCGCGCTGGCGCGCGGCGACATCAAGGCCAAGTGCCAGCAGGTGGGTATCGCCGTGCGCATCGTCGATGAAGGACTCAAAGGCGCCCTGAACCTGGAGCACGGTGGTGAGCTGGCCGCCAACCTGCATGCGCTGTATGCGTATTGCGTGCTGCGTTTGACCCAGGCCAACGTGCGCAATGACGACGCCGCATTGCGCGAAGTCGCCGGCCTGATCGAACCTCTGGCCAGTGGCTGGAAGCAGATCGGCCATGTGGATGCGCCGGCACTGCTGGCAGCCTGATTGCCGGGAACAACAACCATGTCACCAGAATCACCCGTGCCGCAGATGCTGATCGATTACTACCGCGCCATCGAGGACAGTAGCCGCAGAATGCTGGCGGCGGCCACGAGCGAAGATTGGGACGAAGTGGTGCGCCTGGAGGGTGCCTGCGCCGTGCTCATCGAGCAGCTGCGTTACCGTTCCCGCAGTGAAGACCTGCAAGCCGCGGAGCGCACGGAAAAAACCCGCATCATGCAGCGCATCCTGACCAACGACGCACAGATCCGTCACCTTGCCGAACCCTGGTTGGCACACTTCGAGAAGAAGTTCGACAGCCTGCAGCAGTTGCTGCATTGATGTGAGGCGCGTTGCACCCTAACCGGTTGCAATGCCGTTGGCGTGGGCCGTCACACCTGCATGTTCATGATGTCGGTATAAGCTTGAACCATGCGGTTGCGCACATGCAAGGTCGCCTGAAACCCGATTTGCGCCTTCTGGATGGCGACCATGGTCTCTTCCAGACTGACTGCCGGATTCTCCATCTGGGTCTCGCGTTGCAGCTTTGCGGAGTGACCCTGTGCGGCGCTGACTGACCGCAGGGCGTCTTTCAGCGCGCCGGAAAACCCTGCGTCCATGCCATCTGCCGGCTTGCCGGCGCCGGTGCGGGTGGCGTGGCTCGGCTGGATGCCGACCGGCATGGTGGTTGGGGAAAGCCGCAGGTCCATGGGGTCTGCCAATCAAGGGGTGTATGGATAGTAGGGTGATACACCCTGCTGCATGGCCCGAAATGCCCCGTGAATGCCCGCCTTATCGGGCTAATGTTTTGCGGGTCGCGTCGAATAATCATCGCCATCCGTGGTGCACAGTGGCGCCACCTGACCTGGAATGCCCGATGCCCGCTGTAGCGACTGTCCCGACCCCGCCCAATATCACCCAGCGCCTTGCCGGTTTGGAGCCGGGCCAGCGTGTGCGCCTGGCGCTGGGGCTGGCATTGTTGGTGGTCGTGGGGATCGGCGGATTGGTGCTGGGTCGCCAGGCTGAATGGCGGGTGTTGTATACCAATCTGGCCGACAAGGACGGGGGTGCGGTGGTGGCCCAGTTGTCCCAGATGAACGTTCCGTACAAGATGGGCGAAGCGGGTGGCGCTATTCTGGTGCCGGCCGACAAGGTACACGATACCCGGTTGCGTCTGGCCACATTGGGTTTGCCCCGGGGATCGGTGGCGGGTTTCGAGATGATGGAGGCCAATCGTTTTGGCATGACGCAGTTCCAGGAGCGCCTCACTTTCCAGCGCGGTCTGGAAGGCGAGTTGACGCGGTCCATCCAGGCCCTGTCGTCGGTGCAAAGTGCCCGTGTGCATCTGGCCTTGCCGAACCAGAACGGATTTTTCCGCGAACAGCAAAAGCCCTCCGCCTCGGTGTTGGTGAGCCTGCACCCTGGCCGCACCCTGGATCGCAACCAGTTGGCCGGCATCGTGCATCTGGTGGCTTCCAGCGTGCCGGAGATGACGCCGATGGCCGTCAGTGTGCTGGACGACAGCGGGAAATTGTTGTCGACACCGGCCGATGGCAGTGGCGCCGGGGTCGACGCGCAACAACTGCAATATGTGCAGCAGTTGGAGCAGTTGTACACGAAACGCATCCTGGATATTCTGGAGCCGGTGGTTGGCCGCAAAAACGTCAAGGCCCAGGTCACGGCAGAGATCGATTTCTCGCAAACCGAGTCCACTTCCGAGTCACACCGCCCCAACCAGACGCCTGATTCCAGCGCCATACGCAGCCAGCAAGTGGTTGAAAGTGGTGCGGGCGTCGCTGGCGCGGGAGTGGTTGGTGGTGTGCCGGGCGCGACGTCGAACCAGCCGCCAGCGACCTCGACGGCGCCCGTCAATGGGGCGGCGCAGGCCTTGGCAGGCGCCAACGCCGGCAATGGCGCCACCGCGGGCGCGGGCAGCGGCGCCAAGCGCGAGTCGATCATCAACTACGAGGTCGACAAGACGGTACGTGTGGTGCGTGGTGGCACGGGTCTGGTCAAGCGCATCAGTGCGGCGGTGGTGCTGAACCACCAGTCGATCACCGACGACAAGGGCAAGACGGTCACTACAGCGCTGAGCGCTGAGCAGATTGAAAAACTGACCGCCCTGGTGCGCGAGACCATAGGTTTCAACAAGGAGCGCGGCGACTCGGTCAATCTGCTCAATACGCCGTTCACCAACGAAAAATTGACCATACCGGAGGTGCCGCTTTGGAAGCAACCGGAACTGCGTGACATGGCGCAAAGCATGGCATGGCCTGTGGGCACCCTGTTGTTGGCGGGCCTGGTCCTGCTAGGCTTGGTCCGGCCGGCGATCAATGCCCTGGCCCGTGCGCCCTCCGGCGGGCCACCAGGCGCGGCACAGCTTGACGCTCTGGTCTCCGATGAAACCGAGCGGGCGCCGTTGTTGCCGAGCGCGGTTGGGCCGGCGGCATTGCCGGTTCCGGTCAGTCAGTTGCGCTTGGAGGATGCGCGCAAGCTGACGCGTGACAACCCGGTCGCAGTGGCCAACATCGTCAAGGAATGGATGGGCAGTGAGGCCCCCGCCTGATGGCCCCCCGGCAGGACTAGAACATGTCTGATGACGGTCTGCAGGACGCTGCAATATTGTTGATGTCGCTCGGTGAGGCAGAGGCGGCCGAGGTCTTCAAGCACCTGTCGCCCAAAGAGGTGCAGAAGCTGGGAGAGGCCATTGCCAAGACCAAGGCGGTGACACGCGAACGGGTGGACGAGGTGGTCGAAAAATTTGCCGGCGTCGCGGCATCGCAAAGCCTGCTGGTCAACGACTCGGGCGACTATGTGCGCGCGGTTCTCAAGCGCGCCCTGGGCGACGACAAGGCTGCCTTGCTGATTGATCGCATCTTGCAGGGTGGTGATGTGTCAGGCATCGAAAGCCTGAAATGGATGGATGCGTTGTCGGTGGCCGAACTGCTGCGCAACGAGCATCCGCAGATCGTCGCGGCCATCCTGGTACATCTGGATTTTGACCAGGCGGCGGAGATACTCAAGCAGTTGTCCGAGAGATTGCGCAATGAGGTGTTGTTGCGCGTGGCCACCATGGAGGGAATTCAGCCGACGGCACTGAAGGATCTCAACGAGGTCTTGTTCCAGGTGCTTGCAGGCGGCGACAAGGTACGCAAGACGTCCCTCGGTGGCATCAAGACGGCAGCCGAGATGATCAACCTGGTGGGTGCGGCGATGGAGGGTACGGTGATCGAGTCGATCCGCAACCATGATCCGGATCTGGCGCAAAAGATCATGGACAAGATGTTCGTCTTCGACGACCTTCTCAAACTCGACGCCAAGGCGATCCAGCTGGTCCTCAAGGAGGTGGCGTCCGACGTGTTGATCGCCGCGCTCAAGGGTGCACAACCCGAGCTCAAGGAAAAGATTCTGGCCAACATGTCATCGCGCGCCGCCGAGACGCTACGCGAAGACCTCGAGTCGCGCGGCCCGATGCGGCTGTCGGAGGTGGAGGCGCAGCAGAAGGAAATTCTCAAGATCGTGCGACGCCTGGCGGACGAAGGCCAGATCGTTGTGGGTGGTGGTGGCGCTGACGACGCCATGGTCTAGGGATGCTCTGCATAACTCCCGCCATGCGCGTTCGAGTCCAAAACGGGATGATTTGCACGCCAACACCGTGCGGCGTGTGCCCGAGGCACACGCAAATGGTTTGGTGGGCAAAGGGCCTGTTTTGGGCCGAACCCCTTCGGGGGCGCGGTTTTGCG
>JANOTG010000225.1:0-5899 GCA_031416215.1 Betaproteobacteria bacterium
CATAGATGGGCCCGATCTCCAGAACCTTTGTGCTCAAGTTCCTCGTCACTGCGCCAATGGCGCCACATCCTGTCGCGACATGGTTGCAACGACCGCCACCTGCTGGCGAAATGCGCGAAGACGCCGGTCGGCGTCGTCCACGAATTGTGTCGATTCCTGCGCCAGGGTGCCGACGCGGTCCAGCATTTCCGCCGTCCTCAGCAATACCGTGCCATAACGCCGCGCGCCTGCCAGGTCCAGCAGCAGGGCTTCGGGTGACTGGTCCAGCCGATCGAACACCTGCAAGGCCTGACCCAGCAGGCGTGCGACCAACGCATTCAGGTCCGACGCCATCACATCCTTGGCAATCAGCCTCTGATCGTCGCGAAGCACTCCGGACGAGCTGACCGGGTGTTTGACCGCCAGGGCGGCGAGTTGCGTTGTGCGCACCGTCTCGCCCAACCAGGCGGCAACGCGGCTGTATTCCTGCATGTGCTCCTGGACGGTGCGTCTGAGCACCGCGATGCGGTCTGGCAAACCGGCCCACTGCAGGGACCGGATGTCGGCTGGCACGCTGCTGTCCCAGGTGCTGACATCGATACAGCCAGCCGTCAGGTTTTGGGTCAGTTCATGGTCAAACCCGGCGTGGTCCCAGACCAGCGCCAGCTCCAGCAGCGCAGTGCAGGTAGCCCGGATTCTGGCGGGCCCGTCGAGCGGCCAATGCGGGCAGACGCGGGCATGGTCGGGATCATGCGCCCGTCTGCCAAAACTCAGCTGCATGAAGCCGTCCAGATGCGGCAGGTTTCGCTGGTCGGTTATCCGTGGCGCGTGGCGCGTGGCGTCGGTAACGGCAGGCGCCCGCTGGGCCAGCGGTGTGTTCACCTGCAGTGCGTCATGGCTGTGGGGATCAACGCTGGCATCTTGTGGCATGGGTCGTCCTTCGCGGTGGGATGGTTCAGGTGGCAGCACCATGACACTGTGGCCGAAAAAAAGCCCGCGGTCTGTGTGTTAGCCAACAGTCGATTCCATCCGTGCAATCGGCACAGGGCACCGTGCACAGCAGCGCTTCTGGCTTGTGTTCGGCAACGCACGGACGATGCACCCGATGCACTGCACCATCCGCAGCACCAGCCACACGCGTCGGCAGTAGCTGGAAACCTCATCAACCACGGACCTGAATTCCCATGACACAAAGTGCAATGATCCACGGCAAAGTCGAGTACCGGGAAGGCGACGGCGCCAAGATCACCATACCGCGCGGCCCGTGCCAGATAGTGCAGACGGCAATGGACGTGACGATCAGCTGGACCGATGGTGACTGGCACGGGGCGGCTGCGATGCCGGTCGCAGACTTCCGCGGCTACACGGCGAGCAGGGCGATCGAGCTGGTCGGTGCGGCGGTCCAGCCAATACCCCATTAAACGGAGGGCTCCATGCACCATGTCACCATGCCAGACAAGACCACGCTGTACGTCAAGGACTGGGGTGCCGGCGATCCGGTGATCCTGCTTTCCGGCTGGCCGCTCAGTGCCGACAGCTGGGACGACCAGGCGGTGGTCATCGCCGGTTCCGGTTACCGCGTCATCGCCTACGACCGCCGCGGCTTCGGCCGTTCATCACAACCCTGGGGTGGTTACGACTACGACACCCTGGCGGACGATCTGGCGACGGTGATTCAGAAAACCGGGGCCCAGAATGCCACCCTGGTCGGTTTCTCGATGGGTGGCGGCGAAGTGGCGCGTTACATGTCGCGCCATGCCGGCAAGTCGGTGATCAAGACCGTGCTCGTGTCGTCCGTGGTGCCTTGCATGCTGAAGTCGCCGGACAATCCGCACGGTACCGAGCAGGCGGTCTTCTATGACATGGCGAGCCGATTGCGAGATGACCGGGCCCAGTTTTTCGGTGCGTTCTTCAAGGATTTCTTCGGCGTCGGCATGCTCACGCATCCGGTCAGCAGCGAACTGATCGAGTGGGCGCGCAGCCAGGCCATGCAGGCCAGCCTTCATGCCACCATGGAATGTGTCAAGGCGTTTGGCAGCACCGATTTTCGTGGCGACCTGGGCGCGTTCGGTGTACCGACGCTCATCATCCACGGTACGGCCGACAAGACCGTACCGATCGCTGCTGCCGGGCGGGCCGCCCACGCCGGCATCACGCAATCGACCCTGCTGGAATATGAGGGCGCGCCCCACGGGCTGTTCGCCACCCACAAACACCGCTTGAGCGCAGACCTGCTGTCGTTTATCCGGGGATAGGAGCCTTACAGGCTCCCAGCAGCTTTACAGGCTCCCGGGGACCCAGGGCCGGTCGGTGTCAGCGTCCATCACAGACGCCAGCGTCAAATCTTGCCCATCAGCAACAACACGACAACGATCAGCAGGGCCAGGCCCAGGCCGCCGCTCGGGCCGTAGCCCCAGCTCTTGCTATGGCCCCAGGTGGGAAAGGCACCGACCAGCATGAAGATCAACACGATCAGCAAAATGGTTCCGATACTCATGATGTTTCTCCTTGGATGTGTTGTTGGTTCAGCTCGACGCGGCAGGTGTCGGCGGCGTCACGATGATGGTGGTACCGCTGCCGGATTTTCCGGTCGCGCCAGTGTCTCCTGTGCTGCCGGTGCTCCCGGTGCTGCCGGTGCTGCCGGTGTTGCCGGTATTTCCAGTGCTACCCGTGCTGCCGGTGGCGCCGGTGGCCCCGGTGGCGCCTGCCGGGCCGGGTGTGGATGGCACATTGACGACCGTTGGCTGGCGATCGCAGGCAGCCAGCGTCAGGGTGGCCAGCAATGCAGTGACAAGCAGATATTTTTTCATGAGAACCTCGTTGGTTGGTAAAAGGGGCTGGTCAGGCAAGGCCTGTTTGTCAGCAGCTGCCTGCCTGGTGTTGTGGCGGGTGCATGGTTACAGCGTAGGCGTATCCGGTCCGGCGTTCTGTGCGCTCGCGCACACAGGGCTTGAAACCTGTACATGATCGGCTGGGGCAGCGGCCATGCCCGGCGCCAGGTGGGGCGCCAGCATATTGCGCGGGTCAACCCAGGCATCGAATTGCGCCCCGTCCACGATGCCCAACGCGAGCGCGGCTTCGCGCAGGCTGTGGTTGTGCTGTAGTGCAAAGCGGGCGATCTGGGTTGCGCGGCGGTATCCGATGTGCGGCACCAGCGCTGTGGCCAGCATCAGCGAGCTCTGCAGGTGTTGCGCAAGTTTTGGCTCGTTGGCAGTGATGCCTGCCACGCAGTGACGCGAGAAGCTGCGCATGGCGTCGGCCAGCAGGCGCAGACTGTCGAGGCAATTCAGCGCGATCAGGGGCTTGAATACGTTGAGCTCGAGTTGCCCCTGGCTGGCGGCAATGCCGATCGCGGTGTCGTGTCCCATCACCTGCACACACACCATGCACAGTGCCTCGACCTGCGTCGGGTTGACCTTGCCCGGCATGATGGAGCTGCCGGCTTCGTTTTCCGGCAGATGCAATTCACCCAGCCCGGCACGCGGACCGCTGCCCATCAGGCGGATGTCGCTGGCGATCTTGAGCAACGCGACGGCGAACATGCGCAAGCTGGCGTGCAGGGCCAGCAGCGCTTCGTGGCCTGCCATGGCCGCAAACAGGTTCGCCGCCTGCGACAGCGGCAGATCCAGGCACGCTGCCAGCCGGTTGGCCATGCGGGTGCCGAATTCCGGGTGCGTGTTCAGACCGGTGCCCACCGCGGTGCCACCGATGGCCAGCGTGTGCACTGCCGGCAGGGCGTGGCGCAGGCTGGCCTCACACAGCGCCAGTTGCGCCGCGTACGCCGCGAATTCCTGGCCCAGCGTCACCGGTGTGGCGTCCTGCAAATGGGTGCGGCCGATCTTCACCAGTTTGGCAAAGGTCTGTGCTTTTGCCAGCAGCGCCTCGCGCAACTCCTGGTTCGCTGGCAACAAGGTCGTCTGGCAATACAACGCCACTGCAATATGCATGGCAGTTGGAAACACGTCGTTGCTGGACTGGCCCAGATTGACCTCGTCATTCGGATGCACCGCCGCCGCTTCAACGCTGTCTTGACGCAGCGACCGTGTCGCCAATGTGGCTACCACCTCGTTGACGTTCATGTTGCTCTGGGTGCCAGAACCGGTCTGCCATACCGAGAGCGGGAATTCATGATCCAGCGTGCCTGCGGCGACCTGCAGTGCGGCCTGGCAAATGGCATGGGCACGTGCCGGATCGAGCAGACCGAGTTGCGCGTTGACGTCTGCCGCTGCCCACTTGACCCAGCCCAGGGCGTGGATAACGGGCGGTGGCATGCGTTGTTCACCGATGGCGAAGAACTGCAGGCTGCGTGCGGTCTGGGCACCCCACAACGCATCCTGCGGCACATCGACGGCGCCGAAACTGTCCTCTTCGCGCCGTGTTCCCACGCGCATCGCTCCCGCTTCGGTTTGGATCATCCGTTGGCAACAAAACGGTCGGCGCGTGCTGCGTCGAGCACGCCCGGCAAGTCCTGCAGCAGTCGGTCGATTGGCGCCTTGCCGCCGATCCAGGGGCTGGGCTGAATAAACCAGCTGGCGGTTTCCCAGGGGTCGAAGACGGTTGCCAATTCGGCCAGCAACGGCGCCAGCTGCGGATGCGGATGCAGGGTGTGGCGGTTGAACTGGAACCACGGCATCCAGGAGGCGTCGTTCCAGTCGAAACACAGCACTGTGCGGCTGTCGATCCAATCGCGCAGGGTTGCCGGGTCGGGTCCGCTGAATCGGCGAAACCGGTGGCTGATCTCGTCTGACCGGGCGATGCCTCCGGTACTGCGAAATGCCTCCAGCATGGCGATGAACTGTTGGTCACGGGTGCGCGCCTGGCGAAACGGACGCATGGCCATCGCCTCGCCCCGCATCGGCATGCTGGCGTAAGTGGCGGTCGGGGCAAAAGAACTGGCCGCAGGATTGGTTTGCATGGGGTCTCCAGGTTGGAATCAAACAGGTGCCGCGTCGTGGGGCGCAAACGCGTCATCACCCGCGCCATGGCAGATACGGTAGGCGGCGTGTGGCGCGGTGGTCTGTGCGTTTGCGAACCGAGGCGCGCCGCCAGTGCCCGCGCTGACGCGTCGCGCCGTCGTCCTACGCCCACGCGGCGTTTTGTCGCTGATGCAACGGGTGTACCAGGGGCTGCGCTGGCCGCACGCCGTATCTACAGTGGTTCTGCCGTCAACCACACTGGAGAAAGCAACCATGACCACCCCTTCGACACTACGCGCCACCAACAGCAACCTCGATCCCATCACCGGTGAACCCGGCTCGCATCCCATCGGTACCGGTGTCGGCGCGGCGCTCGGCGGCGCCGCAGCAGGCGCCTTGACCGGCACGGTCGTCGGTCCGGTGGGTACGGTGGTTGGTGCTGCATTGGGGGCCATCGTCGGTGGACTGGCTGGCAAGAGTGCGGCCGAAGCCATCGACCCGTCGCTGGAGGACGCCTATTGGCGCGAGAACTACCAGCAACGCCCCTACGTGGCCGCCGGCTCGAGTTTTGACGATTACGGCCCGGCCTATGGTTATGGTGTTGCATCCTGGGCGCGATACCCCGGGCGCAGCTTCGACGACCTGGAGGCCGATCTGGAACGCGACTGGAGCAGCGCGCGTGGCCGGTCCAACCTGGACTGGGCGCTGGCGAGAAATGCCACGCGCGACGGCTGGGGCCGCGTCAGCGCCTCCACATGAGCCTTGGCCCGCTGCTGCCGGACCCAGTCGCGCAAAGGGTTTGCAACAGACAGTAAGACCGGGTGTCGGAACCACACGCTGGCGCGTTAGAGGATGCTCTGCATACTCCCGCCATGCGCGTTCGAGTCCAAAACGGGATGATTTGCACGCCAACACCGTGCGGCGTGTGCCCGAGGCACACGCAAATGGTTTGGTGGGCAAAGGGCCTGTTTTGGGCCGAACCCCTTCGGGGGCGCGGTTTTGCG
>JANOTG010000226.1:0-5647 GCA_031416215.1 Betaproteobacteria bacterium
CCGCGAAATCCGGTTTGCGGATTTGCTGATCATCCTGCGCAAGTCGGTGTTGTCCAGTGCGGTCATCATGTTCATCATCGCCAATGCCGGTCTGTTCGCCTTCCTGATCACCCGCGCCGGCGTGCCGGACGCGATCGGGCACTGGCTGCAGGAGATCCTGAAGTCGCCTGCCATGTTCCTGTTGGGCATCAACGCAGCGTTGTTCGTCATCGGCATGTTCATCGAGACCAGTGCGGCCATCATCGTGCTGGCACCTATCCTGGCGCCGGTGGCTGTGCACTTTGGCATCGACCCGGTGCACTTCGGTCTGGTGATGGTGGTCAACCTGGCGCTGGGCATGATCACGCCGCCGTTTGGGGTCAACCTGTTTGCCGCCTGTACCGTGGCCCGGATCTCGCTGGACCGCATTGTGGTGCCCCTGGTGCCGTTTGTGCTGGTGATCCTGGCCTGCCTGATGGTCATTACCTATGTTCCAGGGTTGTCGCTTGGGTTGCGCGACCTGGTGTATGCGAAGTAGGCGCACCAGTACCGTTCGAGATGGACCCGCGAGCCCGCTTCAGCCACCATTTGACCCGTGTTGTGGTGGAACCAAAGCGATGGGACACCGCGTCCGGTGCTCCCCATGATCCCGATTCGTTGAATCAATGGAGAAAGACATGACCCAGGACCTGCTGGAAACCGTCGATGGCGGCGTTGCCACACTCACCATGAACCGGCCCGAGGCGCGTAATGCGTTGACGCGCCCGATGATGGCGGCGTTAGCCGAGGCCTTGCCGCGTCTGGCGGCAGATGCCACGGTGCGGCTGGTGGTGCTGACAGGCACCGGCAATGCCTTTTGCGCTGGTGGCGATGTAAAAGGTTTTGCGCGCAACGCGGCAGGCGCGCCGGCCACGGTGACGTTTGACCACAAGGTAACCGACCTGCGCGCACGCATGGAGGTGAGCCGCTGGCTGCACGAGATGCCCAAGCCGACGCTGGCGGTGATACCCGGCCCGGCGGCTGGTGCCGGCCTGTCGCTGGCCCTGGCCTGCGACCTGCGTATTGCCGCCGACGACGCCAAGCTGACCACCGCCTTTTCCAAGGTTGGTCTGTCGGGCGATTTTGGCGGCAGCTACTTTCTTAACCAGCTGGTCGGCGCCGCCAAAGCCCGCGAGATGTATTTCACGGCCGAGGTACTGCGTGGCGACGAGGCTCAGCGTATTGGCCTGGTGAACCGCGCAGTGCCGTCGGCTGAGCTGGCAGCAGCCGCACGGGCCTGGGCCATGGAGCTGGCGGCCTTGCCGACCATCGCTGTGGGCTACATGAAGCGCAACCTGAACACCGGTTTGCGCGGCTCCCTGTCCGATGTGCTGGACGCCGAGGCAATCCACATGGTCCGCACCTTCGACACCGACGACCACAAAGGTGCGGCGGCGGCATTTGTGGAAAAACGCGCTCCACGATTCAACGGCCGCTGAAGCTTGGGCGCGAGCCCGCCCCAACCCAGATCGAACTCTAGAACGCGATCTTGCCGTTAAGGATGTCCCACCACAGGCGCCAGTCGCCCATGAAACTCAGCCGCGGATACTGAAACGTGGCGGGTTTGTTGTGCTCGAAGAAGAAGTGTCCGACCCAGGCAAACGCGTAACCTTGCACCAGGGCCAGCAGAAGCAACCAGAAATTCCCCGACAGCAGGGCCGCGACCAGCAGCACGGCGGCAATGCTGGTGCCGATGAAGTGCAAGCGGCGCGAAGTGCGGTTGCTGTGCTCGCTGAGATAAAACGGATAGAACTCTTCGAACGTCTGGTAGATCTTGGCTTCAGCCATGCAGGTCTCCGCGGTGCGGCCTTATCCTGCACTGTGCAGATGGGCCTTCCTGAGGTATTGCACCACATACGCCAGCGCCAGGCCACCATACACGACCACCGCGAGCCAACCCATGGTGCCCATCACGCCCGCCATGGTGGCACGCACGCAGGCGATGGCGCCAACAAGGTTGGGCACCAGGCCTGCGATCACAAGGGCGGTCAACGCCGGAACCCCTGTGAAGCTGCGCCCGTACCAGCACATGATGGCGACCACCAGCAGCTCTGCGCCAAACAGTTGCCCCATGAGCAGTGCGCCAGGCGCCACCGGTATCTGGTAGAAGCCCAGAGCCAATGCGGGCGCCAGAATGAACGCGAGCCCGTGGCCGAGCGACAGGACGATATTGACCGTAAGCAAGAGTCGCATGTTATTCATGGGTGCCTTCGCGGTGTCGGCAATGGAGCCAAAGTGTTGACGCGCCTGCTTCTTGTAAGCCTTCAAGGCGGAGCGTAACACTGGGGGAAACCCTAGGAGGCGATGCCGACCGCAGCCCCGGGCCACGATCGGCGTCGCGCGCGGCGGCATGAGCCAATCGATTGGGCGGTCTCCTGGCTGATGACTTGCCGGAAATCGCAGTGGTACGGCTGGGAGGGGGCAGGTCACCGGCTCTCAAAGACCAGTGTCACCAATCCCACGCACTGTGGGCGCAAGACCGTGCAGCGCCGTGCCCTGTTGTGGTGTCCGTCAGCCCGCCAGCGCCACAAACCGCGGCACCGCCACCCCGTTGGCGGCATGGTCGTCCCACACCACCGTCACCACCATGCCGACGTGGATATCGCCCACCTCGACGTCCACGATATTGCTGATCAGCCGCACACCGGGTGCGCCGTCGAGTTCGATCACGGCGGGTACATAGGGCAGGTGGGCTTCCATGCCCGGCACGATGCCGCGCTCTACGATGGTGTATGAATAGACGCTGCCGCGCCCGCTCAAGCTGCGCCAGTCTATCTCCTGGGATTGGCAGCTTGGGCAAAACGGTGTGGGCGGCATGCGAAACGTGCCGCAAGAGCCGCACTGCGGCGCCACCAGGCGGTGCTGCATGGTGGCATCCCAGAACGGCTGGGTGCAGCGGTTGGTCGACAGCTTGAACAGCTCGGGCGGCGGGCGCTTGGCAAGTGGCATGGTGCTTAGAACTTGTCCGCAAATAAGCTGGAGTCACGCAAGTGGAGATTCGGGATGAGATGCAAGGCGCAAAACCCAAGGCAAGGCTGGACGCCTTGCCTGATTTTGCAACGCCGCAGATCGCCCGAAGTTCCACTTGCCCTGCGGGTTGGAACGAAATCGGGCGATTTACCCACCAAATCCCTTGCATGGGCGGGCAGCCCACGCGGCGTGATGTTGGCGGTCAACTCATCCCGATTGCGTCCCAACGTGATCTCCAGATTACTTGCGGACAAGTTCTTACTCAGTTGGCCAGGATCAGGCCACTCACCGGCACGATGGACGGCCCGCCGGTCACCAGTGCCACCTGTGCCCCGGCCACCTGGTTGGCGGCCGTGCCGCGCAGTTGTTCCACCGCCTCGCGCACATGGGTCATGCCCCAGACGTAGCCGCACGACAGCTGCCCGCCGTCGGTGTTCACCGGCAGGCTGCCGCCCCGGTAACGGATGGCGCCGCTGCGCACGAAGGCGCCGCCTTCGCCCTTGGCGCAAAAGCCGTAGTCTTCCAGCTGCATGATCACCTGCGAGGTGAAGTGGTCGTAGATCTGCGCGGTGTCGATGTCCTGCGGGCCGACGCCAGCCGCCGCATACAGTCGTTTGGCCACCGCTGCGTGGCCGGACGAAGCAAAAGTTGCGTCGGGCATGTTCATCCAGTAGATCGAGCGCCCCCAGTCGCGGCTGCCACCGTGGTTGCTGGCCAGCACGCGCACCGGCTTGCGGCGCAGGTCGCGCGCACGCTCCGCCGAGGTCACGATGACCGCGATGGCGCCGTCGTTCTCCAGGCAAAAGTCATACAGGCAATGCGGGTCGGACAACATCGGCGCGTTGAAGTAGTCTTCACGCGTCATCGGTTTGCGGATCGTCGCATTGGGATTCGTCTGCGCATTGGCGCGGGTCGACAGCGCCACCTCGGCAAAGTCTTCGCGCGTAGTGCCATACAGATGCATGTGCCTACGCGCCAGCAGGGCGAACATCTGCCCCGGGCCGACCAGACCGGAGGCCGAGAAGAACGCGTTTTCCGGAGTTGCCGGGTAGGCGGCGGTGATGGCACCGAAGCGCTGCGCGCCCTGCTGATTGCCGCCCACACACACCACCACCTCGGCCTGGCCGCTGACGATGGCGGCAGCCGCCAGGCCGATGGCGCCGGCCGAGCCGCCGCCGGTGCCGGTGAGCGTGGCGCTGAAACGTGTCTCGGGTATGCCCAGTGTCTCGGTCAGGCTGCCGGTGTCGAATCCGCCGGCGAAGTAGGCAAAACCATCGATGTCCCGCACCTTCAGCCCGGCGTCGTCGACCGCAGCCAAGATCGCCTTGCCCACCAGTTCTTCCAGCGTTTGCGGTGCCGACGCACCACGCCGGTAATAGGGCGTGGCACCTAGGCCGACGATGGCGGTTTTGTCGCGCATGGGTGGGCTGCGTGCGCGAAGCAGTCAGCCCGGCAGGCTGTTCTTGATCAGGTTGCGCGCGATCACCAGCTTCTGTATCTCGGATGCACCCTCGTAGATGCGCATCGGCCGTGCCTCGCGATAGAGTTGCTCGATGATGTTGCCGCGGGTCACACCCTGGCCGCCCAACAACTGCACGGCGCGGTCCACGATGCGCCCGGCCGCCTCGCTGCCAGCGAGTTTGGCCATGCAGGCTTCATACGCACCGCGTTCACCGCGTACATCGTGCGCCCACGCGGCACGATAGACCAGCAGCGCCGCGCCTTCGAGGTCGGTGGCCATGTCCGCCAGGGCCATCTGCACGCCCTCGAGGCCGTGCATGGGCTTGCCGAACAGGCGGCGGCGGTCGGTGTGGGCCAGCGTCTCGTGTAGTGCACGCCGCGCCAGACCCACGCCGGCAGCACCGACCGAGGGGCGAAAGATGTCGAACGCCGCCATGGCGGCCTTGAAGCCCTGGCCGGCTGCGCCAATCAGGTTTGCCACCGGAACGCGGCAGTTGCTGAATGTCAGCCCGGCTGCCGGATGCGGCGCGATGAACTCGATCGGGTCGCCCACCACCAGACCGGGTGTGCCGGCATCCACGATGAACATGCTCAAACCCCGCGCCCCGGCTGCTTCGCCGGTGCGCGCCGTCAGCAGGTAGTGGTCGGCCATGCCGGCGTTCGAGATCAGGGTCTTGGCGCCGTTGATCACGTAGTGGTCACCGTCGAGGGTGGCGCTGGTGGTCATGGAGGCCACGTCCGAGCCGGTCTCGGGCTCGGTCAGCGCAAAGGCGGCAATACGTTCCCCCCGGCGGCAGGGCTCCAGATACTGCTCGCGCTGGGCCGCGCTGCCAAAGCGGCGGATCGCCATGGTGCCGATGCCCTGCATGGCGAACATGGCATCGGCCAGTGCGTGCTGGTAGGTCAGGCCTTCACGGATCAGGCACACCGAGCGCACGTCGAACGGTGCATCACCCTGCGGCACCACATAGTCGAGCAGGCCCGCCACGCCGAAGCTGCGCACCATGGCGCGGCACTCGCTGTGCATGTCGGGGTAGGTCTTGCCGTGGTTTTCGGCGTTCCAGGCGATGATGCGCTCAGTCAGCGCCTCGTGGCTGGCGTCGAAAAAGGGCCAGGGCCACAGGCCCCATTGCTGCTGCGTCATGGCAAAACCTTCAGGAGGTGGCAGGGCGCGGGGCACCGCCGAAATTCGGGTCGT
>JANOTG010000227.1:0-21226 GCA_031416215.1 Betaproteobacteria bacterium
CGGATACCGCCCGGAGCCACCACCTCGACCGAATCACCTTGCTCCTTGCCTATCAGTGCGCGCGCAATCGGGCTGCTGATGTTGACCAGCCCCAGTTTCAGGTCTGCCTCGTCCTCGCCAACAATCTGGTAACGCACTTTCTCGCCCGAGGCCTCGTCCTCGAGTTCGACCGTGGCCCCGAACACCACGCGGCCACCCGCATCCACCAGACTGGGGTCGATCACCTGGGCCACAGAGAGTTTGCCTTCCACCTCCTGGATTCGGCCCTCGATGAATCCCTGGCGGTCCTTCGCCGCCTCGTATTCAGCGTTTTCGCTCAGGTCGCCCTGGGCACGCGCTTCGGCAATGGCGTTGATGACCCACGGCCGATCCACGGTCTTGAGCCGATGCAGCTCGGCTTTGAGTTTTTCGGACCCGCGCAGGGTAATTGGAATAGTGGCCATGAAATCCAGCAATCAAAACGAAGCTCCGGGGCCCTGGCGCATACGCGCCCGGCATCCGGAGCGGAGGCTGCCGATTATGCCGTGAGTTGGGCGTGCAGCTCCTGCACCGACACCACGTCAAGCTCGTCCAGGTACTTCATCCCCTCGACTGCCGCCTCGGCCCCTGCGATGGTGGTGAAGGTCGTAACGCGGGCCAACAACGCCGAGGTGCGGATCTGGCGCGAATCGGCAATTGCATTGCGCCGCTCCTCCACCGTATTGACGACCAGTGCGATTTCGTTGTTCTTGATCATGTCCACCACATGGGGTCGCCCTTCGGTCACCTTGTTGACCAACTGGCAGGCGATGCCGGCCTGCAGCATGGCCGCCGTTGTACCTTTGGTTGCCACCAGTTCGAAACCCATGGCCAGCAAAGCGCGGCCGACCGCCACCGCGCGCGGCTTGTCTTGCTGTTTGACCGAAATGAAAACCTTGCCCGAGCGTGGCAATTTGGTGCCGGCGCCAATCTGGGACTTGACAAATGCCTCGCCAAAGGTCTTCCCGGCGCCCATGACCTCGCCGGTCGATTTCATCTCGGGGCCCAGGATGGTGTCCACACCAGGAAACTTGACAAACGGAAAAACGGCTTCCTTGACGCTGTAGTACGGCGGCGCCACTTCATTCCGGATGCCCTGCGCGTCGAGTGACTGGCCCACCATGCAGCGCGCTGCCACCTTGGCCAGCTGAATGCCAGTGGCCTTGCTGACAAACGGCACGGTGCGCGAGGCGCGCGGATTCACCTCCAGCACAAAAATCGTGTCGTGTGGTTGGCCATCCGCACCGACCGCCTGTTGGATCGCAAACTGCACGTTCATCAGGCCCACGACATGGAGTCCGCGCGCCATCGCGGCAGTCTGCAGCTTGAGCTCGGCCACGGTCGCCGCCGACAGCGAATACGGTGGCAGGGAGCAGGCCGAGTCACCGCTGTGTACACCCGCCTGTTCGATGTGCTCCATCACCCCGCCGATGAAAACACGCTGGCCGTCGCACAGGGCGTCCACATCGCACTCGATGGCATCATTCAAAAACCGGTCCAGCAGCACCGGTGAGTCGTGGGACACCTTGACCGCTTCGCGCATGTAACGCTCCAGGTCGCGCTGCTCATGCACGATTTCCATGGCCCGCCCGCCCAGGACATAACTGGGGCGCACCACCAGCGGGTAACCCAGCGCCAACGCCTTTTCCAGCGCCTCGGCCTCGGTACGCGCGGTGGCGTTCGGCGGCTGGCGCAGGCCGAGCGCCTGGAGCAGCTTCTGGAACCGCTCCCGGTCTTCCGCAGCGTCAATCATGTCGGGACTGGTGCCGATGATGGGGACGCCGTTGGCTTCCAGGTCCAGTGCCAGTTTCAGCGGCGTCTGCCCGCCGTACTGCACGATCACGCCCAGCGGTTTCTCCTTGTCGACGATCTCCAGCACGTCTTCCAGAGTCAGGGGTTCAAAATACAGCCTGTCGCTGGTGTCGTAGTCGGTTGATACGGTTTCCGGATTGCAATTGACCATGATGGTCTCGTATCCATCTTCGCGCAGGGCGAGCGCGGCATGAACACAGCAATAGTCGAATTCGATGCCCTGGCCGATACGGTTGGGGCCGCCTCCCAGCACCATGATCTTGCGCCGGTTGCTTGGCTC
The DNA here is from genome assembly GCA_031416215.1 of Betaproteobacteria bacterium. Taxonomy (GTDB): domain Bacteria; phylum Pseudomonadota; class Gammaproteobacteria; order Burkholderiales; family Burkholderiaceae_C; genus CAISIP01. The sequence continues at coordinate 2,111 of JANOTG010000227.1, forward strand.
GGCTTCACACTCTTCCTCATAGGTCGAATACAGATAGGCGGTGCTGGTCGGAAATTCGGCCGCACAGGTATCGACCCGCTTGTAGACCGGTCGCACACCCAGCAGACGGCGCCGCTCCCGCACCGCCTTGTCGGTGGTTTTCAGTTGACGCGCCAGGCGCCGGTCTGAAAAACCCTTGCGCTTGAGTGCCCGCAGCGTGGCTGCGTCCAACCCCTCCAAAGTGTGTTCGCGTTCCAGTTCGAGCTCGATCCGGACGATCTCCTCGATCTGGGCCAGAAACCAGGGATCGATGCGTGTCAATGCAAACACTTCGTCCACCGTCATGCCCTGGGCAAATGCGTCGCCCACGTACCAGATACGCTCCGGCCCGGGTTCGCCGAGTTCTTTTTCCAGTACCTCGCGGTCCTGTGTTTTCTCGTTCATGCCGTCAACGCCCACTTCCAGACCGCGCAAGGCCTTCTGGAACGATTCCTGGAACGTGCGCCCGATCGCCATCACCTCGCCCACCGACTTCATCTGTGTGGTGAGCCGCGCATCGGCAGTCGGAAACTTCTCGAACGCGAAACGCGGAATCTTGGTCACCACATAGTCGATGCTGGGCTCGAAACTGGCCGGCGTCGCGCCCGCCGTGATCTCGTTGCGCAGTTCATCCAGGGTGAAGCCGACCGCCAGCTTGGCGGCGATCTTGGCAATCGGGAAACCGGTCGCCTTGGACGCCAATGCCGATGAGCGGCTGACACGCGGGTTCATCTCGATCACCACCATGCGGCCATCGACCGGATTGATGGCGAACTGGACATTCGACCCACCGGTATCCACGCCAATCTCGCGCAGCACTGCCAGCGAGGCGTTGCGCATGATCTGGTACTCGCGGTCTGACAATGTCTGCGCCGGCGCCACCGTGATCGAGTCCCCGGTATGCACACCCATCGGATCGAGGTTTTCAATGGAGCAGACGATGATGCAGTTGTCCGCTTTGTCCCGCACCACCTCCATCTCGAATTCTTTCCATCCGAGCAGGGACTCTTCGATCAACAACTCGCTGGTCGGCGAGGCTTCCAGGCCGCGCTTGCAGATGGTGTCGAATTCCTCGGCGTTGTAGGCAATGCCGCCCCCGGTGCCACCGAGCGTGAAACTCGGGCGGATCACGGTCGGAAAACCGAGGCTTTTCTGTGCCGCCCAGGCTTCATCCAGGCTGTGCGCGATGCCTGATCGGGCCGATCCCAGGCCGATACGGGTCATGGCCTGCTTGAACTTTTGTCGATCCTCTGCCTTGTCAATCGCCTCCGGACTGGCACCAATCAGCTCGACCTGGAACTTCGCCAGCACACCATGCCGCCACAGATCGAGCGCGCAGTTCAGCGCGGTCTGCCCTCCCATGGTCGGCAAAATCGCATCGGGCCGTTCGCGGGCGATGATCTTTTCCACCATCTGCCAGGTGATCGGCTCGATATAGGTCACATCCGCCGTGTCCGGGTCGGTCATGATGGTCGCCGGGTTGCTGTTGATCAGAATGACCTTGAAGCCCTCTTCGCGCAGGGCCTTGCAAGCCTGTACGCCAGAGTAATCAAACTCGCAGGCCTGCCCGATCACGATCGGACCGGCGCCAATGATCAAGATGCTGTTGATATCTGTGCGTTTAGGCATGTTCGCTCCGCCGGTTCTGGTCCATCAGGCTGACAAAACGCTCAAACAGGTAGGCGATGTCGTGGGGTCCGGGGGACGCCTCCGGATGTCCTTGAAAACAAAAGGCCGGACGGTCCGTGCGCGCCAGGCCCTGCACCGTGCCATCAAACAGGCTGCTGTGCGTCACCCGCAGGTTGGGCGGCAATGAGGTTTGGTCGACGGCAAACCCGTGGTTCTGGCTGGTGATGCTGACGCGGCCGTCGTCCAGGTCCCTGACCGGGTGGTTGGCACCATGGTGGCCCAGCTTCATCTTGAAGGTGCGCGCGCCGCTGGCCAGGGCCATGATCTGGTGTCCCAGACAAATGCCGAATGTCGGGATGGCCGCATCCATGATCTTTCGGGCCGCCTCGATCGCGTAGGTGCAGGGCTGCGGATCACCCGGCCCATTGGACAAAAACACGCCGTCAGGCCGCAAGGCCAGCACCGCCTCAGCGCTCGTCTGAGCCGGCACCACGGTGACGCGACAGCCACGCTGCGCCAACATGCGCAGGATATTGCGCTTGCAACCAAAATCCATTGCCACGACGTGGCGTGTGGCCTGAGCCAACTCTCCGAATCCGGGCCGCCCGCTGCTGCCGCTGAGTTGCCACTCGGTCTCGGTCCAGCTGTAGGGCTGGTCAACGCTGACCACACGGGCCAGGTCCAGCCCTTGCATGGACGGTGCCTGGCGCGCACGCCGCAGTGCCTCGCCTGCCACCTCCGGGCCGACAGCCTGACCTGGCGCCAGCGCCAGAATGCAGCCGTTTTGTGCACCCTGGGACCGCAATTGGCGTGTCAGCTTGCGGGTATCGATGCCGGCGATCGCCACCGTTCCGGCGCCACGCAAATAGCCGGACAGGGTATCGGTGCTGCGAAAATTGGAGCTCACCAGGGGCAGGTCCTTGATGACCAGGCCAGCGGCCTGGACCGCTCCCGACTCGCAGTCCTGTGCATTCACGCCGTAGTTCCCAATATGTGGATAGGTCAGCGTGACAATCTGCTGGCAATAACTGGGGTCGGTCAGAATTTCCTGGTACCCGGTCATGGCCGTGTTGAATACAACTTCGCCGACGCAGGAACCCGGCGCACCGATGGAAACACCGGCAAACACGGTGCCATCTGCAAGCACCAGCACGGCAGGCGGATTATTTCCCTTGAGAGACAAAAGCACGGGGAGCTCCGGGTTGGTTACGGGTACGCCCAAGCATCCACTCGATGTGACTCCTGGCTGCTGCTCTTGAGAGGGGGATTCGCCCTGAAGATTCGCCTGGGGCGGCTGCTTTATCGAAAGCACTCCATTATAGCTTTCGCACCGGGCCCGGGATGACACTGCCTGTGCGCCCGGCATGCAGGCAAATGGCTGCTGCTGCTGCCACATTGAGCGACTCCTCGCCTCCTGGCTGCTCGATACGTACGCGGTGCGCAGCACGCTGCAACAAGTCCTCGGCGACACCCTGCCCTTCATGCCCGAACACCCAGGCGCAGGGCCAGGGCAGCTGGGCCTGCTGTACCGCTTCCCCGCCGTGCGAGCTGGTGACGACCAGGGGCACCTGCAGCTTCTTCGTCTCGGGATAGTCCACCGACTCGACCAGTTCCAGACCAAAATGGGCCCCCATGCCGGCACGCAGTACCTTGGGCGACCACATCGCCGCCGTGCCCTTGATGGCGACGACTTGGCGAAACCCGAACGCTGCCGCGCTGCGCAGGATGGAGCCGACATTGCCGGCGTCTTGAATGCGGTCCAGAACGACCGTCGCACCCGGGCCGCACCATCATCGCGGCTGGCAGATCCATCAGGAAACCCATGCCAGCCGACGACTCCATGCCATTGACCAGAGCAAAAAGACGATCGGCCAAGACCACGCGGGTGACGGCGAGATGGGACATGTCTGGCTTGGCGGACGCAAAAAAGGTCTCTGCATAACAGACCACGGCGGGCTGACAGCCGCGCGCCAGTGCCGCACGGCACAGGTGGTCACCCGAAATCCAGAACTGTCCAAGCTTGCGGTAGGCCGTCGCCTGCCCTGTCAGTCGGCGCAGGTTCTTGACCAAGCTGTTGTCGGCCGATGAGATCGCGGCCAGGGTGTGCGGTGCGGCGGCCATCACAGCACCCGGGCCACCGGTGCAAAACTGCGCCGGTGCTCCGGACAGGCGCCGTGGCGTTGCAACGCCAGCATGTGGGCCTCGGTGCCATAACCCTTATGGGCGTCAAAGCCATAGTCCGGGTAGCGCTGGTGCAATTCGGCGCACAGCCGGTCGCGATAGACCTTGGCCAGAATCGAGGCGGCTGAAATACTGGGTACCAGTGCGTCGCCACGGACGATCGCCTCTGCCAGCACATCGAGCACCGGGATGCGGTTGCCATCCACCAGCACCTTGACCGGCCGCAAGCGCAAGCCTGTGACGGCACGTTGCATGGCCAGCATGGTGGCGCCGAGGATATTCAGCCGGTCGATCTCGTCCACGCTGGCCTGGGCGATGGCGCAACACAGGGCTTTGGAACGGATCTCGTCGAACAGTCGAGCACGCCGGGACGCCGACAGTTTTTTCGAATCGGCCAGCCCGGCAATCGGCAGCCGCTGGTCCAGGATCACCGCGGCGGCAACCACCGGCCCCGCCAGCGGGCCGCGCCCAGCCTCGTCGACACCGGCGATCAGCCCGGCCCGATCCCAGGAAAACGATGTCTGCTCAAGCATGCAGCACCTGCCCTATCACGTCTGCGCACAATTGCGGTGTGTCGCGCCGCAAAGACTGGTGCAATTGCGCAAAACGCTGCTGCAAATCGTCGACCGCCTTTGGCTGGTCCAGCCAACGGGTCACGGCAGCGGCCAGTGCGGGCGCCGTGGCTGCATCCTGCAGCAGTTCTGGCACGACAAACTCGCGGCACAGAATATTGGGCAACCCGACCCAGGGTTGCAGGCGCTTGCTGCGCATGATCCGCCATGACAGCCAGTGCATGTTGTAGGCAATCACCATCGGGCGCTTGAACAAGGCCGCCTCCAGCGTCGCCGTGCCGCTGGCAATCAGGGTCACGTCGCAAGCCGCCAAAGCCAGATGTGACTGACCATCGAGGATCAAGATGCGGTCTGCCACACCGGCCTGCTGCGCCATGTCCACAATCGCCTGGCGCAGGGGCGGCAAGGCCGGCACGATACAGCGCAGGCGTGGGCGATCGCGCAGCAGGATGGCTGCAGCATCGAAAAATCGCCGCGCCAGATAGGTAATTTCGGATCGCCGACTGCCTGGCAAGATGGCCAGCACCTGCTCGGCATCGTCGATACCCAAAGCCGCACGCGCTGCCGCACGATCAGGGACCATCGGTATCAGTGCCGCCAGCGGATGACCCACAAAACTTGCCGACACGCCATGTGCATGCAGCAGATCAGGCTCAAACGGAAACAGGCACAACACATGGTCCACACACTGGCGCATCTTCTCCAGCCGATCGGCGCGCCAGGCCCAGACAGACGGACTGACAAAATGCACGGTCTTGATGCCATGGCGCTTGAGGTCACGCTCCAGGTCGAGGTTGAAATCAGGCGCATCCACGCCGATAAACAAGTCGGGCGGCTGGGCCAGCAGGCGCTCCCGAAGGCGCTTGCGGATGCCCACGATTTCGCGGTAGTGGCGCAATACCTCGACATATCCGCGCACTGCCAGCTTGTCGCTCGGCCACCAGGCCTGAAAACCGCGCTGCACCATTGCCGACCCGCCAATGCCGCTCGCAGCCAGGCCCGGCCAACGCGCTTGCAGCCCCTGCAGCAGCAACGCCGCCAACAGATCCCCCGAGGCTTCACCTGCCACCATGGCAACGACCGGAGCGACGGGCGGCTCAGACCCGGTGTCGGCGACGCTTGCCATGCACCGTCAGCGAACGATGCCGCGATGCGGGTCGACCCGCGCGAGAAACGCCAACATCAATTGCACATCGTCGATTGCCTCGGGATGGCTCTCGACCAGTTGTGCAATCCGCTCACACGACTGCGCGAGCGCCAGATTGTCCCGGTACAAGGCCTTGTACATCGCCTTCACGGCCGCCACGCGCCCGGTCGAGAAACCGCGACGTCGCAAGCCTTCGTAGTTCATCGAGCGCGCCGCGGCCGGCTGGCCCTGGCACATGGCAAACGGCGGCAGGTCGGCAAACAGCAGTGAACACATGGCCGTCATGCTGTGGGCGCCAATACGAACGAACTGGTGCACGACGGTGAAGCCGCCCAGAATCGCCCAGTCACCCACCACCACATGCCCGGCAAGCTGCGCATTGTTGGCGAAGATGGTGTGGTTGCCGACCTGGCAGTCATGCGCCAGATGCACATAGGCCATGATCCAGTTGTCGTCGCCCAGTCGGGTCACACCACTGTCGCCGGGTGAGCCAATGTTGAAGGTGCAGAATTCGCGGATGGTATTGCGCTCGCCAATGTGCAACTCGCACGGCTCGTCGGCATACTTCTTGTCCTGGGGAATCGCTCCCAGGGAATTGAACTGGAAAATGCGGTTGTCGCGCCCGATCGTGGTACGTCCCTCGATCACGCAATGTGGCCCGATCCGGGTGCCGGCCGCGACACGCACGCCCGGTCCGATGATGCTGTAGGGCCCCACTTCGACGCTGCTGTCGAGCTCTGCCGCAACATCGACGATGGCGGTCGGATGTATCAACTGCATGGCCGGCACCGTGGTGGCGAGGGCACTCAGGCAATGCTGCGCATGGTGCAGATCAATTCGGCCTGCACTGCCAGCTCATCGCCCACCATGGCACGGGCATTGAACTTGAATATGCCGGATTTCATGCGCGCCAGTTCAACATGCAGAACCAGCTGGTCGCCAGGTTCCACCGGTCGCTTGAAGCGGGCCGCATCGATTCCAGCGAAGTAATACACCGTCTTGTCGTCCGGCGTGACGCCCAGGGCATCGAACGCCAGCAGGGCCGCCGCCTGCGCCAGCGCTTCGAGCATCAGCACACCGGGCATGACCGGCCGATGCGGAAAATGCCCGGAGAAAAACGGCTCATTGATCGTGACGTTTTTCAACGCCTTGATATGTTTGCCTCGTTCAAGTTCCAGCACCCGATCCACCAGCAGGAACGGGAAGCGGTGTGGCAATTGCTTGAGGATCTGGTGAATATCCATCATGGAGGTGGTGTAGATGATGCAAGGTTTTCCAGCGCAACCAGTCGCGCGCGCAGGGCATGCAGGCGTTTCACCGCCGCCGCGTTTTTCTCCCATTGCGCATTGTCGTCGATGGGAAATATGCCAGTGTAGTGCCCCGCCTTGTGTATCGAGCGCGTCACCACCGATGCGGCCGAGATGTGCACGTGGTCAGCCAGACTGAGATGCCCCAGTACCACGGCCGCGCCACCAATCGTGCAGTACGCGCCGATACGCGCGGAGCCGGCAATACCAACGCAGGCGGCCATGGCGGTATGGCGACCAACAAAAACATTGTGCGCAATCTGCACCAGGTTATCGAGTTTGACACCGTCTTCGATCACGGTGTCTGACAACGCGCCGCGATCCACGCAGCTATTGGCACCAATTTCCACGTCATCCCCTATACGGACCGCGCCGAGCTGCTCGATCTTTTCCCAGCGTCCTTCGTCCTTGGCAAAGCCGAACCCATCCGCACCAATCACGACACCGGAATGCAATAGGCAGCGTTGTCCCACCGAGCAGTCCTCGCCCACCGTGACCCGGGATTTCAGTACCGTTGCCGGACCAATCGTCGCGCCCCGCTCGACCACACACAACGGCCCGACCACAGCGTCGGCCGCCACCACCGCCGTTGGATCGACCACCGCGGTGGGATGAATCCCGGGCTGGCCGCCAAGCGCATGCCGACGCCGCCATAACTGGGTCACGCGGGCGAAGTACAGGTACGGATCGGTAGCCACGATACAGGCGCCGCGCGCGCTGGCGGCATCGCGCAATTCCTCGCCAACCACCACACACTGCGCCTGACTGAGTGCCAACAGAGGCCGGTAGCGCGAATCGCTGATAAAGCTGAGTTGGCCGCCAGTGGCAGTGTCGATGGGAGCCAGCCCGGTAATCAACTGCTCAGGGTCACCAAACAGCTTGCCGCCCAGAGCGTCAACCAGGGTTCCCAGCGACAGAGTCACGGATGCACTGCCTGCGGCAGACTACTTGGCCCCGGCGTTCAGGGCCTTGAGCACCTTGTCGGTGATGTCATGTTTGGGATTGATGTAGACCACCGGTTCCTGCAGCACAAGATCGTATTTTTCAGTTTCCGCGACCTGCTTGACGATGCGGTTGGCGCGCTCGATCACGGCCTGCAGTTCCTCATTGCGCCGGGCGTTGAGATCTTCCTGGAACTCGCGCCGCTTGCGCTGCAGGTCGCGGTCCTGGTCCACCAGCTGCTTTTGCCGTGTATTGCGCTGGGTCTCCGACAGAGTGGGTCCATCACGCTCCAGCTTGTCGGCTGCAGCCTTGATAGTGCCGCCGATGTCGACCAGATCCTTCTCGCGTTTGGAGAATTCCTGCTCGAGCTTGGCGCTGGCCGATTTGGCCGCTGTCGCCTCGCGCAGGATACGTTCGGTGTTGACGAAGCCGACACGAAACTCCTGCGCCTGGACCTGGGACACCAGCGCCGCAATGCCAAGGGCCAGAGCCGAAAAACCAACACGGGAAAATGGCAGCATTAGAAGGACGTTCCGATTTGAAATTGAATATTCTGGATTTTATCGCCAGCAAATTTCCGCACTGGTCGCGAATAGGCCAGCCGCAAGGGTCCGGCCGGTGACACCCAGCTCATGCCCACACCCGCTGCCGAGCGCATGTCACTGAGGCGGATCTTCTGCCCGTCGCCGTAAACGTTGCCGACGTCGAGGAACCCGAAAAGACGCAGGGAGCGGTCATTTCCGGCGCCCGGAAATGGCGCCAGCATCTCCAAATTCAGGTTGATTTTTTTGGCGCCGCCCAATGCGGCTGCTGTGGTGGCATCGAGCGGTCCCAGGCTGCCCTGCTCAAACCCACGTACCGAACCCAGACCACCGCCGTAAAAGTTCTTGAACAGGGGAAAAGGCAAGCCAGACAGTCCCTTGCCCCAGCCGATATCGGTATTGAAGGCAAATGTAAACTGTTTGTTCAGGGGCACGAACTGCTGGTATTGATAACTGCCCGTGATGTACTTGGCATCACCGGCAACCCCCCACTCCGCGTTGGCACGCTGGAACACGCCATTGTTGGGCACCAGAGCGCTGTCACGGGTATCCCGTGCCCAACCCACTGTCAGCGGCATCGTGACGCTGGAAAACCCGAACTGCGCCGCATAGAGAGCGTAAGCCCCCGGCAAATTGGTCCCTGGAACAATCTTGGTGCGTTCCGCACCAGCGCCGAAATAGACGGTATCCGACTCGGTAAACGGCACACCAAAGCGCAAACTGCCGCCCGTGGTCACGAGTTTGTAACTGCCCGTGTCCGAATAGGGACTGGTGTTACGGTGGTAGACATCGATCGAGCGCGACACGCCATCGGTGGTGAAGTAAGGATCGGTGGTGCTGAAGACGATGGTGCGGTTGATCCTGCTGGTATTGATCTGCACACCCAGCGAGTTGCCAGACCCGAACACATTCTCCTGCTTGACCCCAGCGGTGAGGCCCACGCCGTCGGCGGTGGAATAACCGGCACCCAGGCTGAAATTTCCGGTCGGTTTCTCGACCACCGTGATCGTCAGATCCACCTGATCGGGCGAGCCCGAGACTTCCTGCGTCTCGACCGAAACTTCCTTGAAAAATCCCAGACGATCAACGCGGTCGCGCGACAGCTTGATCTTGTCGGCGTCGTACCAGGCTGCTTCGAACTGGCGAAACTCTCTTCGCACCACTTCATCGCGGGTACGGTTGTTTCCCGCCACGCTCAGGCGGCGGACGTAAGCGCGCCGGGACGGATCGGCTTGCAGCACCAGAGCGACTCGATTGTTCGTGTAGTCCACCTCGGGTTTTGCGTCAACCTGCGCAAAGGCATATCCAAAGCGGCCAAAATAGTCGGTGAAACTCTTGGTCGTCTTGACAACCTCGTCGACGTTGTAGGCCTCGCCGGGACGGATTGCCACCAGTGCCTTGAACTCGTCCTCCTTGGCGAGATAGTTGCCCTCCAGCCGGACACCAGACACCACAAAACGCTCACCTTCGGTCATGTTGATCGCGATGCTGATGCTTTGTTTGTCTGGAGCGATGACAACCTGGGTCGAGTCGATACGAAATTCCAGGTAACCCCGTGTCAGGTAATACGAACGAAGCGTTTCCAGGTCGGCATTGAGCTTGGCGCGGGAATACTGGTCCGATTTCGTGTACCAACTCAGCCATCCACCGGTGTCGAGGTCGAACAGGTTGCGCAAGGTTTTTTCACCGAACACCTTGTTGCCGACTATACGGATTTCCTTGATCTTGGCGCGCTCACCCTCGGTGACAGTGAACGACAGATTGACCCGATTGCGCTCCACCGGCGTGACCGTGGTGACCACTTCGGCCGCATACAGGCTGCGATTGACGTACTGGCGCTTGAGCTCCTGCTCGGCCCGGTCCAGCAACGCACGGTCGAAAGGCCGACCATCGGCCAGGCCGGAGTCGCGCAACGCATTTCGCAACGCGTCCTTGTCAAACTCCTTGTTGCCACTGAAATCGATCTCGGCCACGGTGGGACGTTCTTCAACGATCACCACCAGCACGTCGCCATTGACTTCAATGCGCACATCCTTGAACAGGCCCAACGAGAAAAGCGCCTGGATTGCCGCGGCGCCCTTGGCATCGTCGTAGGAATCCCCCACCCGAACTGGTATGGACGCAAATATGGTGCCTGCCTCGACGCGTTGCAGGCCCTCTACCCGAATGTCACGTACCGTGAATGGATCCACCGCCCAGGCGGTCCCGGACAACACGCAGAAGGCCGCTGCTGCCGCCGTCACATGGCGGCGAAATCGTTTGAATTGCATTGTTATGAATTTGAAACTGTCAGTACGCGCCGGACCATTCGACGCCGTCAACCCAGGATTCGGGTCAGGTCATTGAAGAGTGCCACGCCCATCATCAACAACAAAACGGTCACACCGCCGCGCTGGAGGCGATCCAGCCAGGCCTCCGAGACCGCCTTGCCCGTCACTGCCTCCCAAAGATAATACATCAGGTGGCCGCCATCGAGCACCGGCAACGGCAACAGGTTGAGGACACCCAGACTGACGCTGATCAAGGCCAGAAACAAAAGGTATTGTGTCAGGCCCTGATTGGCCGATTTTCCCGCGTAGTCAGCAATCGTCAGCGGACCGCTGAGATTCTTTAACGATGCCTGCCCGGTGATCATGCTGCCGATCATGCGCAAGGTCAGCCCGGATACCTCCCAGGTCCTGACCATGCCGCGCCACAGTCCGTCGATCGGTCCATAACGCACGATGACCAACTCGGGTGCGCTTCCAACAAACGCGCCGATCTTGCCGATCCATTGCCCGGCCTCCAGCACTGGGGAAGGGGTCACGTCCAGCGGCACCAGCAGGCCGTCGCGCTGCACCTGCCAGCGGCTGGTGCGAGTCTGGTCAGCCCGCACCGACGCGCGAATTTCATCGCGTAGTTGTTGTCCGTCAAGAATCCGCGTCGGGCCAACCTGAACGACGAGGTCGCCCGGTTTCAGTCCGGCTGCGACGGCGGCGCCATCGGGCACCAGTTCACCCAGCACCGGACGAGTCAGCGGGCCAACTATGCCAATGCGCCGAAACAGCGCCGTGTCCACATCAACGGCCTCGAGTTTGCTCAGTCGAATGAGATGCTCACGTCCATCCGGAGCGCGCGCCGTGCTCAGCACCAGGCGCACGTCGAGGCCGCGCAGGGCCCCTTGTGCAAGCAGCCAGCGCAAGTCGTCGAAGGAACGCATCTCGTCCAATGCATCGCCGTCGAGCGCCGCCATCGTCACCAGTTCACCACCCACGATACCGGCTTGTTCGGCCACCGAGCCGGCAATCGGACTGGCCAGCAGTGCGCGAGGCTGCTCAACACCACTCCAGTTCACCATGGCATACAGGAGCACTGCCAGCAACAGATTCACCAGCGGGCCGGCGGCGACGATGGCAGACCGGGCAGCCAGGCTCTGGTTGTTGAAGGCCAGATGGCGCAGTTCGGGGGCCACCGGCGCCTCGCGCTCGTCGAGCATCTTGACATAACCGCCCAGCGGCAATATGCCGATGACAAACTCGGTTGGCGAGCCGGACGGTTGCCAACGCCACACCGTTCTGCCGAAACCGACCGAGAAACGCAGTACCCGCACACCGCAGGCAACTGCCATCCGATAGTGACCATACTCATGCACGGCAATCAGCACAGCCAGGGCAACGATGAAGGCGACGATGGTGAGCATCAGGAAATCCTCGGACCGTTCAGCATGACATGCGAGCAACAACACCCTGTGCACAGGATCGCGACTCGCGGTCCAGCGCCAGCAGGTCACCGATGCCGTGAACCGGCGGAGGCAACAGCCGCCCCAGTGTCTCCGTGTTCACGGCATGAATCTCATCGAACCGGATCCTGCGCTGCAAGAACGACTCCACAGCCACCTCGTTGGCGGCGTTGAGTATGGCTGTCGTGCCCGAAGTCGCCGCCAACGCCTGCCACGCCAACTCCAGGCCGGGAAAGCGCGCCTTGTGCTCGGCACTGTGGATGGACTCGAAAGTCAATGCGGCAAGCGTCGAGAAATCAAGCGTCGCGGCACCCGACTCGATGCGTTCCGGCCACGCCAGACCGTAACTGATGGGCCCGCGCATGTCGGGTGTGCCCAGTTGCGCCACGACCGACCCATCCCGGTACTGGACCATGGAGTGGATCACGCTTTGTGGGTGAATCACCACATCGATCCTCGCTGCGGCAACTCCGAACAGGTAACTCGCCTCGATGACCTCCAGTGCCTTGTTCATCATGGTGGCGGAGTCGACTGATATCTTTCGCCCCATGACCCAGTTTGGATGTGCGCAAGCCTGATCCGGCGTGACCTCGCGCAGCTTGGCCACCGGCCAAGTCCTGAAAGGGCCACCGGAGGCTGTCAGTATCAACTTGTCGATCTGTCGCGCCCAGCTTGATGCATCAAGCGGCAAGGACTGGAAGATCGCAGAGTGTTCGCTGTCGATCGGCAACAAGCGCGCGTCACCGGCGGCAACCGCCTGCATGAACACGGCTCCGCCCACCACCAGTGCCTCCTTGTTCGCCAACAGCAGCCGTTTTCCTGCCAGCGCCGCCCGCATGCAGGCGCCCAGCCCGGCTGCGCCGACGATGGCCGCCATCACCACATCAACGCGTTCATCCGCTGCCACTTCCTCGATATGCTGCGCGCCGCCCAAGACGCGGGTTGTCAGACCATGATCCTTGCACTGCTGTGCGAGCACCGCCGCATGGTCGGGGCTTGCCATGACGGCCACCGTGGGTCGAAACTGCACGCACTGTGCCAGCATCTTGTCAACCCGGGTAGAAGCCGTGAGTGCGAACACACGATAACGCTGCGGATGCCGGGCCAGCACATCCAGCGTGTTGACACCGATCGAGCCAGTCGAACCCAAAATGGCGACCTGCTGCATCATGCAGCGCCTCCCCACCACGAATGCATCAGCATCGCCACCGGCAAGGTCGGCAACAGGGCATCAAGACGGTCGAGTACACCACCATGTCCGGGCAGCAACCCGCTGCTGTCCTTGGCACCGGCTGCGCGCTTGAGCAGGGACTCGCTCAGGTCACCCACCACACTGAGGGCACACAGCAAGACCACAGCGGCCAGCATCAGCCACGGTCCGACTTCATAAAGCCGGGTAAACAGGCTCGGTACCAGCGTGCGCCAATGTCCATCGGCCAAGACCCACACCAGTGCCAGCACACATACACCCAGCATGCCGCCCCACACGCCCTCCCAACTCTTTCCCGGGCTGATAGCCGGCGCCAACTTGCGCGCCAAAATCCTGCCGCCCCAGGCGCGCCCGGCAAAATAGGCAAATATGTCTGCGGCCCACACCAACACCAGCACCGACAAAAGATAGTTGATGCCAATCGCGCGTGCCTGCGCGACCGCGATCCAGGCTACCGTCAGCACACCCAGCCCGATGACCAGCCGCAGCACACGTGGTAACGCCAGCCAGGCGGGCACGCCGCCGTACAGCAACCAGGCGCCGCCGAACAGCCAAACCGCTGCCGCCGCCAGCCACAACCCGGTCAGGGGTGCAATCAACCAGCCGGCCTGCCAAACGGCGGCACACAGCGCTGCGCACCCGGCAGCAAACGCCACACAGGTTGCCCGTCCCATGCCGCACAGGCGCGCCCACTCCCATGCGCCGGCAACCACGAACACCAGGGCGACCGCGCTGAATGGTTCGGGTGAATGGTAAAACAGCGCCGGCAGCAGGAACAGCAACAGAACCACGGCAGTGACGACGCGTTGCCACAACATGGCGTGGTCTCACGCGACCCGTTGGGTCTCGCTGTCGGAGGTCAGCTGCTCGGATGTTTTGCCAAAGCGGCGCTCGCGCCGTGCAAAATCGGAAAAGGCCATATCCAGTGCGGCGTCATCGAAATCCGGCCACAACGTTTCGCAGAAATACAGCTCCGAATAAGCGGCCTGCCACAACAGGAAGTTGCTGATGCGCTGCTCGCCACCGGTGCGAATCAGCAGATCCGGATCCGATACCTCGCCCATTGCCATTGCCGCGCCCAGGCTATCCGGCGTGATCTGCTGCCCCAGCGTTGCCAGGCGCTGGGCAGCCTGGGCAATGTCCCAGCGACCACCGTAGTTGAAACACACATTGAGCCGCAGGCGCCCGTTGTGCGCGGTCGCCTGTTCTGCCCGCACCAGGCCGGCGCAGACCGCAGCCGAAAGCCCGGCACGGTCACCAACAAAATGCAACTGCACACCGTCCGCGACCAGCTGCGGCACCTCGCGCGACAAGGCCATCAGCAACAGCTCCATGAGGCCGGACACCTCGTCCTGTGGGCGGCTCCAATTTTCCGATGAAAATGCAAACACCGTCAGCACTTCGACACCACGTTGAGCGCAGGCGCGCACACATTGCCGCAGTGCGTTGACGCCAGCCTTGTGTCCCGCCACCCGTGGCATGAAGCGCTTTTTGGCCCAGCGACCGTTGCCATCCATGACGATGGCGACATGACGGGGCGTATGACGTGACGGGTTCATTGGTTTGTCAGCGACCACGAGCTGCCACTCACACCGCCATGATGTCGTGTTCCTTGGCCGCCACCAGTTGGTCGATGGCAGCGATGTGCCGATCAGTCACCTTCTGAATATCGACCTCGGAGCGTTTGTGGTCATCTTCCGACGCCAGCTTGTCCTTCACCAGCTTCTTTACCGCCTCGTTGGCATCGCGGCGCAGGCTGCGCACCGCAATCTTGGCGCTTTCGCCCTCGTTGCGCACGACTTTGGTCAGTTCCTTGCGCCGTTCTTCCGTCATGGTCGGCATCGGCACACGAATCAAATCACCCATGGAAGCCGGATTGAGCCCCAGATCACTTTCGCGAATCGCCTTTTCGATCTTTGCCCCCATACCCTTCTCCCAGGGCTGGATGCTGATGGTGCGAGCGTCAAGCAGGGACACATTGGCCACCTGGCTGATCGGCAACATGGCGCCGTAATAGTCCACCTGCACCGAGTCGAGCAACGCCGGATTGGCCCGGCCCGTGCGGATCTTCGTGAGGTTGTTCTTGAACACCGCGATGGACTGGTCCATTTTGGCTTCGGTGTTTTTCCTGATTTCAGCGATGTCCATCGTCAACTCCGGCAAGATCAGAGCGGGCCGACGGACCCACTCTGTACGGTCAGTCAATTGTCAGGCATGGACGAGCGTACCCTCGTCCTCTCCCATCACGACGCGCTTGAGTGCGCCGTGTTTGAATATCGAAAACACCTTGATAGGCAACTTCTGGTCCCGGCAAAGGGCAAATGCAGTCGCGTCCATGATGCCGAGATTTTTCGACATGGCTTCATCGAAGGAAATCCTGACGTATCGGGTGGCGTGTGGGTCCTTCTTGGGGTCGGCGCTGTACACCCCGTCCACCTTGGTCGCCTTCAACACCACCTCGGCGCCGATCTCCGCACCGCGCAAAGCGGCCGCGGTGTCGGTGGTGAAAAAAGGATTGCCCGTGCCGGCGGCAAAGATCACCACCTTGCCTTCTTCCAGGTATTGCAGCGCCTTGGGCCGGACATACGGCTCCACCACCTGCTCGATGGAAATCGCAGACATGACACGCGCCGTGAGGCCGGCCTTGTTCATGGTGTCACCCAATGCCAAGGCATTCATCACCGTGGCAAGCATGCCCATGTAGTCGGCCGTGGCACGGTCCATGCCAACCGAGCCACCGGCCACACCGCGAAAAATGTTGCCGCCGCCAATCACGACGGCGACCTCGACGCCGAGCCGCGTCACCTCGGCGATTTCATCGACCATGCGAACAATGGTGTCGCGATTGATGCCAAACTGGTCGTTCCCCATCAAGGCTTCGCCCGACAACTTGAGAAGTATGCGTTTGTGTGCTGGCGCGGTGCTGGTCATGGTCAGGTCCTCGAACGCAATTATCGTGTTGTCAGGCAAGTGCGATGCTTTCGCTGACCCGGCTCAGTCCGCTTTCTTCGCTTGTGCCACCTGCGCAGCCACTTCCGCGGCGAAGTCGTCGACGCGTTTCTCGATGCCTTCGCCCACCACGTAGAGGGTGAACGATTTGACTGTCGTGCTGCGTTCCTTGAGCATCTGGGCTACCGTCTGCTTGTCGTTCTTGACGAAGGATTGGTCGTACAACGAAACCTCCTTGAGGAACTTCTGCACCCCACCTTCGACACGCTTGGCCACAATTTCTGCCGACTGCACCGCGCGACCGGCCGCCGTTGCGACCGCAGCGTCCTCGGCTGCTTTGGCAGCAGCGACCGAGCGTTCCCGCGCCACCAGCTCGGCAGGCACATCGGCACTCGACAACGCCACAGGCTTCATCGCCGCGACATGCATGGCAACGTCTTTCGCAGCGGATTCGTCGCCGGCATACTCGACGACGACACCGATACGCGTGCCGTGCAGATAGGTGGCCTGGCTGCTCGCTCCGTCGAAGCGCCGGAAACGCCGAAAACTCATGTTCTCACCGATCTTGCCAATCAGGCCCTTGCGTACATCCTCCAGCGTCGGCCCGTAACCGTCCTGCGAATAGGTCAACGCACCAAGCGCTGCCAAGTCAGCCGGATTGTGCTGCGCAGTCAATTTCGCCGCGGCGTTGGCAAGTGCCAGGAAAGCGTCGTTCTTGGTGACAAAGTCGGTCTCGCAATTCACCTCGATCAGGGCGCAGGCGCTGCCGTCACGCGCACTCGCCACCACACCTTCGGCGGTGACACGTCCGGCGGCCTTGCCGGCCTTGGTACCCAGTTTCACGCGCAACAGTTCCTCGGCGCGGGCCATGTCACCCGCCGCCTCGGACAAGGCGCGCTTGCACTCCATCATCGGGGCATCGGTCTTGCCGCGCAGCTCCGCCACCATACTCGCCGTAATCGCAACCATTTCTTACTCCGTCAAAATCTAAGCAAAGATATACACATCAGACAAAAAAAAGGGGCAACACTGCCCCTGTTGGGTCAGCCCGACCTGGTCAAGCCGCAGCCTCACTCACTTCGACAAATTCGTCGGTCGTCTCCGAGGCCACCGCCTTCACGACGTCGTCCACCGCGTTGGCACGGCCTTCCAACACCGCGTCGGCAATGCCACGGGCGTACAAAGTCACCGCCTTGGCGGAGTCGTCGTTGCCGGGGATCACGTAGTCGATGCCGATAGGCGAATGGTTTGAATCCACCACCCCGATGAGCGGAATGCCGAGCTTCTTGGCTTCCAGAACCGCAATCTTGTGGTATCCAACGTCGATCACAAAGATCGCGTCCGGCAACGCTGCCATGTCCTGGATGCCGCCAATATCTTTTTCGAGCTTCTCGAGCTCGCGGGCAAACATCAATTGCTCCTTCTTGCTCATGCTGTCCAGACCACCCTCGAGTTGCACTTTCATCTCTTTCAGGCGCTTGATCGACGTCTTGACCGTCTTGAAGTTCGTCAGCATGCCGCCCAGCCATCGCTGGTCGACATAGGGCACACCGGCGCGTTGCGCTTCCTGGGCCACGGTTTCACGGGCCTGGCGCTTGGTACCCACCATCAGCACCGTGCCGCGGCGCGCCGTCAACTGGCGTACGAACTTCGCCGCCTCCTGGAACATCGGCAGCGACTTTTCCAGGTTGATGATGTGAATCTTGTTGCGGTGTCCGAAGATGTACGGTGCCATCTTGGGGTTCCAGAAACGCGTCTGGTGTCCGAAATGGACTCCAGCTTCCAGCATTTCGCGCATGGTTACAGACATGGTCTACTCCAAAGGTTGGGTCTAAAATCCGGTCCGCTATCTGCTGCCAAAGTTTCTCAGGTCGCCGTTGTCGGCGGTCTCGAAACTGTAGGCGCAAACACCTTGATGGGCCCGGTTTGCGATTTGTCCGCCAGTGGCCTTTTGACCATCCAGCAAAACCCGATGAGTGTAACACAGGGCACCCGAATCACCATGCACCGAATCACCATGCACAACCCAGCCGTCGCCGACCTGCACCACACGCGTCAGCAAATTCGCAGCGGCCAGAGCTCGGCAGAAGCGGAATTGGATCGATGCATCTCGGTCGCCGAAGCGCCGGCGTCAAGCCATGTATTTCTGCAAACCATGTTCGACACAGCTCGCGCAGCGGCGGCTGATCCGGCCAATGCGCGGCGTCCCTTGGTCGGGCTGACGGTCTCCATCAAGGACCTGTTCGACGTCGCGGGCCAGGTCACCCGGGCCGGTTCGACCGTGCTTGCCGGGGCGGCGCCGGCCGCGCGCGACTGCCCGGCAGTGGCGCGCCTGCGTACCGCCGGAGCAGCCATCATCGGCAGGACCAATATGGTCGAGTTCGCGTTCTCCGGTGTTGGAATCAATCCGCATTTCGGCACTCCGGCCAACGCCGCGAGCCTGACAGAGCCGCTGATACCCGGCGGCTCGTCATCGGGCGCAGCGGTATCGGTGGCACTGGGATCGTCTTTTATCGGTCTGGGTTCGGATACCGGTGGCTCGATACGCATACCAGCCGCCCTCAACGGCATTGTCGGCTTCAAAAGCACCGCGTGCCTGGTACCAACGCTCGGTGCAATTCCGCTCTCCACCACCCTGGACACCGCAGGTGCTTTGACGCGCTCGGTGGACGACGCCATGCTGGCGCATGAGCTGCTTTCGGGTGGTCGGGTGCTGCGTAGCGTCGCGCCGCTTCGCGCGTACCGGCTGGCCGTGGTGCGCAACCTGTTGCAGGACGATCTCGACATCACGGTGGCCCGCGCATTCGAACGCAGCTTGGCGCACTTGCGCTCGCATCATGCGCAGGTGGTCGAAGTCGACCTGCCCGAGCTGGCGCAATTGTCGGAGCTCCATGCCCACGG
>JANOTG010000228.1:0-1937 GCA_031416215.1 Betaproteobacteria bacterium
CTTGGGCATTGCCGTGGTGGCGCCGCTCAAGGGGGTTGGCGAAAACCTGCAGGACCATCTGGAAACCTATGTGCAGTACGCCTGCAAACAGCCCATCACGCTGTATTCGGCCACCAATCCGCTGGTGATGATGAAGATCGGCATCGAGTGGCTGCTGTTCCAGAGCGGCCTGGGCGCGACCAACCATTTCGAGTCGGGCGGGTTCATCCGCAGCGAGGCGGGGGTGAAGCATCCGGATCTGCAGTACCACTTCCTGCCGATGGCGGTGCGTTACGACGGCAACTCACCCGCCACCGGCCACGGCTTCCAGGCCCATGTGGGGCCGATGCGCCCGACCAGCCGCGGCCATGTGCGACTCCGCAGCAGCCGCGCCACCGAGGCGCCGGAAATTTTGTTCAACTACATGGGCACCGAGCAGGACCGCAAGGAGATGCGCGCCGCCATCCGGCTCACGCGCGAGGTGTTTGCGCAAAAGGCCTTCGACGCGTTTCGTGGCGAAGAGTTGTCCCCTGGGCCTGCCGTGCAGACCGACGCGCAGATCGACGCCCACATCCGGGCCAGCGCAGAGACTGCCTACCACCCGTCGTGCAGCTGCCGCATGGGAAGTGATGCGCTGGCGGTGGTCGATGCTGCGGCCCGGGTGCATGGTGTGCAGGGCCTGCGCGTGGTGGACGCGTCCATCATGCCCGATGTGGTCAGCGGCAACCTCAACGCCCCCACCATCATGATGGCCGAAAAACTGGCCGATGTGATCCGTGGCAAGGTGGCACTGCCGCCGTCCGATGCGCCGGTGTTTGTCCACCCCCACTACGCGAGTGCGCAGCGATGAGCCGCCGGGCCGTTCCCAAGGCGACGTGCACCGCAGCGCGCTGCGCGGAGGTGTTCCGATGAGCCACCCCCCCGCTCTGCGCCATTGGCCCGCCGACGCGGCTCAACGCCTGGGTGCGCTGATCGCCGCCAACGCGCACCAGGGTGCCTATGCGGTGTTCGACGCCGACAACACCAGCTACCACCATGACCTGGTGGGTGCCCTGCTGCCTTTCATGGAAAACCGGGGCGTGCTGACGCGCGACACCATGCACCCGTCGCTGGCCATCATCCCGTTTCGCGACAGCGCCGCGCGGCGTGAAAGCCTGCACAGTTATTACTTTCGTCTGGGCGAGATCGATGACCAGATCGGTTACCCCTGGGCGTCGCAGATCTTCGCCGGCTTCACGCTGCGCGAACTCAAGGGCCACCTGGACGACATGCTCGCCAGCGGCAAGAGCATCCCGGCGCAGGTTTTTGTGGATGGCCAGGTGGTGGACGTCGACGTGCCGCCGCCGCGCCTGCAGCGTGGCCAGCAGGAGCTCTACAACGCGCTCACCGCCAATGGCATTGAGGTCTACGTGGTGAGCGCCGCCGCCGAGGAGCTGGTGCGCATGGTGCTGGCCGACCCGAAGTACGGCTACCACGTGAAGCCGCACAACGTGATTGGTGTGTCGCTGTTGCTCAAGAACCGCGCCAGCGGCGAGGTGACCACGGCGCGCAAGCTGATCAGCCAGGGGCGTTACGTGCCTGCCGAACTGCTGGAGCACGAACTCACGCACACACTGTGGGCGCCCATGCCCTGGTTCGAAGGCAAGCAGGCCGCCATCCACACCTATATCCACGCATGGAAAAAGCCGGTGCTAGTGGCGGGCGATACGCCGGACAGCGACGGCCCAATGTTTTTTCGTGCGCCCGATGTGGAGCAGGGCTCGCTGCGGCTGTTTGTATCGCGCAAGCCCGATTACCATGACCGTATCCACGCCCTGCAGGCGGACCACGCTGCGTCACAATTGGCGCATGGCCACCCCGTCACGGCCGACCGCAACTGGGTGATCGTGACACCCGACGAAATCCAATGACCCCAGCCGCAAAACCCGCATCCTCCGCAACTTCTTCCGACAACCGTT
>JANOTG010000229.1:0-6038 GCA_031416215.1 Betaproteobacteria bacterium
GGGACGGTGGGCTCCGGTAGTTGTCTGCATTCTGCCCGCTTGTCCATGCATGGCCCGGATTTTGCCGGCCCGGAACCGCTGGCCCCAGAGGTGGTACTGCGTAAAATCAGGCGTGTTGGCGGCCACACCATGCGCTCTCGCGACCCCCTCTCCGACCTGCCCAACCTCGGGCCGAAGTCCGCTGCCGTTTTGCGGCGCGCAGGAATCACCGATATGGGTATGTTGCGTGTGATGGGATCGGTGGCTGCCTACGCCTCGGCCAAGAACATCGAGCCCCGGGTCAGCCTCAACTTGCTGTGGTCGCTGGAGGGCGCGCTGACGGGGCTGGGCTGGCAACAGGTGGCCCGGGAGCACCGCACCAGCTTGCTGTTGGCGCTTGAAGACCATTTGCAGCGACAGCGCAAATAGGTGCCTGGGCAGCGCCGTGCACCGCGCGGTGGCAAGGCGTTTTCCAACTTACATCGCGGTGGATTGCACGTCCGCAGACGGATACCTTTCGCGACAACATGCTGTCGCAGTTCCTGCAACCCCGGCACGATTCTCAGGCTGTCAAACCAGTGGCGACAAGCCTTCGAGCAAGGTTGGCAGCAGCTCGGTCACAGTGGGGTGAATGTGCATGCCACGGCTTATCACCGAGCAGGGCTGTTTGGCGGTCATGAGTTCGAGCACCGCCTGCACCACTTCGTCGCCATGCACGCCAAGAATGGTTACGCCGAGGATTTGCCGGGTCTCGGCATCGACCACGATTTTCATGAACCCGGTGGTTTCGCCCATCTCGCGGGCGCGCCCGACCCGAGTCATCATCATCTTGGCGCTCAACACCGGGCGACCCAGGGCGCGCGCCTGCGTGAGGCTCAGTCCGACGCGTCCGAGCGGTGGATCGACAAACAGCGCGTAACAGGCAATACGCTCGCTCACTTTGCGCGCCATGCCGTCGAACAGGTTGTTGGCGACAATTTCGTAGTCGTTCCAGCTGGTGTGCGTAAAGGCGCCGCGGCCGTTGCAGTCGCCCAGCGCGTACACCCCTTCGACGTTAGTCTCCAGACCCTCGTTCACCACGATGTAACCCTTGGCGTCGGTCTGGACGCCGGCCGCAGCCAGGCCGAGGTCATGCGTGTTCGGTACGCGTCCGGTCGCCAGCAGAATGTGGGTTCCCACAATGACTGGCTCACCGGTGGCACAGCTGGAGGCCACTGCGACCTTGTCGCCGTGGCGTTGCAGGCCGATGCAGGTGGCGTTGAAGCGAAAGTCGACCCCTTCGGCAACCAGCATGTCGCGAATTGCATCCGACACATCTTCGTCTTCCCGACCCACCAGGCGCGAACCGCTTTCGACCACCGTGACCCGGCTGCCGAAGCGGCGGTACATTTGCGCAAACTCCAACCCGATGTAGCTGCCGCCAACCACTATCAGGTGTTCGGGCAATTGTTCCAGGTGCATGATGCGCGCGTTGTTGAGGTAGGGCACGTCATGAATGCCCGGCAGGTCCGGCAAGCTCGCCCGCCCGCCGACGTTGATGAAAATGCGAGGCGCCTGCAAGTCACGCTCACCCACACGTATGCTGTGCGGGCCGCTGAATTGCGCGTGCCCCTGTACCACCGTGACATTGGGGGCCCCGTCCAGCCAGGCGCGAACGCCGTTGCTCGATTGCTGCACGATCTTGTCCTTGCGGGCCTTGACGCGTGCCATATCGATGCGCAGTGGCGCATCCAGCATCACACCGAAGTCGCCTGCGTGGCGTGCCACATGGGCCACACGTGCGCTGGCCACCAGCGTCTTGGTCGGCACGCAGCCATTGTTGACGCAGGTGCCTCCAAAATGGTGACGCTCGACGAGCGCCGTCTTCAGACCCTCCTTGCCGCAACGCACGGCCAACGCCGGTCCGGCCTGGCCTGCGCCTATGACGATTGCATCAAATTTCTCGGACATGATCTGCCTGGTAGAGTGTGTTTTGGTGTTGGGCGGACGCGCCGTCAATTTGGCGTTCAGCCGTCCCGGCAGAGCGCAACCACTGTACGGCTACCTGCCCGCAATGGCAATTGCCGTGCAACAAAACACACTATTGATGGAACCGGAGCAACCTGTTGCCTTGGCTCAGATCGCCATGCCGGGGTTCACCAGAAACTTCGCACCGGTGGCCTGTTTGCCATAGACGGCAATCGCCTCAAGCGTCAGCGCCTCGGCCAGCGACACTTCGCGCGTGTAGCCGCTGGCGAAGGTGGTGGTGAGCTCGGCGACCACGCGTTCGCGCAGCTTTTGTGCTGCTGGATTGCCGATTTTTTGCAGGAACGGGAACAACAACCAGCCGCCCATGCCCCAGGTCATGCCGAAGTTGCGCACGATCTCTGTTGGCCCGCGATCCAGCCCGCCGTAGATGTAGACCTGCTTGTACGTCGTCGAACCGTAGCGGCTGTATTCCTTGGCGCTGCGATTCGCCGCGGCTTCCATGCAACCCAGAATCTGCCCGGCCAGTTTGCCGCCGCCGATGGCATCGAAGGCGATGGTGGCGCCGGTCGCGACGAGCGCGTTGGTCAGGTCGTCCAGAAATGTCGGCGCGCTGGAATTACAGATGAACTTTGCGCCCTGTGCGCGCAGCAGCGCCTCCTGCTCGGGCTTGCGCACGATGTTTACCAGGGCTATGCCGTCTTTGAGGCAAATTCGGTTCAGCATCTGGCCCAGGTTCGAGGCGCCGACCGTATGCACGATCGCCTTGTGCCCTTCCAGTCGCATGGTCTCCACCATGCCCAGCGCGGTCAGCGGATTGACGAAACACGATGCACCGTCGGCCGGTTTTGTGCCATCGGGCAAGACCAGGCATTGCTTGGCCTGGATACAACGGAACTGGCTGTACATCGCGCCACCCAGCAGGGCCACCGTCTTGCCCACGAGTGCCTGGGCTTGCGGTGACGCACCGGCCTGCACCACTACACCAGCACCTTCATTGCCCACCGGCATCGGCTGGTCGATCCGGCCCGCCATGCTTTTCATCAGCTTTTCTGGCACCAAGGCGGTGATCACCGGACGGTTGGTGCTTCCGGAAGCTTTTGCGGTGGACAGATCAGCCACGCCAAACAGCAGCCCCAGGTCGGACGGGTTCATTGGCGCCGCCCGCATCTGCACCAGCACCTCGTCCGGCCCCGGCACGGGCATGGGCACGTCAGCCAGCGAGAGTTCGAGTTCGCCACTGCTTTTGATGAGTGAGCGTAGTTGCAGCATGGTGGGTGGGGTGTGGTCGGTCATGGGTTGCCTTTTGGTTGCAGGGTCAGAATACTACGGGTGTTTGCGGTCACGTCAGGCGGGCTCAGCCATTGGCGCAGGTAGCCGCCCTGGATGTAGGTCTGCGCCTGGTCCTTGTAGTGTGCATCGAACAAGACACCGCTTTGTCCGATCGGATTGATACCCAAAGACTGGCTGGCATCGGCAAAATCGATCAGGCGTCGGGTCGATGGCCCATAACTCACGGCCCAGGGCGCCGGGCCGATGCTGCTGCCCAGCGCATTCGGAATCTCGCGCCCTCCTGGCGCGGCAAACGGCCCGATATTGAATACCTTGTCGAGCGGCTTTTGCATGCCCAGTGCATGGCCATGGGTGAGGGTGTGGGCGCGGCCCCAGGTCCATCGCAGGCTGTCGTCACCGAAGCGCGACTTCAAATGGTCGATGGTGCTGCGCCAGACTATTTTCAGCGTGTCGCTGCGGGTTTCCACGGCGGGCGTATTGCGGTCGTCCCACCAGGGTGCGCTGGCGTCGGCGGCCAAGCGCGGCAGGGCGATGTCCAGGCTGCGGCTGCCCAGCAGGTTCTTGAACTGGAGTGCGCCCATCTCGTCGGTCATGGTTATCGCCGCCAGGCTGTAGAGCAGCTGGTTGAACAGCGTCGGTTCGATCCTGTCGATGTTGTGGCTGCCGTCCCAGGCGGCGAGTTTATCCAGCAGCGCGCGTTCGGCCGGGTCACTGACGAAGCTGCGCAGTTCAGGCAGCAACGCCCTGAGGGTGCGCGGGCCATACCCTGTCTGTGTGTCGAGTTGTAGCGCCTGGCTGTTGCTGGTGTCCCATTTGCGGCCGTCATCGCGCAAATGCCCGGCGATCCGTTGTACCCGATCGGGCAGATGGTAATAACCGGGCACCGGCACAGCACTGGGTGGTTTGGGTTGGTGGTTGGCCGAGACGATCCAGCCGCGTGCCGGGTTTTCCTCCTGCGGGTTGTCGGTGAAAGGGTGAAAACCGGGTTTGTCGGACTCATGCGCGCTGCCGTCCAGGATGAAGGTCGGGTTCACGCCAGCCGGCCGCCTGGGCAGTCTGGCGGCTGCCCACCAGCCGATGTCACCTGCCGCATTGGCCCACACCACGTTCAGCCCGGGAGCGTGGATCAGGCTGGCTGCCGTTCGGGCCTTGACCAGCGTGTCGGCGCGGTTGAGCGCATAGAAGGCGTCCAGGAACGGGTTTTCGGTCTGCAGAAAGGTCCACCACAGAGCCACCGGCGTGGTGCCGAAGTTGTCCTTGAACGCGTCGGTGATGATCGGGCCATGCGGCGAGCTGCGCAGAACCAGCTGGACCGGCTGTCCGCCCTTGACGGTGATCGTCTCTTCACGGCTTTGCAGCGCCACCCACTTGCCCTGGTGCCAGACTTGATTCGCGTCGGCCGGATTGGTTTTTTCAGCCACCAGGTCCATGTCGTCGTTCTGGAACATCGTCATGCTCCAGCCAAACTGCTGGTTGTGGCCCAACAGCGCCAGCGGCACCAGGGCCATGTGGTGGCCGTAGAGCTCGAATCCGGGTGCCGACAGGTGCGCCTCGTACCACACCGCGGGCGCGGCAAAGCCGATGTGCGGGTCACCGGCCAGCAAGGGTTTGCCGCTGCGGGTGCGGCTGCCCGACACTGCCCAGGCATTGCTGCCGATGAAAGGCGCCAGACCGGCCTGTTCCAAGGCTTGCTGGCTTGCCGCAGCGACCCGGTTCAGGGAGTGCCAGTCGGAGTCCTGCAGCCGGGCCAGCGCGGCAGGGTTGTCTACACCCTGTGCATGCCACTCGAGGTCAAACACGGCGAGGTAGGCGGCGCCCAGCTTGTCGCGGATATGCGTCATGGCGGGTTCGGTGCGCAGCGCGGCGGCGAAGCTATAGGCCAGATAACCAGCCACGGCGATGGTGTCTTGTGGTGTGAAGGGGCGCTTGGGAATGCCCAGCAGATCAAACTCCATCGGCGCCGGGTGGCCGGCCTGGTACTGGTTCACCCCGTCCAGATAGGCCACCAACGCCAGAGCTGCCGGGCTCTTCATGTCCATGCGCTGCGCGTAGGCGTCGGCATAGGCACGCAGACCAAGGGTGCGAAACAACCGGTCGGTATCCACCAGCTTGGGGCCCAGCACCTCGGCCAGCTCGCCACGCGCCAGGCGGCGCATCAACTCCATCTGAAACAGGCGATCCTGGGCGTGGGCGTAACCAAGGGCCCGGTACATATCGGCGTCGGAGGCGGCCTTGATGTGCGGCACGCCACGTTCGTCGTATCGCAGTTCCACTGCGGCCGAGAGGCCGCTGATAGCCACGCTGCCACTGCGCTGGGGCTGTTTGGTATTCAGATACCAGGCACCGGCGGCGACCACCACCACCACGATGCTGGCCAGCAGCCAGAGCGCGGATTTCAATATTCTGTTCATGCGGCAATCCTGGGCCCTTGGGTGAAGGCCATTTTCGCAGCAGAATAGATGCATGGATGCACAACTCCTGCGCGATACACTCGCCGACCTCGACCATGACCTGCTGGAGCGTGATGTGCCGGTACGCCTGCTCTTGCTGGCGGCGCTGGCCGGTGAACACGTGTTGTTGGTCGGCCCGCCAGGAACGGCAAAAAGCGAGTTGGCACGCCGCCTGCAGCGCAGCTTCACCGACACCCGGTATTTCGAGCGCCTGCTGACGCGTTTTTCGGTACCGGAGGAACTGTTTGGCCCACTCTCGCTCAAGGCGCTGGAGCAGGACCGGTATGAGCGATTGATCGAGGGTTTCCTGCCGAGCGCACACATCGCCTTCCTGGACGAGGTGTTCAAGGC
>JANOTG010000230.1:0-5834 GCA_031416215.1 Betaproteobacteria bacterium
ATGGCGCGGCTGGTGGCCTATGCACACGCCGGAGTGGACCCCAAGTACATGGGCATCGGCCCGGTTCCGGCGACCCGCAAGGCCTTGCAGCGGGCCGGCCTGACGGTGCAGGATCTGGACGTCATCGAAGCCAACGAGGCCTTCGCCGCCCAGGCCTGTGCGGTCACCCGCGACCTCGGACTGGACCCAGCGAAGGTGAACCCGAACGGCTCTGGCATCTCGCTCGGGCACCCGATTGGTGCGACCGGCGCGCTCATCACGGTCAAGGCGTTGCATGAGTTGCAGCGCATTCAGGGACGGTATGCCCTGGTCACCATGTGTATCGGTGGCGGTCAGGGCATTGCAGCCATTTTCGAACGCATGGGCTGATACCGCACTGCGGCGCCCAGCGCAGGAGCTGCCAGGCAGCGGTCCATAATCGGGCATGGCAAAGCCCAAACAATGGACTCTGGGCGCCAAACTGGCGCTGGTGGCCACGCCGTTTCTGCTGCTGGCCCTGCTCTCCACCACGCTCACCTTGTGGGTGTCGTGGCAGCTCGAGGGTGGTGCGGCTGCCATCAACGAGGCGGGGCGCATGCGCATGCAGGCCTACCGTATGGCCTTGTCAGTCGCCACGCCAGACCAGGCGGCTCTGACAGAACAGGCGACTCAATTCACCCGCAGCATCACGTTGCTGCGTCACGGTGACGCTGAGCGGCCGTTGTTCGTGCCCTGGGACGAACAGGTGCGCTCGCAGTTCACCCGGGTCGAAACCGACTGGGCAGCGTTCAGCGACCGCTGGGTCAGATCGGCCGCGACACCGACGGCCGAACTGCAAGCCGAGACCAGCCGGTTTGTCAGCCACATCGATGCCCTGGTGCAAGCCATCGAAGGCCACATGTCGCGCTGGACCGCCCTGCTGCATCTGGCCCAGATTGCCACGATGGCGCTGGCTGTGGTGGGCGCCTCGGTGCTTGTTTTCACCGGTTATCTGTTCGTGCTGGAGCCGTTGGCGCTGCTGAAGCAGGCCATTGGCAAAGTCCAGGGCGGTGATTTCTCGGCGCGGGTCGATCGCGTCGGCAGCGACGAATTCGGCACCCTGGCCAAGGGCTTCAATGGCATGGCAGAACATGTGCAATCCATGTACCACCATCTCGAGTCACGGGTGGCGGAAAAGACATCTGAATTGCAAGACAAGCGGGAGCGACTGCAGGCTCTGTACGATGTCACCAGCCTGATAACCACGGCCACCACATTGCCCGAGCTGGCGCAGGGCTTTGTGCAGCGTGCGCGCTCGATTGCGCGTGCCGACGGCGCCGCCCTGCGATGGTCCGACGAGGCCAACCAGCGCTTCCTGATGCTGGCGTCGGACGGTTTGGCGCCGCCGATGCTGGCTGAGGAACACTGCATCCATGCGGGTGACTGCCATTGTGGCAGCGTCTCTGCAGAGCCCGGGCTGCGCGTGATTCCGATCCGCGTGATGCAGCCGGCCCGGCTGGCACACTGTGCCAACGCGGGGTATGAAACCGTGGTGTCCATTCCCATCCGCATGCACGAGCGCCTGATGGGCGAGGTGGACCTGTTCTACCATGCCCAGCACCTGGTTGCGGATGCCGAGCGCTCCCTGCTGGAAGCGCTCACCGCCCACCTGGCGACCGCCATGGAGAACCTGCGGCTCAACGCCTTGGAAAAGGAGGCTGCGGTTTCACAGGAGCGCAGCTTCCTGGCGCGCGAGTTGCATGACTCGATAGCGCAGTCGCTGGCGTTCCTGAAAATTCAGGTGCAGCTGATGCACGACGCCCTGGCCTCGACCGATCCACAACAGGCACGACGCGTGCTCGACGAGATCGACACCGGCGTGCGCGAGAGTTACGCCGATGTACGCGAATTGCTGGTGCACTTTCGCACCCGTGCCAACAGCGAGGACATCGAGCTGGCACTGCGCACGACCTTGCGCAAGTTCGAGCAGCAGACCGGCCTGCCTACGCACCTGTCGATGCAAGGCAACGCCATGCCACTGGCCCCGCACCTGCAGGTGCAGGTGCTGCATATCGTGCAGGAGGCTTTGTCCAATGTGCGCAAACACGCTGGCGCCAACCAGGTGTGGCTCGACGTGCAGCAGCAGCCGCAATGGCGCTTTGAGGTGCGCGACGATGGCAACGGACTGGCCGATGCCGACGCCGACGAGACCCATGTCGGCATGCGCATCATGTCCGAAAGGGCGCAGCGCATCCAGGCGCAGGTGGACATCATCGGCAAACCGGGTCGCGGAACTTCCGTGGTGCTGGTGCTGCCCGAGCCGGCGCTGCGCAGCGAACTCCAGGGCGCCACGTGAGCACGGCAATGACGGCAATCCGCATCCTGATCGTGGACGACCACACCTTGTTTCGCCGCGGGCTCATCGCCCTGCTGGGACGCGATCCGCAGCTCCAGGTCGTGGGAGATGCGGCGGACGCCGGCGAGGCGCAACGCCGGGCACGCGAACTGCAACCCGACCTGGTGCTGCTCGACAACCATCTTCCCGGTGTCAGTGGCGTCGACGCCCTGCCCGGCCTGCGCGAGGCCGCGCCAGCCGCACGGTTCCTGATGCTCACTGTCAGCGAAGATGGCGACGACATGGCGCGCGCGCTGCGCAACGGCGCCAGCGGCTACCTGCTCAAGACCATGGAAGGCGAGGAGCTGGCCGACGCGGTTCGCCGGGCCATGCGCGGCGAGGCCGTGATTGCCGGCGCGATGACCGGCAAGCTGATCAGCGCCTACCGCGATGCCGCGCAGGCATCCGCCAGTATTGGGGCAACTGTGCCGATGCCGCCGGACGACGCCCCGTCCGTATTGGCGACATTGTCACCACGTGAACTCGACATCCTGCGTGGCATCGCGCGCGGTGAAAGCAACAAGGAGATTGGCCGGGCGCTGGTGATTGCCGAGACCACCGTCAAGGTCCACGTGCAACACATCCTGCGCAAGCTCGCGGTGGCGTCTCGCGTGCACGCGGCGGTGCTGGCGACCGAAAACGGCTTGCTCTGACTCCGCCGGCGCGGCGCTGTGTCATGCGGCATCGGTCGAAATTCCTTTAATATCCGTCGCTGGGATTGTCCGGGGCAGAACACCCCGCCTCAGTGGGAGTTCACATGCTGCCAACCATACGCCATGTCCGCGCCTTCACCTTGCGTGGGGGCGGTGCCGACTACCACGACCAGGGCGCCGACCACTGGATCGACGATCACATTGCCACTCCCATGGCCAAGTACCCCGAATACCGGAAAAGCCGGCAGAGTTTCGGGCTCAATGTGCTCGGCACGCTGGTGGTGGAGATCGAGGCCAGCGACGGCACCGTCGGATTTTCGGTAACGACCGGCGGCGAGCTGGGGTGCTGGATCGTCGAAAAACATCTGGCCCGCTTCCTGGAAGGCGCCCGCGTCACCGAGATCGAGAAGATCTGGGACCAGATGTACAACGCCACCCTGTTTTATGGCCGCAAAGGCATTGTCATCAACACCATCTCCGGTGTCGACCTGGCCCTGTGGGACCTGCTGGGCAAATTGCGCCAGGAGCCGGTGCACGCCCTGCTGGGTGGCCCGGTGCGGGACGAATTGCGTTTCTACGCCACTGGCGCCCGCCCCGATCTGGCGCAGAAGATGGGGTTCATCGGTGGCAAGATGCCGCTGAACCACGGCGCGGCCGAGGGCGACGAGGGATTGCGCAAAAACATCGCCAAGCTGGCCGATATGCGCCAGCGGGTGGGCGACGACTTCTGGCTCATGTTCGACTGCTGGATGAGCCTGGACCTGGAATATGCCACCCGTTTTGCTGCAGCAGCGCAGCCCTACAACCTCAAGTGGATCGAGGAAGCCTTGCCGCCAGACGACTACTGGGGTTATGCGGAACTGCGCCGCAATGTCCCGCGCGGCATGCTGGTGACCACCGGTGAACACGAAGCCACGCGCTGGGGTTTCCGGCTGCTGCTGGAAATGCAGTGCTGCGACATCGTGCAGCCCGATGTCGGCTGGTGCGGCGGCATGACCGAATTGATCAAGATCTCGAACCTGGCGGATGCGCACGGCAAACTGGTGGTGCCACACGGCTCGTCGGTCTACAGCTACCATTTTGTGATCACCCGCCATAACAGCCCGTTCGCCGAGTTTCTGATGATGGCGCCCAAGGCTGACGAAGTGCTGCCGATGTTCCATCCACTTCTGCTTGACGAGCCGGTGCCGGTGCAGGGGCGCATGAGGGCCTCGGCGCTGGACGCACCCGGATTCGGTGTACGGCTCAATCCACAGTGCACACTGCATCGCCCGCACCAGCATTGACATGACAACCAGGCCGATGCAGTCGACGTCGTTCAGGCCATGATTGACCTGAAGGGCAAGGTGGTTCTGATCACCGGAGCGAGTTCGGGCATCGGAGCTGCGGCGGCGGTCGCGTTTGGCAGCTGCGGCTCGCATGTCGCGGTGCATTGCCACAAGCATCCGGACGCCGCCGCCGAGGTGCTGAAGCGGGTGTGCCAATCGGGTGGTGCAGGAGCCGTATTCCGGGCCGACGTGGAAGACACCGCACAGCTTGCCACCATGGTGCGTCAGATCGAAGGCCACTTCGGCCGTATCGATGTACTGGTCAACAATGCCGGCAGCTTTGTTCGACGCAGCCCTTTGATGGAAGCCAGCGACGCGTTGATCGACCAGGTGTTCCACGTCAATGCACGCTCGATGCTGGCCATGAGCCGCAACGTGGTGCCCATCATGCGCCGGCAGGGCTCGGGATGCATCGTCAATGTGACGTCGCAGGCGGCACGCAGCGGCGGCAGCCTGGGCGCCGGGTTGTATGCGTCGTCCAAAGCCTACGTCAGCACCATGACGCGGGCTTTGGCCAAAGAACTGGTTGCCCACGGCATACGTGTCAATGCCGTGGCACCGGGCGTCATCGAGACCCCCATTCATGACGGCCACACCAGCGCCGCCGTGCTGGAGCAGCTGCGCGCCGGCATCCCGATGGGCCGGCTCGGACGTGCCGAGGAATGCAGCGGTGCCATTCTGTTCCTGGCCAGCGAAACACTGGCCAGTTATGTCACGGGCCAGATCATCGAGGTCAATGGCGGCAGTGTGATGCCCTGAGTCGTTACCCAAACCGGCCGGCACTTTGAGCCGCCGTGTTTGATCTGGCGCAAGTTTGGGCGGTTTACCGGCCACGCTAGTTCTTCAGAACGAGCCCCCGCTGTGGCGCGCTAGTTCCATATTTCGCCAGGTCACCACCTATTGGAGGATGGCGCGCAAGTGCACGCCTTCCTACAGTCATGCCATGTTGTCTGGAGCATTGGCATGACGAAAAAAGGACAAGCCCTGTCGGTGTTGATTGTCAGCACGCTGGCTTTCACCGTGTGTTTCATGGTCTGGATGATGTTCGGCGTGATCGGCATTCCGATCAAGAAGACGCTGGGTCTCAATTCGACCGAGTTCGGGCTGCTGACCGCGACGCCGGTACTGACAGGTTCACTGATCCGTGTGCCGCTCGGCATCTGGACCGACAAATACGGTGGCCGCATCGTCATGGCGATCCTGATGGCCATCACTGTGCCAGCGATCTGGCTCATGGCCTACGCCACGGCCTACTGGCATTACCTGGTGATCGGCCTGTTCGTCGGCCTCGCCGGTGGCTCGTTCTCGGTCGGCACACCGTATGTGGCACGCTGGTTCCCGAAGGCAAATCAGGGCTTTGCGATGGGCGTCTACGGCGCCGGCAACTCCGGCGCCGCGGTGAACAAGTTCGTTGCACCGGCGCTGGTGGTCGCTTTCGGCTGGGCGATGGTGCCACAGGTGTATGCCGCGGTGATGCTGGGCACCCTGATCCTGTTCTGG
>JANOTG010000231.1:0-2371 GCA_031416215.1 Betaproteobacteria bacterium
ATGTTTGTCTTCAACCTCTTTCCTCTGCCACCACTGGACGGTGGCCGCATCCTGGTCGGGCTGCTGCCCTACCGGCAGGCCGAGCTGGTGTCGCGCGTCGAACCCTGGGGCTTCTTCATCGTCATGGCCCTGTTGTTGGCCGGCGTGGTCAGCACGTTCTGGATGAAACCCCTGATGTCGCTCACATTCGGTCTGCTCAACATCCTGCTGACGCCGTTTTCGTTCCTGCTCGGGTGATCGCCCCGCGTTGATTTATCGTTGTCACCTTTGTCATCCGCACCATGAGCATCACGCGATTTCTTACCGGCATCACCACTTCGGGTACGCCACACCTGGGCAACTATGTGGGTTCGATCCGCCCCTCGGTGCGCGCCAGCCTGCGCAGCGACGTCGAGAGTTTCTACTTTCTGGCCGACTACCACGCGCTGATCAAGGTGGACGACCCGGCGCGTATCCAGCGCAGCACCCTGGAGATCGCGGCCAGCTGGCTGGCGGCCGGGCTGGACCCGCAGCGTGTGACCTTCTACCGCCAGTCCGACATCACCGAGATTCCGGAGCTGACCTGGTTTTTGACCTGTGTCACCGGCAAGGGCATCCTGAATCGCGCCCACGCCTACAAGGCAGCGGTAGACAGGAATGCCGCCAGTGGTGCCGACCCCGACGCCGATGTCAACGCCGGCCTGTTCATGTACCCGGTGTTGATGGGCGCCGACATCATCCTGTTCAACGCGCACAAGGTGCCGGTAGGGCGTGACCAGGTGCAGCATCTGGAGATGGCGCGCGACATGGCCAACAGCTTCAACCACCGTTACGGCGAACATTTTGTGCTGCCCGAGGTGGTGATCGAAGAGTCTGTTGCCACCCTGCCCGGCACCGATGGGCGCAAGATGAGCAAGAGTTACGACAACCACATCCCGCTCTTTGCGCCGCGCCGGCAGTTGCAGAAACTGATTGCCGGCATCGTCACCGACTCATCCGCGCCGGGTGAGCCCAAGGAGGTGGCTGGCTCGGCGTTGTTCCAGATCTACCAGGCCTTTGCCAGTGATGCCGAGACCGAAAATCTGCGTCAGTGTTATGCCAGCGGCATTGGCTGGGCTGACGCCAAGGCGCTGGTGTTCGAGCGGCTCGACCAGGAGATCAGCCCGATGCGCGAGCGTTACGAGCAGCTGATGCGCGACCCCGGCAAGATTGAAGACACCCTCTTGGAAGGCGCCGCCAAGGCGCGTGCGCTGTCGGCCCCCTTCATGGCACGCCTGCGCCACGCCGTGGGCCTGCGCAGCCTGCGCACCCAGGCGGCGGCGCAATCCTCCACCAAGCCCGGCAAGGCAGCGCTGCCCAGCTTCAAGCAATACCGCGACAGTGACGGCCAGTTTTATTTCAAGTTTGTCGATGCGCAGGGCAAACTGCTGTTGCAGAGCCAGGCCTTTGCATCGCCCAAGGATGCGGGTGCGGCGATCGGTCGGCTGCAGACGGAAGGCGTTGCGGCGCTGCACGCTTTCAAAGCGTCGTTGCAGCCGGTCGATGGCGCTTCGCCAGCCGAAGTGCATGCCGCGCTGGACCATTTGCAAGCCGCCAAAGCCGCCTGAGGCGGCACCACCGACGGCGCGGCCGCCGGTGTGGCGACTGCTACAATTTGGGCCACTCCGGAGAGGTGGCAGAGTGGCCGAATGTACCTGACTCGAAATCAGGCGTACCGCAAGGTACCGTGGGTTCGAATCCCACCCTCACCGCCAGGACATGAATAAATACGGGCCTTGGCGGCCCGTTTTGTTTTTCTGCCCATGTTTCTGCCCATGATTAGATGAATGAACTTCGGCAGCGGATAGGCTTTTCAAACGCCCCTTTTTCTTCCCCACGGCACCCCGAATACGGCAGAACAGGGGAACAGGGGCGGCACACAGCGCCCGACGCGCGTGAATCTGTCTTTGGATGCAGGCTGAGATCTGCTGGCGAGCTGTTTGAGCTTGTGAACCATGAACCGCTTGAGATAACTGAGCGATGTTTTGAAACCGCCCTCCAGATGGAGTACCTGCGCGAACACGGCTGCCATGAAATGCAGGGCTATTGGTTCAGCCGTCCGCTGCCGGCGGACCGATTGGCCGCCCTGTTGCGGACCCGTGCCTATACTCCCGCACTGAAAGTCGGGTCTGAAAACCCTGTTTGCGCGGTTTCCCCGGGCTGAACCGTCGTCGTCGACACACAAACATCAACGCGGTGGAGAACTTTATCCGATCACTGACAGCCGCCATGATCCGGCGGTGGAAAACCATCCTTGGCCAGCGCGCCCCTTTGGAGGCCGTGACCCGCGACAACGAAGCCCTTGTGCGCACCATCAACCTGCATTCCATTGTTTCGGTGGCCGACCGCGGCG
>JANOTG010000232.1:0-2014 GCA_031416215.1 Betaproteobacteria bacterium
CCATGCTGCTGGGCGCTGTTGGTCAGTTGCAGTTTGAAGTGGTGCAGCACCGCCTCAAGGGCGAATACGACGCCGACATACGGCTCGAGTCGAGCCAGTATGTGGGCGCGCGCTGGATCACGGCCGACACCCCGGCAGAACTGCGTGCGTTCACCGACGCTTACCCAATACGCATGGCGCTGGATGCCGCCAACACGCTGGCCTACCTCACCACCTCGCCCTACGACGTGCGCCTGGCGCAGGAACGGTTCCCGAAAATTCACTTCCACCCGTTGCGTGAACACGCCGGGCTGGCATTGCAGAACGCCGGCTGACGGCAGCTGGCGACAGGTCGGTTTCGAAGGGTGCGCACGACCATGCAACCGCTGATGGAGTGGCCCGTGACGGCGCGCCGCCGCATACACGGCGTGTTCACCGACATCGACGACACCCTCACCACCGACGGAGCCATCACCGGTGACGCCCTGCTGGCACTCGAGCGCCTGCAACAGGCCGGGCTGCCGGTGATCGCCATCACCGGGCGCCCGGTGGGATGGAGCCGCCCGTTCGCTGCCGTTTGGCCGGTGGACAGCATCGTGGCCGAAAACGGTGCTGTCGCCCTGGTCGGCGGGCCACAGGGTGTAGCAACCCATTACCTGCAGCCAGCGGCAACACGCGCAACCAACCATGCGCGCATGCAGCACATAACACAACGCATCCTGAGCGAGGTCGACGGCGCCGTGCTGGCACAGGACTCGCCCGGCCGCGAGACCGACATGGCGATCGACCACAGCGAGTTCACCCAGCTGCCGACCGCTGCAATCACACAGGTGGTGGCCACCCTGCGCAGCGAAGGCATGAACGCCACCGTCAGCAGCATCCATATCAATGGTTGGTTTGGTGACCATAACAAGCTGGTGGGCGCACGCTGGATGGTGCAGCAGCTCTTTGGCCGGGTGCTCGAGGACGAGATGGAGCATTGGCTCTATGTGGGCGATTCGACCAATGACCAACTCATGTTCCAGGCATTTGCCAATTCGGTGGGCGTCGCCAACATCCGCCGTTTCGTGCCGGACCTGGAGCACCTGCCGCGGTATGTCACGCGAAGTGAACGCGGCGCCGGATTCGCGGAAGTGGTCGAGGCCTTGCTGCAAGCGCAGGGTGGTCCGGGGTGACGGCTCCGCGCGCACAGCTGGGGCTGTTTGTCATCTTCACCTCGACCTTCCTGGAGCTGGTGGGTTACTTCATGCTGCTGCCTCTGTTGTTGCTTCGGCTCAAGGGGGCGGACGTGTCGACCAGCGTGGCCGGCCTGTTCGCAGCGACCGGCTGGGCCGGCATCTTCCTGTTCACACCCTTCGCCTCCTGGGTGGCGCAGAAGATCGGGCGCCGCCAGACGCTGTGGCTGGCAGCCGCCATCCCCGCTTGTGCATCCGTCGGCTTTGCCCTGACCGACGCACTGGCTGTGTGGTTCCTGCTGGAACTGCTCGCCGGTGCGGCGTCGGGCCTGCGCTGGGTGCTGGCCGAGGCGGTAGTGGCCGAGTTTTCACCGCCGGGGCAACGTGGACGTTATATCGGTCTGTTCGAGACCATGGTCGGCTCGACCTTCATCGTGGGGCCCGCCGTGCTGGTCTGGGTCGGACCCGACAGCAGCGCTGCGATATGGGTCGTGGTGGCGTTCCTGATCGGTGGCCTGGTCAGCAGCCTGTTCATCCCGGCCTTGCCGCGCGCATCCGACGGTCATTCGTCCGCAGTCGGGCTGCGCGGCGTGTGGCGTGCCCTGGTGAAACACCCGATCATCATGCTCGCGGGGTTCGTGGGCGGCTTTTTCGAGAGCGGTATCACCTCCATTCTGCCCCTGTACGGGCTGGCGCTCGGCCTGGGAGCGGCGACAGCGGCGCTGCTGGTATCGGCCAGCGGGCTGGGAAGTGCGCTGATGATGTTGCCCGTCGGCATGCTGGCCGACCGCTGGCGCGACAAGGCGGCGGGCCGGCGCAGCATGATGATCGCTCTGGCTTTAGTGACTTTGCTCGCCACC
>JANOTG010000233.1:0-3312 GCA_031416215.1 Betaproteobacteria bacterium
TCCACCATTGGCGGCGATTGGCGTAACCGGCAATGGTGACGCGGCTCTTGTCGACGCAGTCACTGACCGCCTCACGCAGGCCGAATATCCAGCGCCCGGCCGGCGCCTGCGCCTGCCAGGCCGTAGCCTCGGCAAACTGCAACTCGGTCGGCTTGCGAAACCCGAAGTCCCGCAGCGGGCGATCTGCCATCAGCATGTTTTGTTCCTTCCAGCCCACCACGCCGATCTCGGCACCCGGCCCCGCAATCTGCCCGGCCCGTCGCATCACACCGACGGCCGAATTGGAATCGTTGAGCAGGACCGAGCCCCACAGGCTCCAGACCAGCCACCAGCCCGCCATGCCGGCCAGCAGGCCATGCAGGCCCCGGCGTGGCCGCGCGACGGCAGCACTGGCAAGGAAAACAGCGCCACCGGCAATCATCATCATCCACAACCAGTAACCACCCTGCGCCAACTCACGTTCAACCACCATGGTGTTCATGCTGGCCCAGCGGCCTTGCAGGGCCCAGGCACCGGCGAGGATCAGGCCGACACCGAGCGCCAGCGTGCAGGCAAAAGCGACCCAGCGCAACCAGGGCGCCTGCACGATTCGTACCAACGTGGGGCCCAGCGCGAGCGCCAACATGGGCATCATCGGCATCAGGTAGACCTCCCGTTTGCCACCTGCCAGGCTGAAAAAGACGAACACCAGCAGGCACCAGCCGAGCAGCAGCAGCAAGCGCGCATCCGCCTGCGCAAGGCTGCGCCGCCAATCGCGCCAGGCGCTGACATAAGCCAGCGACATCGGAAAGAAGTGAAACAACAACACCGGGAAAAAATACCAGAACGGTTGCGCATGGCCACCCACCGAACCACCATACCGTTTCGCGGTCTGGTGCAACAGGATGTCATTGACGTATTCCAGGTATTGCGGCGTGCCGCGCCAATAGGCCACACCGACCATGGGCACCAGCCACAGCAGGATGGCGACAAAAAATGCCGCCGCGCCGCCAGCCCAGCGCCAGCCGCTGCCCCGCGTGACCACCACCCCGGGCCAGTCCAGCCAGCGCGCCAGCAGGTAGGGCAACAGCATCAACAAAGCGATGACGCCAACCCCTTTGGTGATGACACCCAGGCCGGCTGCAAAACAACCCAGCCAGTAGGCACGCCAATTTGGTCCGCGCAACAGGTGCAGCAGCAGCCCCCAGTTGGCCAGCGTGATGAGAGCCATGATGAGAGGATCGATCTGCGCCCGTTTGGTCTGGTAGACAAACTGGAAACACGACAACAAGGCGACGGCTGCGAACAAGCCGACACGCGGACCCCACAAGCGGCGACCCAGATCCCAGGTCAGGGCCAGCGTCGCCAACCCGGCCAGCAGGGACGGCAACAGGAAGGCCACGCGCCAGCTTGCGGTGAGCAGGTAAAACGACGCCTCCAGCCACATCAGCATCGGTGGCTTGTCCGAATACAACTCGCTGCCCCGGTGCGGGAACAACCAGTCACCGCTGGCCACCATCTGCTTGGCCACCAGTGTGAAGCGCGGCTCGTCCGATGGCCAGGGGTCGCGCAAACCAATGCCTGCCCCCAGCAGCAGCAAGGCGGCAAGCATCATCCACCAGAACCAGCGCCGCTCCTGCGCGTGTGCGCCCGTCATTGCCTGGGTCGCAGTCACGGCCATGCGGTCAGTCGTTTTCCACCCGCGCGGCGGCGGCGTTTTTGCGGTCACGCCAGAGAAACTGCAAATTGCGGAAATAGATGATCAGCCCGGTGCCTTGGCCAATGATGAACACCGGGTCGCGGCGGTGGATGGCATAGGCCAGCAGTGTGATGCCACCGGCCATGCTGAAGTACCAGAAGGCAGATGGGATCACGCTCTTCTTGATCCGTTCGCTTTGCAGCCACTGCACGATGAAGCGGGCGGAAAACAGGGCTTGCCCAATCAATCCCACTGCGAGCCATGTCTTGTCGATTTCCATCACTTATCCTTTGGTTTGACCAGTTCCACCACGGGCAGCTTTGCGCGCCGCTGTAACCACATCACACCCATCATGTCGATCAAACCAACCCACAGGCGGTTGTGAATTCCGTAATGGGACTTGCCATGTGCGCGAGGCCGATGGGCCACCGGCACCGACTCCACCCGACCGCCACTGCGGCGCACCAGGGCCGGCAGGAAGCGGTGCATGTGGTCGAAATACGGCAGGGCCAGGAAGTCGTCGCGGCCAAACAGCTTGAGCCCACAACCGGTGTCCGGCGTGGCGTCTCCAAGCAAGCGCGCCCGAACCCCGTTGGCAATACGCGACGACCAGCGGCGCACCCAGGTATCCTGACGCCGTGCCCGCCAGCCGGCGATCAGCACGGGCGTTGCCGGGTCGGAGTGGCGCAGGCTGCGCCAACGCGCGAGCATTGCGGGTATGTCGGCCGGATCGTTCTGGCCGTCGCCGTCGAGTGTGGCGACGACACTGCCCCGCGCCTGGCACACACCACTGCGCACGGCGGTGCTCTGACCACAGTTGTTGCGGTGGCACAGCACCACCAGCCAGGGATGGGTCTGCGCATAGTCGCTCAGCACGGCCACCGTGTCGTCGCTGCTGCAATCGTCGACAAAAACTGCCTCGAACGGCACGTGGGTCGCCAGTGCGGCGGCAATCTGGTCGAGCAGCGGCACCACATTCTGGGATTCGTTGTGCACGGGGACCACAACGGATAATTCGGGCTCACGGTGGGTCATCGCAGGCTGCGCTCGGAGGTTAACCGGCCATTGTCGCATCTGCCGCGCCCAGGGCGGCCCGGGAAAAGATCTCAGTCCAAGGGCGCACCGTATAGGGTCTCGACCGGCATGCGCAGTGCCAACCCGTCACCCATGGCCTTGGAGCGTTCCACGTAATAACCCATACCGGGCGAGGCGCGCAGGGTGTACGGAATGTCCGCCTGTGCACAGTGTTCCAGTATCACCCACAGGGTAGAACCCTGACCGCTGTGGTTGGAGTGCCCGCTGGCGTCGAAATTCAGGCACAACAGACGCGCCTGCGCCCGGGTCACCGGGGTCGGCCGGGTGCCGGGGTAGACACTTTCCGGCACCAGTCGATCGTGGTCGTCGCCCATGAACCGGTCCGAGGTACGAAAATTCGCATGCGTATCGTCCACTTCGACCTTGCGCAGGTGCTTTTCGCGCATCGGCCGCACGCGGGCGGTGGCGGGCTCTACCTGCGTGCAAGAGACGTATCCCACGGAGCCGGCAAAAAACATCGCCAAGGCCTTTTCGCGCGCCTGCTCTTCGTCTGGCGCGTCGACCACCAGGGTCTGGTACTGCTCCTGCACCAGGCGCTC
>JANOTG010000234.1:0-3196 GCA_031416215.1 Betaproteobacteria bacterium
AAATGCGCCAGGTTTTCGAGGCCCGCCAGCTGATCGAAGGAGGCGTGATGCGCGCGCTGGAAGGCCGTGTCGACGGCGCCGGGATCCGTGTGCTGCGCCAGCTGGTTCTGGAGGAAAAAGCCGCTTACGACCGGGGGGAGTGGTCAGCCTGGGTGCGTCTGTCCGGTGAATACCATCTGCATCTGGTGCACCTGTTGCGCAACCCCGAGATCGAAGCCATCCTGCGTGGCCTGGTGGCGCGCACCACCCTCATGAAGGCGCTCTACCACTCACATGCCGGCAATGTGTGTTCGTTCGACGAACACAACGAGATTCTGAACGCCATGGAAGCCGCCGACATGGGCCGCGCCTGCGCACTCATGCATGCGCACCTGCATGGTGCTCAAAGCAAACTGCGCCATGACCAGGCGCCAGCCAACATCGACCTGCTGGCCCTGTTTCGCCCGGGGTAGCAAAAACCTGCCAGGGTGTTGGAGCTTGAACGAGACGAGTTCTCAATGTGTCCAAGGTGCGGGCGGTCCGGGCCCGACAGGCTGCACCAGGCACTGGTAGGCCTCGAGCGCGTCGCCCTCGGCGATGAACAATTCCTGACGGCACAAGTTCAGCGAACGCCCTGTCAGGCGTTGCAAGGCAAGCGCCTCGCGGGCAAAACGCGCGGAGCGGAAATCGAACTGCACCGGACCATCGCCCGGCCGCCGGTGCCGATCGGCCTCTACAGTGTTCTGCCTGTCCATTCCTGCTTATCGGCGCTTTACCGTCAAGCCTGAGGCAGGATTTTTCGGGGCGCCCCTTACACTGAATCAACCCATGCAACACACCACCGACCTGCGTCGCCTTGAAGAGCTCGGGCTGAACTCATCCGCACCACCCGGCCAGCTTCTCTATGACGGCTGGCTGCTGCGCCTGCTGCCCGGCCAGGCCAAGAGGGCGCGTTCGGTCAACGCGGTCTACCCCTCGACGCGCCCATTGGCTGAAAAAGTCGCTTATTGCGAGGCGCTCTACGCCAGCCAGCAGCTGCCGACCATCTTTCGCATCACCCCTTTTTCCGAACCCGCCGATCTCGACGCCCAACTTCAGGCACTGGGTTACCCGCGTTTTGACACCACGGCGGTGGAAACGACACGGATCGACCCGAGGCAACTCCCATCTGGCCAGGGTGACCTGCTGGCCTTGCCAGAGTGGGTGGAGGCGGTTGGTGAACTGCGTGGCTCCTCAACCTTGTTCCGCAACCGCCACCTGGAGCGGCTGCGCAGCGTGGTACTGCCCATGCGCGCATTGACGCTGCGACAGAACGGTGCCGTGGTGGCCACCGGATTGACCATCGTTGAAGACGGCTGGGCTGGCTTGTTCGACATCGTCACCGCGCCGACGGCGCGCCGCCAGAGGCTGGGACACCTGATGGTGCAGGGCTTGCTGCGCGCGGCATGGGAGTTCGGGGCCCGCAGTGCCTATCTGCAGGTGGGCGCCGACAATCTGCCGGCACGCGCCCTGTACGCGCACTACGGATTTACCGAGCGGTACCAGTACTGGTACCGCGGCCATGCCGACTGACATTCCAGAGACCCACACCATGAAAAAAATTCTTGCCCTGCTGTTCTCGCTGACCCTGATTGCCTGTGTGCGCGCAGACCAGCTGATCGGCGAGGTCTCCACCGCCTTCATCCTGATCGGCGCCAACCACAAGGTGGTGGTGGAGGCCTACGACGACCCGAAGGTGAATGGCGTGGCGTGTTATGTCTCGCGCGCCAAGACCGGCGGCCTGATGGGCACGATCGGGCTGGCCGAAGACAAGTCCGAGGCATCGATCGCCTGTCGCCAGGTGGGGCCGATCTCGTTCACCGGCAAGGCCATCGAACAGCAGGAAGAGATGTTCAACGAACGCATCTCGGCCGTGTTCAAGAAGCTGCGCGTGGTGCGCATGGTGGACCGCAAACGCAACGTGCTGGTCTATCTGACCTACTCCGACCGGCTGATCGACGGCTCGCCACAAAACAGCGTGACGGCGGTGCCGTTGGGCACGGTGGCGTTGCCGGCTGTGAAATAACAGCCCTGGAGCTGGCGAAGGCCTACACCAACCTACCAGGGCACATCGGCGAACTCGGCTCGGCCCAGCGCCCGCTCGCAAACCGCCCGCGCCGCAGCCTGATCCTGCGCCGTGTGACCCAGCGACTTGTACACCGTGATGTCGTCTTGCCCCAGCCGGCCGGCCACACGGCCCAGCAACACTTCGCCGATCTCGCCCAGCAGGTGCGACGCGCTGACCACCCCATCGGCCAGCGCCTGGCGCCATTCGCCCGCCTGTACGGCGGCGCTGGCACGGGCATCGACATAAAAGCGGCTGCGCTGCACCACCTCGCTGTCGGCCTCGCGCGCCGCGGCAACACTGGCGCCGACCAGGTTGACATGTTGTCCCGGTTGCAGCCATTCGCCAAAAAGAATCGGCTCCGGCGCGGCTGAGACCGTACACACCACGTCGGCACCTTGCACGGCGTCGCGGGCGTTGTCACACACCACCACCTGCAAACCCGGCAAGGCGCCCAAATGCCCGACAAACCGCGCCACCCCAGCCGCACTGCGGCCCCATACCTGCAGCCTGGTGAAGTTGCGCACGCTGCGCAAGGCATGCACATGCCACAGCGCCTGGTGGCCAGAGCCGAGCAGCGCCAACACCTGACTGTCTGCTCTGGACAATGCGCGGGTCGCCACGGCACTGGCGGCTGCCGTGCGAATGGCAGTCAGGCTGTTGCTCTCGATCACCGCCAGCGGGCTGCCACTGGCTGCATCAAACACGATCACCACGCCCGCGTGGCTGGACAGGCCGAGGGCGCCGTTGCCGGGGTAGAGCGCCAGCACCTTGGCACCAAATACGCCGTGCGCCAGCATGGCACCAGGCATCACGCCCATGGCGTTGGCACCGGCAAGCGGCAACACCGTGCGCAGTGGCGACAACACCTGGCCATCGGACAAGGCGCGCATGGCGGCATCCATCACCTCCACACAATCGGCTACCGGCAACAGGGCCTCCACCGCCGCGGTGCCAAATACTTTCATCGTCAACCCTGCCCTTCTGTACTGAAACCGACAAATCGAAATACCATTGTGGTGCAAGCCGCAACTTGCGGCGGCAAACAAGAACAGACAAGACGGAGACCAGCCCATGCAGTTTGACGACTACCGCGCCCACGATGCCCTGGGC
>JANOTG010000235.1:0-12520 GCA_031416215.1 Betaproteobacteria bacterium
TGGCCGAAACCATCAAGCACCGCTGGAACCAGGGCCTGCCGGCCGATATCTATTTCTGGCGCGATAACCATGGAACAGAGATCGATCTGCTGTTTGAAAACGCGGGGCAACTGCAGGCCGTGGAGATCAAGTCGGGCGCGACGTTTTCCCCGGACTGGCTGCAGGCCTGCCATCGCTGGCAGCGCTACGCTGGCGCAGTCGCCGCCGCGCCCGTGCTGGTGTACGGTGGGCGGGACAGTTACACGGTGCAGGGCGTGCAGATCATGGCGTGGCATCGACTTGGAGGCTGAATGACCCTCAACCAGAAATCGGCCAAGGCGCTGGGCGTGACAATCACCCATGCGCTGCTGCTGCGCGCCGATGAGGAGGTTCAATGAAAAAGCGCCGCCAGTTCATGCTCGGTGCTGGCATCGGGGCACTCTTGCTGCCGCTCACCAGTGTGGCGCAAAGCACTGCAAGCGGGCAGCCAATCGGCTGGATCTCGCTCGCCGACCCGGGCCGCACCGTAGACGATTTTCGCGCCGGCCTGGAAGCGTTGGGTTATTCCGGTGCCAGGGCGCCACGCATCGAACTGCGTATCACACAGCGTGACGCGGCAAGTGCGCGCGCCGCCATCGATGAGCTGTTGCGTCTTCAGGTGGCGCTGGTGGTCGCTACCGGCCCAGCGGCACCGTTGGTGCACCGCGCCGCCGCCGGACGCATCCCGGTGGTGTTTGCCTTC
This sequence comes from Betaproteobacteria bacterium, assembly GCA_031416215.1. Classification (GTDB taxonomy): domain Bacteria; phylum Pseudomonadota; class Gammaproteobacteria; order Burkholderiales; family Burkholderiaceae_C; genus CAISIP01. The sequence continues at coordinate 722 of JANOTG010000235.1, forward strand.
AGCGGTGACCCGGTCGAGGCCGGCCTGGTGCAGAGTTTCGCGCGTCCTGGCGGCACTACCACCGGCATGTCGTTCCTCGCGCTGGAGTTGGTCGGCAAACGCATGGAGTTGATCAAGCAGATCGAGCCGAAGATGACGCGCGTCGCGATCCTGGCCAACCCGCAGCACCCGGGTGTACAAGCGGAGCGCAGGGAGTCATTGGCGGCGGCCGAGCAGCTCGGTTTGCAGGTCGCCTACGTGGAGTTCGGCTCGCCCGAAGAGTTCGAGCCCGCGCTGCAAAAGATCCACCTGCAGAACTGCCAGGGCATGGTGGTGTTTCCCGATGCGGGGATGGTCGCCCGTGCGCAGCGGATTGCGGCGTTCGCGTTGAAGGAGCGCATCCTGTGTGTGTCTGGCTGGGCCAGCTTTGCCGAGGCCGGGTGCATCGCCAGCTACGGGCCCAACCTGCGCGATGGATATCGCCGGCTGGCGCATTATGCAGACCGGATCCTGAAGGGTGCGCCGCCGTCGAGTCTGCCGGTCGAATTGCCGGCCCGCCTGGAGATGGTGATCAACCTCAAGACCGCCAGGGCGATGGGCATCACCATCCCGCAGAGCGTGCTGCTGCGGGCCGATGAGGTGATCCAGTGAACACACGCCGCTTCGCGCTGTTTGGCCTGGTTTTGGTGACGGCGTTGCTGGCACTGCCCGCCTGGCCCCAGCAGCCCGCCCGGCTGCCGAAAGTTGCCATCCTGTCGCCGGCCAAACAGGCCGACATGGTCTGCCTGCCCAACAACCAGGGCGGTGGTGCTGGTTGCCTGCTCGAAGGGTTGCGTGCGCTGGGTTACAACGACGGACGCAACGTGGCATTCGAATACCGCTTCGCCGAGGGTGCGGTTGAACGGATGCCTGCGCTGGCGGCCGAACTGGTGGCGCTGCGCCCGGATGTGATCTATACCTACACCACCGTCGGCGCGAATGCTGCCGCTGCCGCAACCACGACGATCCCGATCGTCGTCGGGCCGGCCGGGGAGACCGCGATGGAGCGGCTGGCCGGCAACTTTGCGCGGCCGGTCGGCAACGTCACTGGTCTGACGCTGAACAGTCTCGGACAGGACGAGAAGTTGCTGCAGCTGCTCAAGGAGATGGCACCGCGTACCGTGCGCGTGGCGGTGTTGGGCAACCCGGACAACCCGAACTATGGGAGCGGCCAGGTTCTCTTGCGCCCCGCAGCCACCCAGCTGGGTATCACGCTGAACAGGATCGGCGCACGCAACGCCGCCGAGCTGCCGCAGGCGTTCAGCGCCATCCGGGCCAGCCGTGCCGATGCGATCCTGATCCTCGACGACGTGGCTCTTGCGGGCACGCCCGAGGTGCGCCGGCAGATCATCCAGTGGGCGATGGGAGAGCGCCTGCCGGTCGTGTCTTCCAGCGCGCGTGTCGCCCCCGATGGCGGCCTGGTGTCGCTGGGCACCGACGGTTCGGCGCTGGTGCGGCGCGCCGCTTTCTACGTTCACCGCATCCTGGGTGGCGCCAAACCCGCCGACCTGCCGGTCGAGCGGCCGATGGTATACACGCTGTCGGTGAATCGCAAGACCGCCATGGCACTGGGGCTGACGATCCCGCAGGCGTTGTTGCTGCGGGCCGATGAGGTGATCCAGTGATTGCCAAGCAGAGTAACGATCTGATGAAGCTTCGACGACTTCTGCTGGTTGCGCTGGGCGCAAGCCTCTGGGGCCACGCGCGCGCGCAGACAGCGTCTGCCAGCCTGCGCCGCGTTGGTGTGCTGGCGCCCAGTCCACGGGCCAAGGAGGAAGTGATCCTCAAACCCTTATTTGACCAAATGCGGGCGCTCGGCTGGGTCGAGGGGCAGACCATCAGTTACGACCGCGCTTTTGCCGACGACCGGCACGAGGACCTGCCACGCCTTGCGGCCGAGTTGGTGGCGCGTAAGCCGGAGCTGGTCTACGCGCCGCCATCGATCGCCGCCAGGGCCGCATGGCAGGCAACGCGCTCCATCCCGATGGTGTTTGCCACGGCGAACGACCCGGTGCGCGACGGCTTTGTCGCGAGTCTCGGACGCCCGGGCGGCAACGCCACCGGGTTGACCAACATCGGCGCCTCGCTCTTGCCCGAGCGGATCCAGTTGCTGCGTGAAATCCTGCCCGGCGTGAAGCGCATCGGGCGGCTGCTGGACCCTGCCGATTCGACCAGCAGACTCGCCCAGCAGGAGTTCGCCCCGGTGGCGGCTGCTATGGGCCTGACGATCATCGTCGTCGAACCGGCAAATTCGGTCGAGTTCGAAGCCGCTATGGCCAAACTGGTCGCCGACCGGGTCGATGCGATCTACGCCGCGTCGGTGCTGGCCTTGAACATGCGCGCTCGGCTGATCGAACTGGCAAATCAGAAGCGCGTGCCCGTTATCGGAGTGATTCCTTCGATGGCCGATGCCGGGGCACTGTTCGTATACGCCCCTTCGCAGGCAGACCTGCTGCGCCGTTCGGCGCTGGTGGTGGACAAGGTGCTGCGGGGCGCCAAGCCGGCCGACATTCCGGTGGAGCAGCCAACCCTGTTCGAACTGGTGGTCAACCTGAAGGCCGCCAGGGCGCTGGGCATCACCGTCCCGCAATCTTTTCTGCTGCGTGCAGACAGGGTGATCGAATGATTGGCCGCAGGCGGTTTGTGCGCTCTGTCGGCAGTTGCCTGGTCACGCTGCCATTGGCCTGCGTGGCACAGCCGGCCGCCAAAGTGGCGCGCATCGGTGGTCTGATGGCCCATGCGCCGAGCCACGCCGCCAACTTCCACCGCGCGGCGATATACGTGGACAAGATCCTCAAGGGTGCCAAAGCGCGCAATCTGGTGGTCGAGCTGCCAAACCGGTTCGAACTGGTAATCAACCTGAAAACCGCCATGGCATTGGGCCTGACGATCCCGCAGCCGCTGCTGCTGCGCGCCGACGAGGTGATCCAATGAACGTCGTCAAAGCAACATCAGAAAACCCGGTGTGCCGGCCTCACTCAGTGCCGTTATGCGTGCCGCATGCTGTCGCAGCAGGGCTTCGATTTCAGCAGTGGAGCAATTGCCGCGTCGAATCCACACGATACGCGGAGCGGTGGCCGCGATCTGACCGCGCTCCTGAAAATCCGAGTCCTTGGTCACGATGGCCAGCCCATGTTCCAACGCAAAACGCCAGATCTGATGATCGTCGGCGCGTTCCAGCGCGACCTCACGTACATGCATTGACCCGGGAAACACATCAGCCAGCCGTTGGGCCAGCGCAGGCGCCAGATTCTGGTCGAACAGGAGCTTCACGCTGCGAGCGTGAGCTGAAGACGTTCGCGGTCTGCAGCGTAGGCCAGACAAGCCCGAATATCATCGGCAGTGAGGTCTGGAAAGTCGGTCAGGATGTCGGCGCTTGTCATGCCGGAGGCGAGGTATTCGAGCACCTCGTAGACGGTGATGCGCAGGCCACGAACGCAGGGCTTGCCACCACGCTTGCCGGCTTCGATGGTGATGATGTCGCGGTAATTCATGGCAATCCCCGGAAGTTCACGCGCAAGAAAAGCTTGGGACGGGGTGGCTGGTTCCTGATTCGCACCGTCGCCAGCTACCAGAGGTCAGTATACGGATTTCCAGCCCTGCAGCGTATTGGCAATGACGGCGGCGAGACCCAGCTGAAGGGCCGGCCAAAGCGCCTTCGACACAGTGGAGTGGCACCAGTTGCCATGGATATCCGACGGCCGGTGCTGTGTGCGGACGAGGTGATTCAATGATCTCGCGCCGCGGCTTCGCGTTCGCAGCCCTAGGCGCCGGTGCGCTGCCGCTGGCGGCACAGGCGCAGCCAGCGGCAAAGGTCTTTCGCGTTGGCTGGCTCGCGCCGGTGCCAATCCCATCGACTCTGGATGGGTTTCGCCGCGGCATGCGCGCGCTGGGTTATGCCGAAGGCAACAACCTGGTGATCGAGCAACGCTACGCGATCGGGGCCGAACAACTTGTCGGCCTCGCGGCTGAGCTGGCGGCGGCCCGCGTTGATGTTTTCATGACGAGCTCGAGCAACTCGACCCAGGCTGCGAAGGGCACGACCGGTGCAACCCCGGTGGTCTTCGTCGCCAGCTACGTAGTGGAGCGGGGGTTCGTGCAGAGCCTGGCCCGCCCGGGCGGACATCTGACGGGGTTGAGCTTGATTGGCTCGGAACTCGAGGCCAAGCGCCTGCAGATCCTCAAGCAGGTGGTACCCAAGGTGTCGCGTGTTGGCGTCTTCACTCCGGTAGTACGGCCGCAGTTTTCGATGCAGGGGGTTGAAGCGGCAGCCCGTTCGCTGGGCTTGGCGATAACGCGCCTGGACGTGCAGGTTGCCGATGACATCGAGCCGGCGTTTGAAACTGCGACCAAAGACCGTGTCGGAGCGCTCTTGACTTTGTCGTCGCCGCTCTTCAACTCGCAGAAGCAGCGCATCATCAACCTGGCGGCCAAGCATCGGTTGCCCGCGATGTATGAAGACCGGGAATTCGCCGAGGCCGGTGGTCTGATGTCCTATGGCCCGGACATCGCCGACGTCTTCCGGCGCGCGGCGGGTTATGTCGACAAGATCCTCAAGGGGGCCAGGCCGGCCGATCTGCCGGTCGAACAGCCGACCAAGGTCGACCTGGTCATCAACCTCAAAACCGCCCGGGCGCTGGGCATCACGATCCCGCAGGCGCTGCTGCTGCGCGCCGACGAGGTGATCCAATGATCCGTAGCCGTCACTTCGCCAACACCCTGAGCCTGAACCTGTCGTGCACCCCACTGATAGAGCAAGAGGGAATTCAACCGCCCCGGCCAAACCCGAAACGGCCCGCGGGCACGATTGCCATCAGGCACTATTTTGCGAAGCATGCCCAAAGACGATATCATTCATCATATGATGCAATCATTGTCATCAATTCTATGGAATACAAGCAATGCCATCAATTACAGTGCGTAACTTGCCAGAGGAAACTCACCGCGCTTTGAGAGTGCGGGCCGCGCTGGCTGGTCGAAGCACCGAGGCCGAAGTTCGTGCCATTCTTGAGACCGCCGCTCGACCTGAAGGCCGCGTCAAGCTGGGTTCCCTGCTGGCCGAAATCGGCCTGCAGGCGGGGGGCTTCGATCTTGAAATCGAGCGCGACAAGACACCGACCGAACCGATGCGCTTCGAATGATTCTTCTTGATACCAACGTCGTTTCCGAGCCGTTGAAGTCAAGCGGTGATACGGGCGTGTTGGCCTGGATGGACGCGCAAACCGTCGAAACGCTGTATCTGTCGACGATCAGTCTGGCCGAGTTGCGCTTTGGCATCGCGGCCTTGCCGTCTGGCAAGCGAAGAGACACGCTTCACGCAAGTCTTGAGCAGCGCATCTTGCCTTTGTTCATCGGTCGGATTCTTGCCTTCGATGCGGCTGCTTCCGAAGCCTACGCGGTGCTTCGTGCCCGTGCACGCGCTCTGGGGAAGGCAATCGGCCCGGCAGACGGCTACATTGCAGCCACAGCCGCTGTTCATGGCCTGGTGGTTGCAACGCGTGACACCGGGCCATTCGAGGCCGCCGGCTTGGCAGTCATCAACCCATGGAAGGTGCAGCCGTGACGCTTGCACGAACACACCAGCCGTGTGTTCAGCGACGCCGGCGGACTGATGTCCTGCGCGCCGACGAGGTGGGTCAGTGAAGCGTCGCAATCTCAATTCCGTGCCTTGCGCCATTACGGCGGCCTGGCCACTGACTGATCGGCGCGCAAAACTCGAGCGCCGCAGCCAGGTAGAACTGGCCGGGGTGCCCTTGTGGACCGTGCGCGCCGAAGACTTGATACTCTTAAAGCCGAAATGGTCGCGCGAACCCCGCTCCGAACAGCAACGCCGCGATGTCAGGTTGCTGCTTCAAGCGCCACTCGACCGCGCGTACTTGGCGCATTGGGCCGCACAGCTTGATCTTGATGGGCTGGGCCAGGGGGCCGACAATGAACGACACCAGCCCTGAGATTGACGCTCTGATCACGGCGCGGTTCGCCGGGATGACTGACACTGAGCGCGCTTTGTTGGCGCTGCAAATGTTCGAGACCGGCCAGCAGATTGTGCTCTCGTCACTTGACCCCACCTTGTTCGATCACCAGCGGCGGCGTGAACTCTGTTGGCGTTTTTGTCGCGATGCGTTGGCCCGTGTGGCGTTTCCCGAGCCCGAGCAATGAAACGGCGCACCGTGCTCGGGGCTGGCGGCCTGTGGTTCGCGCCGCTGGCGGGCATCGCCCAGAGCGCGCGAAAGCTCCACCGCGTCGGTATCCTCACGGTCGGCACGACGGCTTCGGTAACCGGGCCCCAACCACAGGGGCGCAACGCGACCGCATTGCTGCGCGGCATGCGTGAGCTTGGTTACGTCTACGGCGAGCATTTCGTCACCGAGGTGCGCGGGTCCGGTGACCAGCCCGAACGTTTCCCCGAACTGGCGGCAGAGCTGGTGCGTCTGGCTCCCGATGTGATCGTCGCTGCCGGGCCCTCATTGGCTGCGCTCAAGCACGCCACCGCGACGATTGCGGTGGTCATGGCATCGTCGGGCGACCCGGTGAGCGAAGGGCTGGTGAAGAGCCTGGCCCAACCGGGCGGCAACTTCACGGGCATGAGCAGCCAGTCGACCGACGTGATGGGCAAGCGGCTCGAGCTGCTCAAGGAATTCGTGCCTGGCGCGGCACCGGTGGCGGTGTTGTGGCACCGCGACCATCTCCGCGCCTGGCAGGCTGCACAGGTCGCCGCCCGCCAGCGTGGCTGGAAGCTGCTGTCGCTCGAGATTCGCGATGCCGGTGGGATTGAAGCCGCCTTCAAGGCGGCGACCGGCGCGCGCGCTGGTGCGCTCTTCGTGTACGCTCCGACGGTGCTGCAATTGCACGCCGGGAAAGTTGCAGAGCTGGCGCTCAGGCACCGGCTGCCGACCATGTTCCACCAGAGCTTCTATGCCCGGGCCGGCGGGCTGATGGCCTACGGCGCGGACACCACCGAGATCTGGCACCACGCGGCGGTTTTCGTCGACAAGATCCTCAAGGGGGCCAAGCCCGGTGATCTGCCGGTGGAACAGCCAACCAAATTCGAACTGGTCATCAACCTGAAAACTGCCAAGGCGTTGAACATGACCATTCCGCAGACGTTGCTTCTGCGCGCCGACGACCTCATTCAATGACCCATCGTCTCGGTCGCATGCCTGTCGCAGCCACTCCCCCGTGTCGGGCAGAATGCAGGCAATGACAGCCGCCCCGCCGACCGACCAACCGCTTGCCGCCCGCCCCGGCATTCTGCGCGGCAGGTTGTTCCGCAAGTACCTGTTGCTGATCATCTCGCTGGTGAGCGTGGCGCTGCTGGCCTCGGGCGGTATCGGCCTGTATTTCTCTTACCAGGAGCACCGCGCCGCGCTGGCCAGCTTGCAGCACGAGAAGGCGATTGCGGCTTCGTCGCGCATCGAGCAGTACATCCGGCAGGTATCGCAACAACTGGCCTATGCCTCGTTGCCGCAGATCGACGCGGCCGACGTGGAATTGCGGCGCATCGAGTTCTTGAAGTTGCTGCGCCAGGCGCCCGAGGTCACCGATATTTCGCAGCTAGACGCAACCGGCAAGGAGCAGATTGCGGTGTCGCGCCTGGGCATGGACATCGTGTCCTCGGTCAAGGACCGGGCACAGGATCCGGCCTTCCTGAACGCGAAACGCGGCCAGCCCTGGTTCGGGCCGGTGTATTTCCGCAAGGAGACCGAGCCTTACATGACGGTGGCCACACGTTCTGGCGGGCCGGGCAGCCCGGTGACAGTGGCCGAGCTGAACCTCAAATTCATCTGGGACGTGGTCTCGCGCATCAAGATCGGCGAGAAGGGCAAGGCCTATGTGGTGGACAGCCGTGGCCTGCTGGTGGCCGACCCGGACATCGGCCTGGTGCTGCGCAAAACCAACATGTCCGCATTGCCCCACGTCAAGGCGGCGGTCGGCGTGCGCAATGCCGATGCGCCGGCCATGGAATCGGTCGATCTGGGGGGCGTCGCCGTGTTGACGTCGGTTGCGCCCATCGACCCGTTAGACTGGAAAGTGTTCATCGAGCAACCGGTGTCCGAGGTCTTCACCAAGCTCAACGCGTCGATCCTGCGCACCGGGCTGCTGTTGCTGGCAGGTCTGGTTTTGTCGGCGGTTGCCGCATCGGCATTGGCGCGCAGCATGGTGCGCCCGATCCGCACACTGGATGAAGGCGCGCGGCGCATTGGCGCAGGAGATCTCGACCAGCAGATCGTGATCAAGACCGGGGACGAACTCGAAGGCCTGGCGGACCAGTTCAACCGCATGACGGCGCAACTCGGTGAGTCCTACGCCGGGTTGGAGCGCAAGGTGCAGGAGCGCACGGCCGAGGTGACCGAGGCATTGCAGTACCAGGTCGCCATCAGCGATGTGCTGCGCGTGATCAGCGAGTCGCAGACCGATGTGACGCCGGTTTTCGAGGCCATCATGGACAGCGCGCTGCGCCTGTTCGGCGTCTCGATCTCGGCGGTGTTCCGCTACGACGGGCAGATGGTGCACCTGGTGGCCACGCGCGGCTGGAGCGAAGCGGCTGTCAACGATGCGCGCCGGCACTACCCGGCGCCTCCGCATCGCGAGATGATGAGCGGGCGGATCATCCTCTCCGGGCAGGTGCAGGTCGAGGAGGATACCCATACCGACCCCGACTACGACCCGACCACCGCCCAGGTCGGTGGGTGGCGGCGCATGATAGGCGCACCGATGTTGAAGGACGGTGCCACGGTAGGTGCCATCGTTGTTGCCTGGCCCGAACCCGGCGAGACACCACAGCGCCAGTCTGACTTGCTCAAGACCTTTGCCGACCAGGCGGTGATCGCCATCGAGAATGCGCGCCTGATCACCGAGACACGCGATGCGCTGGACCAGCAGACCGCCATTGCCGAGATCCTGCGCGTGATCAGCAGCTCACCCACCAACACGCAACCGGTGTTCGATGCGATTGTGCAGGCCTGCCAGCGACTGTTCGATGGCCGTGCCGTCGCCTTTTCCGTGCCGCGCGGCGGCTTGATAGAAACCGTCGCGTTTGCGGATGACGGAACACGCGGCGAACGTGAGGGCGACTTTCTCAAACCCTGGCCGCTGGACCGCGGCAGCGCAGCAGGCGCCTGCATGCTTGACGCGCGTATCGTCAACGTCGCCGATACCGAGGCCGGCGTGCTGGAGTTTCCCCGCATGCGCGACTTGGCGATGGCATTGGGCTACCGGTCCGGGCTTTTTGTGCCTCTGCTCAAGGACGGTCATGCGATCGGAATGATCGGCATTCTGCGCACGACCATCGGTGAGTTCGGAGCCCAGGAAATCGCCCTGGCCGGTACTTTTGCCGATCAGGCGGTGATCGCGATCGAGAACGTGCGGCTGTTCAACGAGACCAGGGAGGCTTTGGAGCAGCAGACCGCGACGGCCGAGGTTTTGCAGGTGATCAGCAATTCGGTGGCCGACACGCAGCCGGTTTTTGATCGCATCCTGCAAAGCTGCGAGCATTTGTTCAATGCCACGCAATTGATCGTTTTTCAGGTTTCGGATGATGCGCACTTGCATATCGCCGCGATCCGCGACTCCGACGCAGCGCGCATGGCGGTTACACAAAATACGTTCCCATCGCCGATTGCCGGAACCACCACGGAGCTGGCGATCCGTGAGCGCCGGCTGGTGACGTTTGCCGACGTGCTGCACGACCCGGACGTCCCGCCGAGACTGCGCAACCTGGCACTGGAAACCGGCGCCGGGTTTTCGGTGGCGATCGCTCCGATGTTGTGGGAAGGTGAAGCCATCGGTTCCATCCTGGTGGGCCGGGAGAAGCTGGAGGCGTTCAACGACAAGGAGCAGGCGCTACTCAGGACTTTTGCCGACCAGGCGGTGATCGCGATCCAGAACGCGCGCCTGTTCAACGAGATCCGCGACAAGAGCCGCCAGCTGGAGATCGCCAACCAGCACAAGAGCGAGTTTCTGGCCAACATGTCACACGAGTTGCGTACACCGCTGAACGCCATCATCGGATTCTCGGAGGTGCTGCTGGAGCGCATGTTCGGCGAGCTCAACGAGAAGCAGGACGATTACCTGAAGGACATCTTCACCTCGGGCAAACACCTGCTTTCATTGATCAACGACATCCTGGATCTCTCCAAGATCGAAGCCGGACGCATGGAGCTCGACCTGGGTGATTTCGATGCAGCGCAGGCGCTCGCCAATGCCATGACACTGGTGCGCGAGCGGGCGCAGACACATGGCATCGCCCTGACGCTGGAGGCTGCCGACGGCATTGGCGAGTTGCGTGCCGATGAGCGCAAGTTCAAGCAGATTCTGCTGAACCTTCTGTCGAATGCCGTCAAATTCACGCCCGATGGCGGACGGGTGGTGGTGCGGGCAACGCCGATCGACGGCGGCATCGAGGTCGCCGTCTCGGATACCGGTGTTGGTATTTCAGCGGATGACCAACTGGTGGTGTTCGACGAATTCAAGCAGGTGGGGCGCCACTACACCAACAAACACGAAGGCACCGGCCTGGGGCTGGCACTGACCAAGCGTTTTGTCGAGCTGCACGGTGGCGTTCTGAGCCTGCAGAGCGAACCCGGTGTCGGCTCCACCTTCACCTTCACCATACCGAGACAAGAATGAGCGCAGCGTCAGGCCGCCCCAGACAGGGTCGCGCCGTAGTGCTCAGCACGGAGGATTTCTGATGGCAGTTATTTTGATCGTCGAAGACAACGAAAAGAACATGAAGCTGGCGCGCGACGTGTTGCAGGCCAAGGGTTACCAGACGCTGGAGGCGGTGAACGGTGAAGATGGGGTACGGCTGGCACTGGAGCACAAACCCGACATGGTGCTGATGGACATACAGCTGCCCGACATCAACGGTATCGAGGCCTTCACGCGCATCCGCGCCAACGCCGACACGGCGCAGGTGCCGGTGGTGGCCTTCACCGCTTCCGTCACACCGATGGACCGTAGCCGCATCACCGACGCCGGATTCGACGGTTTCATCGGCAAACCGATCAACCTGAAGGAGTTTCTCGACACCGTGCGCAAGACAGTGGAAGGCAAGGCAATATGACGGGTGTGGGGAACCGATGACGCAGCGCAAGATCCTGGTGGTGGACGACACCCCTGCCAACGTGAAGCTGCTGGTGGATGTGCTCACTGCCAAGGGTTTTGATGTGGCGGCGGCAGTGAATGGCCAGGAGGCACTGGACAAGGTGGCGCAAAACCCGCCGGACCTGATCCTGCTCGACATCATGATGCCCGGCCTGTCGGGTTACGACGTCTGCCGCAAATTGCGCGAGAACCCCGACACCGCCCTGCTGCCGGTGGTGCTGGTCACCTCGCTCGATCCGCAGCAGGAGCGCATCAAGGGCATCGAGGCCGGTGCCGACGATTTCTTGACCAAACCGATCAACCGTCCCGAGTTGCTGGCGCGGGTCAATTCGCTGCTGCGCATCAAGACATTGCAGGACGAGGTGAAGGCGCAGACGGCGCAGATTGCCGAGTGGAATCGCACGCTGGAGCAGCGGGTTCAGGAGCAGGTGAGCCAGATCGACGGCCTGGGACGTCTGAAGAGTTTTTTTTCGCCGCAGTTGGCGGAGGCAATTGTGGCAGGTGGTGCGGCCATGCTCAAGACGCACCGGCGCGAGATCAATGTGGTGTTCATCGACCTGCGTGGTTTTACCGCCTTCACCGACCAGGCGGAGCCGGAAGAGCTGATGGAGATGCTGCATGCGTTTCATGCCAGCATGGGGCGAATCGTGGTGCAGCATGGTGGCACTCTGGAGC
>JANOTG010000236.1:0-10686 GCA_031416215.1 Betaproteobacteria bacterium
CACCTATGAAGGTGCCTACATGGCGGGTGTCATCGCCGGCAAGATGACCAAGACCAACACGCTGGGCATCGTGGCGTCGATTCCAATCCCCGAGGTGATCCGCAACATCAACAGCTTCACCATGGGTGCGCAATCGAGCAACCCGAAGATCAAGACCAAGGTGGTGTGGGTCAACGAATGGTTCAGCCCGCCCAAGGAAACCGAAGCCGCCACAACTCTGATAAACGGCGGCGCCGAAGTGCTGTTCCAGAACACCGACACGCCGGCCGTGCTCAAGACCGCGCAGGACAAGGGCAAGCGCGCATTTGGCTGGGACTCCGACATGACGGCCTATGGCCCGAAAGCGCACCTCGGCTCCGCCATCATCAACTGGGCGCCGTATTACCTCAAGGCGACCAAGGAAGCGCTGGACGGCAGCTGGAAGGGTGGCACCGCCGTGTGGTGGGGGCATAAGGAAGGCGCGATCGACATGGTTTCCATCGCCGACGACGTGCCGGCCGACACCAAGGCCAGGATCGACGAGATCAAGGCTGGCCTGAAGGCGGGCACCTTCCATATCTGGAAGGGCCCGATCATGGGTCAGGACGGCAAGGAAATCCTGGCCAAGGACGCAGTGGCGGATGACAAGTTCCTGGGTGGCGTCAACTTCTATGTCAAGGGCGTGGAAGGTAAAGTGCCAGGCGGCAAGTAAACGGCCTATCCGCCCGATGGCGGTGGTGTGCAAGGCTGCCTTCGGGCAGCCTTTTTTTTGAAGGGAAAACCATGTCAGTCAGACCGGTTGCCGCAGATCGCCTGCCAGCATTGTTGCGGGCTATGCCCAAGGCCGAACTGCATATGCACATCGAGGGTTCGCTGGAGCCCGAAATGATCTTCGCGCTGGCACGGCGCAATGGCGTCACTGTGCCCTATGCCAGCGTAGAGGCGCTGCGACAAGCCTATGTGTTCGACAACCTGCAGAGTTTTCTCGACGTCTATCACGCAGGCACCATGGTGCTGCGCACCGAGCAGGACTTCTTCGACATGGCGCGCGCCTACTTTGCGCGCGCCCATGCCGACAACGTGGTGCATGCCGAGATTTTTTTCGACACCCAGACCCACACCGGTCATGGACTCGAGGCGTCCGTGGTGGTCAATGGCCTGCACCGCGCCTGTGGGGACGCGCGGCGCGAGTTCGGCATCACCGCTTCGCTGATATTCTGCTTTTTGCGCCACCTCAGCGAACAGCAGGCGTTCGAGGCGCTGGAGCAGGTCCTGCCGTATCGTGACCAGATACTGGGGATCGGTTTGGCCTCCAGTGAGTTGGGGCATCCGCCAGAAAAATTTGCCCGCGTCTTTGCGCGTTGCCGCGAACTCGGTTTTCGCCTTGTCGCCCATGCCGGCGAAGAGGGCCCGCCCGCCTATATCTGGAGCGCGCTGGACGTGCTCAAGGTGGAGCGCATCGACCATGGGGTGCAGGCCATGCAGGATGTTTTGCTGATGCAGCGCCTGGCACGGGACCGCGTGCCGCTGACCGTCTGCCCGCTGTCCAATCGGATGCTGCGGGTGTTTCCGACCCTGCAGCAACACAATCTTGGACAGTTGCTCGATGCCGGAATCGTCGCCACGGTGAACTCGGACGACCCGGCCTATTTTGGTGGTTATATCAACGAGAACTATACGCAGACGTTTGCTGCACTGGGGCTGTCGGCACAGCAGGCATGGCAGCTGGCGCAAAACAGCTTTCAGGCCGCATTCATCGATGCGCAGTTGCGCCGCCAGTACCAGGACAGACTGCAGGCTGCGTTCGACGACTTTCGCTGAAAGCCGTAGCCAACAGCCCGGCAGTCTCTATGGGTCGAGCCAGTCGTTGATGCCATGTGACAGCAGACGGTTCTGCTCTGCCACGGCGGGATAGACCGAGTGCAGGGCCGTGAGCGGTGAGCGCGTGGCGTCAAAAAACACCACACGACCGTCGTGGATCACGAAGTCGAACTTGCCGAAATCAAAACCCAGGCGTTCGCGCTCGGCGCGCAGCTCCTGAGGTACCTCGACCAAGGTACGGTCGGTGACGGCACCGGAACGCACCAAGGGGTCTTTGCCCAACGCCCGGATGCAGCGTTCTTCGCGGCCCAGAAAGGTCCACCAGCGCAGCCAGTAGCCGCGTTCGTCACGCTCCGGCAGGAATTTTTCGACCACCACGCCGGGTGTGTTCCACATCACCGGGTTGACCTCGGCTTTGGATGCCAGCACCGGGTAGGGTTCCTGGCTGAACACCATGCCCTGGCTATTGATCAGCGCAGGGCGTTTCGCTTCGTGCATCAAATGCAGGTAACGCATCTCGCGCGCACCGCCACGGTTCAGGTCGGTCTTGATCATGACCGGCCCGCTCCAGTCATCGTCGCGCGTGACCAGATGCCGGCTGACCAGCCGCTTGCGTATGTCGACCGCATTGCCGTTGATGAGTTTCGGGTAGCGCTGCCTGGCCTGCTGCATATAGGTGTCGGGCACCAGCGAGTGGTCTACATGCAGAATCGCGACATCCGCATCCGGCCAGTTGTCCAGACCTTCTGCCACAGAGACACGGTGGCCGGCGTCGCGCCAGTGGCCCGCCATCTCGCCCATCAGATAACGGCGCCCTGCGAAGTCGTCGAAGGTGTGGGTGATGATGACAATATGTGCCATGGTCCAACTATACGCAAGGGAGCCAGGGCACCGTGACCAGATACACCGCTGGCGCGGGGCGTCAGGATTCCAGCCAGGCCGACAGGCCGCCGGCCAGTGCCGCTTCGCGCCCGGTCAGCTCAGGCTGTGTCGACTGGCGAAGAGCCAGTGGCGTGCGCGTCGCGTCCAGCAGCACGGCTTGACCGTCATGCATAACAAAGTCGAACTTCCCGTAGTCAAAACCCAGCCGTTCACGCTCGGCCGCCAGCTCCGGCGGCACGTCCACGCGAACCCGTTCCAGTGGTTCACCGTTCTTCGTTACCGGATCATCGCGCAGCACCCGGACACAGTAGCCGACCGGGCCAAAAAAATACCAGACACTGCCCCAGTAACCCCGTGCATCCCGCTCGGGCAAGAACTTCTCCACCACCAGCCCGGCGGTGTCCCAGTAGCTCGAGTCAACCAGTTCCTTGGATTCGAAGACCGGGTACGGCTTCTGGCTGAACACCGTCCCCGGCGCCGGCTCGGGGACGCGCTGACCTGTCTCCTCCATGCGCTGCAACAAGCGCAACTCCGGCATGCCACCGTGGTTCAGGTTGGTCTTGACGATCACCGGGCCGCTCCAGTCATCGTCACGCCGCACCAGCTGCCTGCTCACCAGGCGCTTGCTGATGTCGGTGGCGCGCCCGTTGATGACCCTGGGGTAACGCTGGCAGGCCCGCACGTAGGCCTCGGGCACCACGGTCTGGTCCACATGCAGTATGGCAATGTCCGCATCTGGCCAATGCTCCAGACCCGCTGCCACCACCACCATGTGCCCGCTGGCGCGCCAAAGCGCCACCAGGTCGCGCAACAGATAGGGACGCTGCCCGAAGTCGTCAAAGTCGTGGGTAATGATGACAATCTGTGCCACGCGCACACTATACGCAAACGCTTGCGTGCGGCGACTAAAATGACAATCCGGCGCGCCGCTCTGACGCGCCGGTTTTTTTGTGCTCAGAGCCATGTAGAGGACTACCATGTATAAAAACCTCGCCGCCGCCCTGGTGGCCACCGCTGTTTGTTTTCCCGTTCATTGCGCCGAGCCGCCAGTCTTGAAGGTGGGTTTTGTGTATGTCGCGCCACTCACCGAGGCGGGCTGGGTGCGTCAGCACGATGCAGGCCGCAGAGCCATGGAAGCGGCGATCAACCAGCCGGCTGGTGCACCGCCCGCCGTGCGGGTACAGAGCAGTTACGTCGAGAACGTGGCCGAGGGCCCGGACGCCGAGCGTGTGATCCGCGATCTGGCGCAACAAGGGCACAAGCTGATCTTCACGCCCAGTTTCGGTTATATGGAGCCGACCCTCAAGGTGGCGGCAGAGTTTCCAGGTGTGGTCTTCGAGTCCATCACCGGGTACAAGACTTCCGCCAATGTGGCGGTCGCCAATGCCCGGTACTACGAAGGACGTTATCTGGCGGGTATCGCGGCTGGCCGAATGACCGGCAGCCATGTGGCGGGTTATGTGGCCGGTTTCCCCATTCCCGAGGTATTGCAGGGTATCAATGCGTTCGCCCTGGGTATGTTGTCGGTCAATCCAAAGGCACAGGTCAAGGTCATCTGGCTTGGCACCTGGTTTGATCCGGCGCGTGAGCGTGACGCGGCCATGACCCTGGCGAACCAGGGCGCGGATGTGTTGGCTTTTCATACCGGCTCCAATGCCGTGATGGTGGCGGCACAGGAGCGCGGCCTGATGGCCGTGGCCTACCACTCGGACATGCGCCGGGTTGCGCCGCAGGCCCAGATTGTCGCGGTAACCCATGAGTGGGGTGCGTATTACACGGCGCGGGCACGGGCGGTGCTGGATGGCAGCTGGAAGAGCGCCAGCCTGTGGGGCGGCGTGCGGGAAGGCATGGTGCGGGTCGGGGATTTCGGACCGCGTGTGCCATCGGCGGTGCAAAAGGAGGTGTTGGCACGCCAGCAGGACATTGCGGCCGGGCGACTGCAGCCATTCTTCGCGCGCAAGGCCGTGCTGGACAACCAAGGGCGGCAGGTCATCGCGGCGGGTCAGGCCTTGACCGACGCGCAGATTCAACAGATGGACTGGCTGGTAGAAGGTGTCCAGGGCAAACTTCCCTGAAAACCTGTCAAGCCCGGCAACATCGCAACCGCGTCCGCAGCCATGGCGGTTATCGGCAACACCATATAGGCTGCGTGGCATTTTGTGCGTAAGCTCTGCCCCATGAAGTGTTTCCGTTCTGCGATTTTGCGTTTTGATCCGGCAAGCCACGAGGCCCTGTTTGAAACAGACGGTCTGCTGGTCGTGGGCCCTGGGCCAGGAGGCCATGAGGTGGTGCTCGATGTCGGGGCCTTTGCCGCGCTCGCGCCGCGTTATGCCCAGTGCGCGACGGAACACCTTGCGGGCCGCATTCTGGCGCCTGGTTTTGTCGACCTGCATGTGCATTACCCGCAGGTCGACGTGATCGGCTCGCCCGCCTGCGGCCTGTTGCCCTGGCTGGAGAACTACACCTTTCCCCAAGAGGCGCGATTCGCCGACCAGGAGCATAGTCTGGAGGTCGCCGACTTTTTTCTCGACGAGTTGGCGCGCCACGGGGTGACCACGGCCCTCAGTTTTGCGACCTCGCATGTGCAGTCGGTGGATGCGCTGTTTCAGCTGGCGCGGTCGCGCAATCTGCGGCTGGTGACCGGCAAGGTGCTGCAAGACCGCCACTCGCCTGATGGCGTGCGCGACAACACGGCACAAAGCCTGGCCGACACCGAGATGCTGCTACGGCGCTGGCATGGGGTGGGTCGGCTTGGTTATGCCATCACGCCACGCTTTGCGCCCAGCTGCAGCGAGGCGCAGCTGCGCGGCGCAGGTGCACTCGCCGCCCAATACCCTGACGTCTGGATCCAGTCCCATGTGGCGGAAAATCGCGACGAGGTGCGATGGGCGCGTGAGCTGTTTCCGCAGTCTCGTTCCTACCTCGCCGTCTACGACGACTTCGGCCTGTTGCGCCGGCGGGCGGTTTATGCACATTGCATCCATTTCGACGATGCCGACCGGGCACTGATGCGGGACCGTGGTGCGGTCGCCGCAGTCAGCCCGACCAGCAACCTGTTCCTGGGCAGCGGCTTCTTCGACTACGCCGCCGCCGATCGGGTCGGCATGGCTTACGGTCTGGCGAGTGATGTCGGCGGTGGCACCTCGTTTTCCCCGTTCCACACCATGCTGGCAGCCTACTATGTCGGGCGCGAGGGCCATACCAAAACCGGCCTGAGCCTGGGTCCGCAGCAGTTGTGGTGGCAACACACCGCAGGTGCTGCCAGTGCGATGGGACTGGCCGGAGTGGTGGGAAATCTGCAGGTGGGTTGCGAGGCGGATTTTCTGGTGCTCAACCCGACCAGCACGCCGCTGATGGCGCGCCGCACTCGCCAGGCCAATAACCTGGACGAGTTGTTGTTTGCCATGATCGTGCTGGGGGACGACCGCCTGGTCGAACGCACCGTGATTGCCGCGCGTTGTTGATCCAGAGCGCGTGGCTGGCAGCTGACTGCCTACAATCCGCGCCTGGACCACACTGCACACACCCCCCGCACGATCATGACAATCAAGAGCGACAAATGGATACGCCGCATGGCGGAGACCACCGGCATGATCGAGCCTTTCGAGCCACGGCAGATCCGCGAGCGCGACGGTCACAAGATCATCAGTTACGGCACCAGCAGCTACGGCTACGACATCCGCTGCGCACCCGAGTTCAAGGTGTTCACCAATATCCACAGCACGGTGGTCGATCCGAAGAATTTCGACGAAAAGAGTTTTGTCGACTTCCACGAGGAGGTGTGCATCATCCCGCCCAACAGCTTCGCCCTGGCGCGCACACTGGAGTACTTTCGCATCCCGCGCAACGTGCTGACAATCTGCCTGGGCAAGAGCACCTACGCGCGTTGCGGCATCATCGTCAATGTGACACCGTTCGAGCCGGAATGGGAGGGCTACGTGACGCTGGAGTTCAGCAACACCACGCCGTTGCCAGCCAAGATCTACGCCGGCGAAGGTTGCGCCCAGGTGCTGTTCTTCGAAAGTGATGAGGTGTGCGAGACCAGCTACAAGGACCGTGGCGGCAAATACCAGGGCCAGCGCGGCGTGACGCTGCCAAAAGCCTGATCTCAATCGGTCGTGCCCGCACCCAGCGGCAGGTCGCTGCCCGGTGCGCGAAGCAGTGCGGCGCGCAGGCCGGCCCGCACCGAGCGCAGCATGTCGTCCAGTTCCATCGAGCCGCCGCCGCCAGCGTCGGCGGGTGCCTGTTGTGGCAACCAGGGCAGGTGCATGAAACCGCCACGTGTGTTGCCACCGCTGCGCGCGAGCGTGCGCATCAGCGCGTAGAACACGTGGTTGCAGACGAAGGTGCCGGCGCTGTTGGAGACCTCGACCGGCACGCCGGTCTCGCGCATGGCCGATAACATGCTCTTGATCGGCAGGCTGCTGAAGTAGGCGGCTGGTCCGCGCGGCGCGGTCAGGGTGTCGATGGGCTGGGCGCCGGCGTTGTCGGCAATACGGGCGTCGTTGATGTTGGTGGCAACACGCTCCAGCCCGATGGCGCAGCGCCCACCGGCCAGGCCGAGGCAGACCACCAAGGCTGGCCGATGGGTTTGCAGCAGTTGCAGCAGGCGCGTGCGCGAGGCGCCGAATACCGTGGGCAACTGCGCACCGACTACACGGTGCCCGGCGATCTGACGCCCATGCAAGGCCTGTGCCACCAGCCAGCTCGGATTGATCGGGTCGCCACCGAACGCATCGAAGCCGGTGACAAGCACCCGGGGCTGGTTGGTGTGTGATGCAGGTAACATGACTGCAATTTACCGCAATTTAACGCAATCCACCGCGAACTGCGGCCATGCATACGGGAGACGACCATGAAATGGGAAGGCAACCGGGAATCCGACAATGTGGAGGACCGTCGCAGTGGCCGTGCTGGCGGTGGTGGCTCCGGCATGTTGGGCGGGCGCAGCATCGGAATCGGCACCATCGTGGTGGCCCTGTTGGGCGGCTGGATTTTCGGCATCAACCCGCTCACCATACTCAGTTTGCTGAGTGGAGGTGGTGGTGGCGTCGAGCAGGTACAGCAACAAGCCCCGGCGCAGCGGCCGCCGGCCGATGACCGCATGGCCAAGTTCGTCTCGACCGTGCTGGCAGATACCGAAGATGTATGGAAGGACGTGTTCGCCAAGGGCGGAAAGACCTATCAGGAGCCGCGCCTGGTGTTGTTTCGTGGCGCAACGCCGACCGCCTGTGGCGCCGGGCAGGCGGCGATGGGGCCGTTTTATTGCCCCGGTGACCAGAAGGTGTACATCGATCTGGCGTTCTACGAGACGCTGAAAACCCGCCTCGGTGCGCCGGGCGACTTTGCACAGGCTTACGTCATCGCGCACGAAGTGGGGCACCATGTGCAAAATCTGCTCGGTATCAGCGCCAAGATGGAACAGATGCGTGCGCGTGTCAGCCAGACGGAATACAACGCACTCAGTGTGCGGCTTGAACTGCAGGCCGATTGTCTGGCCGGTGTCTGGGCCCACCACGCACAGAATGCCCGGCAGATTCTGGACAACGGCGACGTCGAAGAGGCCATGAATGCAGCCGCCCGCATCGGTGACGACGCGCTGCAACGCGCCGGCAGCGGAGCCGTGGTACCGGAGAGCTTTACCCACGGCACCAGCGCGCAGCGCCAACGCTGGTTCAATGCCGGTCTGCAGGGCGGCAGCGTCAAGGGTTGTGACACTTTCACGGCGCGCACGTTATAAGAGGATAATGGAGGTTTGCCCGGAACCAGGGCACCACCCGCCCCGGCGCCCACCACAGGCCCGGTTGGCACACCCTCTTGCAGGATTTGATGAGCGACGCAGCTACCCCCACCCTGGACATCGAACGTCTCGACGCGTTCTCGCAGCTGCAGCTTGCAGCACCTCTTTCGCGCGCCGTCGCCGAACTCGGCTACGAGTCCATGACCCCGATCCAGGCGCAGGCGATCCCGGTCGTTCTGCAGGGCCGCGACGTCATGGGAGCGGCGCAGACCGGCACCGGCAAGACGGCGGCTTTTGCCCTGCCACTACTGCAGCGCCTGCTGGCGCACGAGAATGCGTCCACGTCGCCGGCGCGCCATCCGGTGCGCGCCCTGGTGTTGCTGCCGACGCGCGAGTTGGCGGACCAGGTGGCCCAGGCCATCAAGGCTTACGCCAAGCACACCCAGCTGCGCTGCACCGTCGTATTTGGCGGCATGGACATGAAGCCCCAGACGCTGGAGCTCAAGCGCGGTGTTGAGGTGCTGGTGGCGACACCCGGGCGGCTGCTGGACCACATCGAGGCCAAGAACGCGGTACTCAACCAGGTGGAATATGTGGTGCTCGACGAGGCCGACCGCATGCTGGACATCGGTTTTCTGCCCGATTTGCAGCGCATCCTCAGCTTTTTGCCCAAACAACGCACCACGCTGCTGTTTTCAGCCACCTTTTCGCCCGAAATTCGGCGCCTTGCCAACAGCTATCTGCAGGACCCGGTGACGATCGAGGTGGCGCGACCCAACGCCGCCGCCAGCACGGTCGAACAGCATTTCTACAGTGTGGACGACGAGGACAAGCGTCGCGCGCTGCACCAGGTGCTGCGCCAGCGTGGCGTGAAACAGGCCTTTGTTTTTGTCAACAGCAAACTCGGTTGCGCGCGGCTGGCCCGTTCGCTGGAGCGTGAGGGGCTCAACACCACGGCCCTGCACGGTGACAAGAGCCAGGACGAACGGCTCAAGGCGCTGGATGCGTTCAAGAAGGGTGAAGTCGACCTGCTGGTCTGCACCGATGTGGCAGCGCGCGGCCTGGACATCAAGGATGTGCCGGCAGTGTTCAACTTCGATGTGCCCTTCAACGCCGAGGACTATATCCACCGCATCGGACGTACCGGTCGCGCCGGCGCCTCCGGGCTGGCGGTGACCTTTGTCTCGCGATCCGACGCTCGCCTGGTGGCCGATCTGGAGAAGCTGCTCAAAGCCAAGCTGGAACTGGAGGCGATCGAATTCGAGGAGGATGTGCCCGACATTCGCAAACAGGGCCGCATCAACAACGGCCGGCGCATGTATGGCCAGGACGAGGTGCCCGATGAGCCGGGCGTGTTGGCACCACGCAGCCGGCCGCAGCCGCGCCAGGACGGCGCCGAGCGGGCGCCTCGGCGCGACTACGCGCGACCCGTGGCCGTCTCGCGCGACCCGTTCTTCGACAAACCCTACGAAGCGCCCGAAAACACGGGCAGCACGGCCACATGGGAACCCGCTGTACCGCGTGTGGTGCGCAGCATCTCGGCCAATATCAAACCCAAGCGCCGCGTCGCTGCATTGTTCAAGTCGGAGCCCGAGACCAGCAGCTGAGTTGCGGGTTATCCGGGTACCTGCGCTTGCTCGCAGGGTTGCTGCAGCAGTTCGATGCCCAGGCCACCATCGGGGCCAGGGGCTGTCAGCCGCGCCGCACTGAGACAGCCACCCCACACACAACCGGTATCCATCGCCAGTACATTGCGCCGGCCCAACCAGCCCAGCGTAGACCAATGGCCAAAAGCCACGGTGATGGCTTCGGTCTGCCGGCCGGGCACGTCAAACCAGGGCCGGTAACCCGGCGGCGCGGCGTCGGCAGCTTCTTTGGTGTGAAACTCCATCGCGCCGTCATCGGTGCAAAAACGCAGCCGCGTCAGCACATTGACGATGGCGCGCAGGCGATCCTGCCCCTGCAGGCTATCGTGCCAGCAAATCGGGGTATCGCCATACATGCTGCGCAGCAGCGTTTGTGGCTGCGACCCACGCAGCACCTGCTGTACTTCCTCTGCACGCGCGATCGTGAAACTGGCCGACCAGGAAGGCAAGACGCCCGCGTGCACCATCAACACGTCGTGCCCAAACACGCGCTCCAGCAGGGCCAGTGGACGCCGGCGCAGCCAGCCCAACAATGCCGCCCGGTCGGGAGCCTGCAGCACGGCTTGCAGTGTGTCGCTGCGGCGTGGCTCGCGCACACCACCAGCCAGCGCGAGCAGG
>JANOTG010000237.1:0-2845 GCA_031416215.1 Betaproteobacteria bacterium
TGAGCTCGGCCAGGGAACGCTGATGAGCCAGGACACCGGAACCGGCAGAAGGCAGGTGATTTCACATGGGCATGCAAATTTGCTCATGCCAAACCACCACGACAGGTCTACAGTCTGGCTACTTGTCTGAACCAAAACTCGCCGCACCATGAACGCTCCGATATCCCCCGACCAGGCACAACGGCTGGAACGCGCGCAACGTCAGGCTGAAGTGGTGCAGGCGCTGACTGGTGCGTTGCCGGCCGACGCGTTGCTGTGGAACGCGGAAGACACCACAGCCTATGAATGTGACGGCCTCACCGCCTACCGGCAGCGCCCGCTGGTGGTGGCACTGCCCCAGACCGAAAGCCAGGTGCAGGCTGTGCTGCGTATCTGCCACCGGCTCAATGTGCCCGTGGTGGCCCGTGGCGCGGGCACCGGCTTGTCAGGTGGCGCCATGCCACATGCCCTGGGCGTGACGCTCAGCCTGGCCAAATTCAACCGGATTTAGCGGCTGTACCCGGCGAGCCGGACCGCCACCGTGCAGTGCGGCGTGCGCAACCTGGCCATCAGCGAGGCCGCAGCGCCACTCGGGCTGTATTACGCTCCCGATCCATCGAGCCAGATTGCCTGCACCATCGGCGGCAACGTGGCAGAGAACTCGGGCGGCGTGCATTGCCTGAAGTACGGCCTGACCCTGCACAACGTGTTGCGGGTGCGTGGCTTCACGATGGACGGCGAGCCGATCGAGTTTGGCTCCTGCGCGCCCGACGTCCCCGGGCTCGACCTGCTCTCCGTGCTGGTTGGGTCGGAGGGCATGTTGGCGGTGACGACCGAGGTGACGGTCAAACTCATACCCAAACCACAACTGGCGCAATGCATCATGGCCAGTTTCGACGACATCCGCAAAGCCGGCGACGCCGTCGCCGCGGTTATCGCGGCGGGCATCATCCCGGCCGGCCTGGAGATGATGGACAAACCGATGACTGCGGCGGTGGAAGACTATGTACACGCCGGTTATGACCTGCAGGCCGAAGCCATCCTGTTGTGCGAAAGTGATGGCACGCCGGAAGAAGTGCAGGAGGAAATTGCCCGCATGCGCGATGTGCTGCTGCGCCATGGCGCCACCGCCATCGCGGTCAGTCGCGACGAGGCCGAGCGGCTCAAATTCTGGAGTGGACGCAAGAATGCCTTCCCAGCCAGCGGCCGCATCAGCCCGGATTACATGTGTATGGATTCCACCATTCCGCGCAAGCGACTGGCCGACATCCTGCTGGCGATCCAGGAGATGGAGAAGAAATACCGGCTGCGCTGCGCCAATGTGTTCCATGCCGGCGACGGCAACCTGCACCCGCTGATCCTGTTTGACGCCAATGATGCCGACCAGCTGCAGCGTTGCGAGCTGTTTGGCGCCGACATCCTGGAAACCAGCGTTGCCATGGGTGGCACGGTCACCGGAGAACATGGTGTGGGGGTGGAAAAACTCAATTCCATGTGTGTGCAGTTCAGTGCCGCCGAGAATGCGCAGATGCTGGGTGTCAAACGCGCCTTCGACCCCCGGGGCCTGCTCAACCCCGGCAAGGTCATACCAACCCTGCAGCGCTGCGCCGAATACGGCCGTGAACTGGTGCGCGGCGGACGTCCGGCGAATCCGGCCTTTGCTGACTTGCCGCGTTTTTGAGCCACAGCCGGCGGCGGCTGGCAAGCGCCCGATTTGCGGAAACCGTGCACTTTGCCCTTAATCCACAAAAAGCCGTGGGAAATTCGACCCAGTATTCTTGAACGAGGCACCCGCTGCGGCTATTGTCGAAGGATGAGCGTGCGCCTTCAAAACCCTTCCGAACCAGACTATGTCAGAAACTCGCAACACGCCTGTCCGCATTGTGGAAAACCGCTCGACCGCGTTCGCCGACGCCTGATCGACCGCTTGGTCAGCCTGTTTGCACCAGTGCGGCGTTATCGCTGTCGCAATTTCTCCTGCCGCTGGGAGGGCAATCTGCGCAAGTCCGTCGAGGATGCTCAATCGTCCTCGCTGCAGTGACGACATTTCCAGCGCCATGGCGCTGATGGGGTTTCCGGCAAGGCGCTGGTGCCAGCGCGGACTACAGCCGCGAGTGCCGCCTGCAATCGATGTTCCGGCGACCCATAAAGCACCGAATACGCCACCCCGGCGCGCTCCATGGCCGCGCGCAGCCAGGCATCGATGGGTGCACGCGCCTGTGCACCACTGCGTTGGTGGGCATCCGCCTGCCATGGCAAATCGAGGCCGCACAACAACGTCAGTCGATACCGCCGCTGTGCCACCAGCGCCATGGTGTCCAGAGCGGCGTCCTGAAACATGCAGTTGCTGTAGGCGGCTGTCACCAGCGCCGTGGTGTCGGCGACGACCAGCGCGTGCCGGCGCATGGCGAGGTCGATCCGTTCCGTCTGCTGCAGGGCGATTGACTGTTGCTCCGCAGCAGTAGGGGTGCGGCCGGTTTGGGCACAAAACTCGCGCAGATACTCCGGCACCACAACCACATCGTGCCCAGCCCGACCCAAGGCCTCCTGCAACGCGTTTGCCAGCGTCGACTTGCCGCTGCATTCTGCGCCCACCAAGGCGACCACCAACGCCTGTGGCTGGCTCATCGGCATGTCTTTCCCTGCAGGCCGTCAAACGCCCGTATTTGGCGACGGCCCGACGCTGCGCTCAAGCGCCAATACCGTTGCGCTCAAGCATGTCGCCCACCAGCTCGAGCCGCAACAACGGGTTGTCCAACATCATCATGCGCTGCTTTACAGCCAATGGAGCCGACAACAACTCGCACCAGCGGTTCGCGACCCAGCCACAGTCCTCCAGCTGGTAGGGCAAATCCATCGGCATCTG
>JANOTG010000238.1:0-1651 GCA_031416215.1 Betaproteobacteria bacterium
GTGATGTGGGGCGTGCAGAAGCAGAACACGGTGTTCGCCACCGGGAAATCAATCACCAACCGCAGCTCGCACACCAACATCGGCGAGCTGATGTTGCAATACCAGGGCGGTGGTCACGAGAACGCCGGCACCTGCCAGATAAGCAACGACCAGGCCGACCGGGTACTTCGTGAACTGATTACCCGCATCAACGCCGACGGTTAATACGCGGCTCTGCGGCACGACCTAAAATACGGTGGTGACCCGTATCCTGAACGCCGACCTCCATTGCCATTCCGTCGTCTCCGACGGCACCCTGACCCCGGAACAACTCGCGCAACGCGCCGCCAGCAACGGCGTGCAGTTGTGGGCGCTGACCGACCACGACGAGATTGGCGGCCAGGTGCGTGCGGCGGCAGCGGCGCATGCCCACGGCATGAAATACCTGACCGGCACCGAAATCTCCGTCACCTTCATCGGCAAGACGGTGCATATCGTGGGCCTCGGTTTCGATGCCGACGACCAGCGACTGACCCAGGGCCTGGTGCGCACACGTGGCGGGCGCGGTGAGCGGGCGCAGGAGATGTCCGACCAGCTGGCCAAGGTCGGCATCCGCGGAGCCTACGAGGGCGCACTCAAATACGCCGGCAACCCGGAGCTGATCTCGCGCACCCACTTTGCACGCTACCTGGTCGAGGCCGGCATCTGCCGCGAAACCAACGATGTGTTTCGCAAGTACCTCACCGAAGGCAACCCCGGTTTTGTCGAGCACCGCTGGGCCTCCCTGAAGGACGCGGTGACCTGGATCACCGAGGCCCAGGGTGTGGCCGTGATTGCGCACCCGGCGCGTTACCGGTTCAGCGCCAACGAAGAGTTTGCCCTGTTCACCGAATTCAAGAACCATGGCGGCCAGGGCGTGGAAGTAATCACCGGCAGCCACAGCCCGGCCGAATATCTGACTTACGCCGACACGGCGCTGGAGTTCGGCCTGGCCGCCTCACGCGGCAGCGACTTCCACAGCCCCGACGAATCACACACCGATCTGGGCACCTTGCCCATGTTGCCAGCCAAGCTGACACCGGTGTGGGAGCTGCTGGCCACCCGCATCCAGTGAGCGCCGGACGGCCCTGGCCACGGTGCAGCGTCCGGGCCACGTGCGCAGACTGACATGGCACAGTATTTCGAACTCCACCCCGACAACCCGCAAGCACGACTGCTCAAGCAGGCAGTCGCCTTGCTGGAACAAGGCGGCGTACTGGCGGTGCCCACCGACTCGAGTTATGCACTGGTATGTCACCTGGACGACAAGGCGGCGGCTGACCGGCTGCGCCGCATCCGCGGAGTGGACGACAAGCACCACCTGACCCTGCTGTGCCGCGACCTGAGCGAGCTGGCCAACTATGCACGGGTCGACAACCGGCAATACCGGCTGATCAAATCGGCTACGCCGGGGCCTTACACCTTCATTCTGGAGGCCAGCAAGGAGGTCCCGCGGCGTGTCAGCCACCCGCAGCGCAAGAGCATCGGTGTGCGGGTGCCCGAACACAAGGTGCTGCAGGACCTGCTGGCGTTGCACAACGGCCCCCTGCTGGCGACCACCCTGATCGCCCCGGGCGAGAGCCAGCCGATGAACGATGCGCGGGAGATTCGCGCACGCCTGGAGCACCAGATC
>JANOTG010000239.1:0-14824 GCA_031416215.1 Betaproteobacteria bacterium
TGGGCCGGCGCATCGTCGAAAGCGACGAGGCGCACGCCCCCATGCTCGAATCAGACGCTGACGAAAGATGGCCTCTTGCCTTTTCGTGCCAGCGGCGAACCCAAAGTGGCTGGTAATTCACATGTCAGCACCTTGATGGCAGCCATAACGAACACGCCATCGTTTGCACCAGTTCGCCGGGCTCTTTCAAGTGTTTCTGCAGCCTGCCTTCGCGGCGAAATGACGCAGCCCCCGCGTCCGCTCGCACCCGCATGCCGTCTTGCAGCCCGCGCACCCGGGTCCCGCAAATCAAAAAGGTCGGTGCCAAGCCCGGTGAAACCCGCTTCATCAAAACTTGCCTCCAGCAACTCGGCGCGCAGCCGGTTCAGTCGAACAATGCTGCTGGCGCGGGTTCCATAACCCGGAGTGTCGATGAAGGCTGCGGACAGCGCCCGCTCACGGGCCAAAGGCAGCCCGGTTGCTGGCAGGTCTGCATCGGCTGCCATCGTGCGATCTGCCAGAGCGGCGAGCAAAGCCCGGTTACCCGTGTCCCCGGCAACCACACAACGACCAAGGCGTGATTTCAGCTTGACGAGTTTGGGCCACGGTGAATCAAAGTCTGCGTTCGACACCCCACCCAACCCTGGATTCATCTTGATGGTCTTGTCATGGCGACTCTCGAATCCCAGCAACTGCAGGCCATCAAACACCAGTAGATTGAATGGGTTGAACTTTTTCGCATCGGCGGCCACGCGCGCGAGGTAGTCAGGGCCGGTGAGCGTGCTGCTCAGGAACCCTGTCACCAGTTGCCCACGCGTTGGTGTGCCGGTACCCGCCATGCTGGGGATGCGGTAGTTCGTCAACGCAGCAAAACGCCCACCGCGCGACAGGCCCAACCAGGTACCACCACCCTGTAGGTCTTTGCCGGCAAGAATATGGCCTCCTTCCCACACATGCAGCGCAGCGGCAGGACGGGTGTGGAACTCGTCCCGGTTGGCCACCAGCAGCAACTCCGGATGTTCCCCAGCTTGCCAGTTCCAGGCGATCAGGCACATGCGTGCGCCTCTACCATGCGCTCGAAGGCCACGGTCGCTGGGGCCTTGCCGAAGTCCGCCCCCATGTCGACACCCGCCGCCTTGCAGTAGTGCGACACCAAGGCGAAGTGGTGCACGGTATGCGACGAGAGGAACAGCAACTCACGGCCCAGCGTCGAACTGGTCGACAGCTCGAACTCGCCTTCCAGCCCCGCCTGCGCCACAACCTGCACCGGTGTGTCCATGCCCCACACCGTATCGCGCGAATCTGCGCACAACTGCAAGCTCTCCTGCATGGCCGCAAGCCATGCCATCGCCACCGTGGGTCGGTTCTGGATCGCCATGTCCCGCTCCCGCATGTCGTAGGCAATGCGGATGTCAGGCGCCTGGCCCAGCCCCGCCATGAAGGCCTTGTAGTGGTCAAGCACATGCCGCAGATGCGGCCCGACCGCCTGGGCGAACCGGAATGCAGGGTCTGCCTCCGACAAGAGCCGGCCGATCGTGTCGTGTGCCTGGGCCAGCAAAGCCGCGTTGTAGTGCAGGATGCTGGCCAGCGAAGCATCGTGCGCCCGATGCTGCCTCAGGTCGAACTTCATTGGGCTGACAGACGCGAACCGAAACCGCGGCCCAACACTGGGGCAGGTTTGCGCACCCGGTTGACAACACGCCACCCCAGCAAAACGCCGATGACGGCGGCATACACAAACACTTCGGAATAGTTGTTTTTGCCAGCACGCATCCAGAAGAAATGCAACAAGCCCAAGCCGGCAATACCGTACACCAGCTTGTGCAGCATCTGCCAGCGCCTGGCGCCCACCCACCGGATGGCGGCATTGAAAGAGGTGGCCGCGAGCGGGGTCAACAACACAAAGGCCAAAAACCCCACCAGGATGAAAGGCCGCTTGGCGATATCGCTGGCGATGTCCGCAATATTCAGCCCCATGTCGAACCAGCTATAGCTCAACAAATGCACCGCCACGTAGAAGTAGGCAAACAGGCCGAGCATCCGCCGAAACCGCGCCAGGGCCGGCGTGCTGGTGAGGTTGCGCAGCGGCGTGACCGCCAGCACGATGCAGATGAAGCGCAAGGACCAGTCTCCCGTGGCGCGGATCAGGGACTCCGCTGGGTTGGCCCCCAGATGGTTGGTCAGCGCCTGGCCGACGAGCCAGGCGAAAGGGAGCAGGCCCAGAACAAATACAGCCGCCTTGGCAGCCGGCCGCATCAACAACGTATGGCGAGACAACATGCGATGACCCTCGTGATCGGCAAGCCCCGATGGCTGGCCGGGTGGCATCCCGCAAGCGCGAAGTGCTTGCAGGGGACGTTACGAAGAATCAGTCAGCGTGGCGGCCGCGGTCTTACAACCAGCGTGAAATTGCATTTGCCGTTCCGATGATCATTTGAGGTAGCGACGGCAACTGCAACGGCAACGGCCAGCGCGCTAACCGTCCAGAAGCTTGGTGGCGACTCCATCGTCGTGCCTGGCGTCCGGCCCGCCCCGCAGAAGGATTGAGAAGCCCGTTGACCTGGCGCACCCGTGCCCGAACAACGTGCATTTGCTCGCGGATACCCTTGCCGCGGGCAGGTGGGACTTGCCAGCCTGAGCGCAGGAGCAGCACAACCATGTACACATCGACCTACTGCTACAACCGCCAATTGACCGTGAACGCCATCGCATCAATGCCGCGCCAGCCAGCCCAGCCACAACTCGCGGCGCAGCCACAACAGCAGCGCGCAACTCACCCAGACCCCGCAGGCGAGCATGAACAATTCACCGCCGTCACTGCTGCCGTCGGTATTCACCACCGCAACACCCAGCGGCGTGAACAGGTGGAAAAAGATGGCCCCGCTGATAACGCCCAGCCCCATCGCCGCACCCAGCACCTGCACAGCGCGTTGGCGTGACATGAGCGCCCCAACGAGCAGCAGCACCGAGGCGATCAGCTCAAAACTGCCCACCACCTTGGCCGAGAAGATTCCGCCAGGGGCAAACACGCCAGCGAAACCCAGTGATGCAGCCCAAGGATCGAGTTTGCCCTGGAAGATGTAGACCGTCTCCGGGGAGCCGGTGAACTTGAAAAACAGCGACTGAATGAACACGAACGCGACATACAGCGTGAGCAACCAGTGGCCGTGCCGTTTGAACCAGGACATGGTGAGATCTCCTTTGGACGGGTTTGAAGGGGCCTACTTTTTCAGCAGGGCCTGGAACTTGGCGTCTGCCAGCTTGATGAACCCGGCCGGATCCTTGAGCCACCTGGCTTGCACGTCGGCGTCGTAGTTCAGGTACAACTTGCCCTCGAAAATCTTGAACTTGTCGTGCTCGATACCCACCAGGTTGTCCTGTGAAACCCCATATGCACAGTAACCACCGTACTGCGGCGCGTATTTTTCCGGATTGGTCTTGAACAAGTCGAGGTGTGCCTGCGACGCAAATTTCCACTTGGCACCCAGGTAGTCAAAGGCCAGGGCGTCCTGCCCTTTCACCGGTTTGCCATCGGTGAAATAGGCCACCGGGTCATACCCCAGGATGGCTGTGTCCGCGCGGCCACCAAACAGACCCTGTTTGAGCGTGTTGGCCGGTGGTGCAGCCAGCACGGCAGCGCTGGCGAAAAAGGTGCCAGCGGCAACCATCAGGGCGACGCGGCGGTTGAAGGAGCGGGGCAAAGAAGCAGTCATGGGAGAACCTCGCAGGTGTGGATAAAGAACTAGCCTTGCATGTCAGTCGGCAGATCGGGCTGGGCATTACAAACTCGCTGGCATGTGCCTCTGCTGACGGATTGCGTCCGCAACAATGGGCAGCCTGCGCCTCTCATGCGGGCGATTTCACCAGCGGCAGGCGGCTGGTCAATTTGGCTGTAATCCAGCGCCAGGTCGGCCGACAGATTGGCGAAGACATGACCTTCACACCGGCAAGCATGCGCATCGATATCGACTGCAAGCAAATGGCACGCCTTGTCAGCGACAGCCTGGACCGAGCGATGTCGCCGGCAGAACGCACACGCATGCGTCTGCACATGGTGACCTGCGAAAGCTGCCGAAATGTGGACGAACAAATGGGTTTTCTGCGCCGGACGATGCGCCAATTGGGTCGTGAACAGGTGTCACAAGCCGGATCACCCGCCAACGATCACCCCGCGCCTCCCGATCAAACCAGGGAATAACCGGCCCCCGCCGGGCACACAACCAACACGAATACCAGCGGCTCGGCGGCGCGTTGTGTACACCGTGCGCTGCGGCGCAAGGGGCGCGGGGCGACGAAGATGTCTTCGGCGCCAACCGGAAGCCTGTCCCCCACCGCATTGGCCTGTCAACTCCCTGACCCTGAAACAATGGTCCAGGTGTCCTGACCGTGCGGTGGACATGGGCTGCACTCAATGGCCCCGGGCTCGAAGGCCCGGGATTGCAGGCTCTCGCAATCGGCCGTGATGTAATCGAGAAGTGTCCAATTTCGCGGGCCCGGCACGGGGCACCAGACAAAGAATGAGCCTCGAATCCGAACTGGCGGCGCTTCACAAACCACTGCTGCGGTTTGCCCAGCTTCAACTGCGCAATGACAGCATGGCGGAGGACGTGGTGTCCGAAACCATGCTGGCCATCCTCGAGAAGCCCGACAACTTTGAAGGCCGCAGTACGCTGCGGACCTACGCCACCGGAATCCTCAAGTTCAAGGTGATCGACGTGTTGCGCCGGCGCGGCCGCGAAGTGCACATAGAACCGCTGCCTGAACAGAGTATCGACGACGCGCTTGACGCCTTGTTCCAGGCCGACGGGCATTGGCACGACGAACCGGCACCCTGGCGCCAACCGGAACGCGCGCTGGAGCAAAGCCAGTTTTTCGAGGCGCTGCAGGTCTGCGTGGACCGCCTGCCACCCAAGATGGGCCGGGTGTTCATGATGCGGGAATGGCTGGAGCAGGAGATGGACGACATCTGCGAGTAGCTGGGCATCACCAGCAACAATTGCGGGGTGATGTTGTTTCGCGCGCGCATGCAATTGCGCGAATGCCTTGACAGAAACTGGTTCCAGGGGGAGCGATGACACCTGATCTCACTTGCAAAGAGGTGGCCCGCCTCATCAGCAACGGGTTGGACGGCGACTTGGCACCCCAGGAACGCGCGCGTATGCGCTTGCATTTTGTTTTGTGCGAAGCCTGCCGCAACGTGAATGAACAGTTCACCTTCCTGCGCTCGGCGACGCAACGGCTTGGCCAGCAAAAGAAGAAGGACTGAGCAACGCTTTGGCGAGCGGCCCGGTTATGGCGGAACCGCTCAAGAACCATTTCGACGCCGATGTGCCGCACACCATTGCCGCCACGCTGCGTGCCGTGTATCGGCCGTTCCTGGTGCGGCATCCGCAGGCCACCCTGACGCTCTTGCGTGAATGGGCGAACGACCCCGCTCAGTCGGTCGCAGGGTACTGCGGCGTGAGGTCTTTCTCGCGCCGGTAGTCGCACAAAAATTCGCTCCATCCCATGGGTTTGAATCCGCGCGCACGGTTGGTCGCGCCGATCTCGAACAACCAGCGGTATTGGCGCATCAGGTCGCTCCAGGCCTGCACCAAGCCAGTGCGCCGGTCCCAGATGTGGGTGCTTTCCGCGCCGGCGCCGTTGATCTCCACAATGGTGAAGCCATGTCCCGCCTGCACATCGGCGAAGTCGCGAAACCGGATGTCAAAACGACCGAAATGGAATTCCGGCAAGCTGCGCGCCAGTTCGTCGAAACGTGCTTCCATTTCGGGCGTCACCAGGTGGCTGCCGTTGCGGAAGATGGCGCCTCGACTGTGGCTGCCTGCGAAGGCCAAGCGCAAGCACTGTCCGGCCGCCAGCACGTCATCCAGCCGCGCAGTGTGCCGGCGCAGGTAAAGATGGGAAAGCCGCCCGGCACGCGGATCGTCCAGGATCAACTGGCGCACGGTGCGCCGCCCGTCGCCGTAGACATAGGGGAAATACTTGAGCGTGATGGACACCACCTTGCCTCGGGCTTGTCCGGGTCGGCGCACATAGAAGATGCCGGCCTCGCCTTCATGCGCAACAAGTTGCTGCAACAACAGGCGCGCGCCACGCGGAAAAGCCTCCAGGTAGGACAACAGGTCCTGCGGGGTGCGCACCAGCTTGACGCCTGCGCCACGGCAACCCAGGTCGGGCTTGGCCACCACCGGCAGCGCCAGCCCTGCCTGCGCCAGTGCGCTGAGCGCAGTATCACGGTCCTCAATCGCACTCACGTCGGCCTCGGCGGAGCGGTCGGCAGCGATGAATGGCGCCACCCAGGGCAGAATGTGCTGCATCGCCAGCGCAAGGATGCGCGCCTTTGACTCGCCGAAGAAGCCCCCACCCGGAAAGGACGGATTCGCCGCTGTCGGCAACAACACCCCGCGGTGGCGCAGCATCAACCAGCCGGCATACAACATGATGGGCGGGTAAAACGCCCACATCGGCCAGAATTCGAAAAAACTCAGCGCCGCGCCGCCCTGGTCAAAGTGCGGCATGCCGGCGTGTGGTCGGGCGGGCTCGCCCGCGTCGCGTGCGACAACCGTTGCGACGGCGGCTGCGGGCGCCGCAGCGACGATGCAGTAGGGAGCGTGGGCGATGTTCGTCATGAGAGGGTCCTGCGTTGTCGTTGCTGGAGGGTGCGCACCAGTGGCACGGCCACCGCGAGCACAAGAATCGGGAGTGCCACGGCCAGCGCGGGGGGGATGCCGAGTTGCGCGGCCAGCACACCACCGACCGAAACACTCAGCAGGTACAGGCCGGCGGTCCACACACCCACGGCCAGCACCACCCAGGCACAAAACGGCGCCAGAGGCACGCGCAGGAAGCCACAAGCCGTGTAGGTCACCAGACGCAGCCCGGGAATGACCCGTGCCAGCAGCACCGCACCGGGCAGGCGCTGCATGATGTGTGCACGCGCCCAGAGTGTGCGGTCGCCGACGTAGCGTTTCTGCAACCAGCTTGAGCGGGTCGCACCCACACCCAGGAAATAAAGACCCAGATCACCCAGCGCAATGCCACCTCCAACAGCCCCGGCCGACAGGGGCCAGGAGATCAGGCC
Organism: Betaproteobacteria bacterium; assembly: GCA_031416215.1. Taxonomy (GTDB): domain Bacteria; phylum Pseudomonadota; class Gammaproteobacteria; order Burkholderiales; family Burkholderiaceae_C; genus CAISIP01. The sequence goes on from JANOTG010000239.1 coordinate 7,064, forward strand.
CTGCACCGCCAGCGCGACCCCCGCGGCAATGGCCAGGTCCTCCAGCAACAGGGTGGTCAGTGCCAGTACCAGCGCGATGGTCCAGGGGTCGGCCATACCGGCCAATGCACCCTCGAACCAGGCCACCAGCACATACCAGTCGCTCAACACGCCGGCTCCAGCGCCAAACGCACCGCCTCGCGCACACTCGCCGCCGAATTCCAGGGCAGGAAGTGGTTGTGGCCCTCCAGCAGAACCGTGCTGACACACCGCGCAGCACCAAAATGCGCCTGCATGAAACCCACGTTGGCCACGGGCACCAGGTCATCCATGGTGCCGTGCACGATGACCACTCTGCTCGTGATGGCACGCAACATGGGCGCGAGTATTTCCAGTTCAGACTTCAATGCCAGCAACTCCGCATTCGCATTGCGCAATACGCGCGGCAGCAGGCTGCGCACCGGTGCCCAGGCGCCCACATACTGCATCGGATGGATCTCCTCCAACTCGGGATCGAGCGACGCCGCCAGCATCACCAGTGCAGCAATTCGCCCAGGGTGGTCGACGGCCACACGGGCGACCACCGGTCCGCCGAGGGAATGCCCAAGCAGAACGACCGGGCGCCCGTCCGCCGGAATCAGTGTCGCCACCGCAGCGGCCTGTTCGGCCAGGCCAACCACCGCGACTTCAGGGCCGCTGCGCCCATAACCCGGGCGATCAAGCGCCACGACTTCCCAGCCGGGCGGCACGTCCATCAGGTAGTCGGCCCAGGAATTGGCCGACCCCGGCGTACCGTGCACCAATACCAGCCGGGGTCCATTGACTGTGCCTGCACGCAGGTAGCTGATCGGGTAGGGAATGGCCGGGCTGGCCGCAACAGTCTTGCGAAAAGCTTCTGTCGCTGATTCCGGAACCCGCGGACCCGGTGGCGCGCAGCCAACAGCAGCCAGGGCTACGCTCCATGCACTCAGAAGGCGATACCTGTGCCGGGCCAGCCCATTCTGCCGGGGTGGGCGTCTGTCGGGCGCTGCGGTTTTGGTTGGCATCGTGGACATGGCAGGTTGGAGGACACGTGAATTCGGCCAGGCGCCTTCAATGGCAGGCAAAGGTAGTCGACAACAGACCGGGCTTCTTACAGGGAAATGGCTGTAAGTATTCGGCTGCGGTACCGACCGATGTTCCATGACCAGCTCGATATCGGATCTCGCCTGCGATGCATCCGTCGCTTCCGGGAACCGGCCCTACCGGGTGCGCCTTGCCACCAGCGACCGGGACCTGCAGGCGGCTCAATCGCTGCGTTTCGCGGTATTCAACCTGGAGTTGCGCGAGGGCTTGTCCGAGTCCTACGCCACCGGGCGCGATGCCGACCCGTTTGACGCGGTGTGTGGGCATCTGATCGTCGAAGACCTGCGTGATGGCGCGGTCGTTGGCACCTACCGGATGCAATCGGGCGCGCAGGCGGCGGCCGGCCTGGGTTATTACTGTGAACGCGAATTCGACCTGCGCGGCTTCGAGCCGCAACGCCGGCACATCCTGGAACTCGGCCGCGCCTGCGTGCACCGCCAGCACCGCAACTTCAGCGTACTCAACCTGTTGTGGAAGGGCATCGCCGCCCACGCGCAGCAATGCGGCGCACGCTACCTGATCGGCTGCAGTTCTCTCACTTCGCAAGAACCGGCTCAGGGCATGTCGGCGTACCGACAATTGTCGTCACGGCTGGCACCTGCGCCGTGGCGCACCACGCCTCAGGCCGGTTTCCAATGCCAGAGCGACGCGGAAGTGATGCGCCCCGCGACGATCCCGCGCCTGATGTTGGCCTACCTGTCTCTGGGTGCTGCGGTATGCGGCCCGCCGGCGCTGGACCGCGCGTTCGGCACCATCGATTTTCTTACCTGGCTGGACCTGGACTCGCCCATCATGAAAGCCTTGCAGCGGCGCGGACGCTTTATTGCGTGAGCCTGGTTGCCGAACGTGGCGCAAGGCCCGGCGCAAGCGGCATACCTGGCACAGCGCGCGCGTGCTGCTAACCTGCCCGTTGCCGCTCCCGCATCCGATGGATGCAAGTGTCCGCATCCTGCGCCAGCAGCTCCGGTTTCCTCCCCCATACCCCGTGCTTTCGGAACAACACGCCATCGGCTGCAAGCGCATCCAAATGCGGGGCACGGACCACCGGGTGAACGACAGTATCACCCGACCTCAGGACGGTTCTCATCGCGCATTTGCGACCTCCTTCGGCCGGTGCAGGACTCGGACGAAAGTAGCAGTAACCCTTTTTTTTCTTTTCGGGGGTGATTACAGGGGTGTCCTGGTGCCCGGTGCGGAGTCGAAATCCCGCCGCCGAAGTGCCGGATGCCAACCCGCAACCTTGGTTGTCGTGGCTCTGGGCCCGTGCGCAGATTTGTGGTGTGGCGCTTGTTTGTTCAGGCTGTCACCACTGCAGGTTGCTTGCCCAGTTTCCTGGCGCGCTTTGCAAACACCTTGTCAAACGTCATGAACTTTTGATGGCCGGCGCTTAAAGCCAGATGCAGCGCATCGGCGAAGCCCATGCCCTCGACATAGCTGTGCAGCGCTTCACGCACGGCATCGGCCTGATCAGGCTTGAAATTGGGCAAATCAAGCAGCGCCGTCAGGCCTTGGCTAACCTGCAGAGGGCTGCAGTCTCTGGATTCCAGCACCCACACCAGCTCGAGCAACACCGTGACCGGTGCAGTGAAGGTTTGACGGGTTTTGAAAAGCGCTTTGACTATTGCATGCTGGGCCGCATCATCTTGCAACAACAGCCTGGCCAGCAGGTTGGTGTCCAGCGCAATCATGCGGCTGGCGTTTTCGCTGGCCGTGTGGTGGGGCGCGTGGTCGCAGCGTCTTCGGCTTTCAGGCGGGCTTTGATGGCCGCCTGCGTTTGTGCTTCAGACAGTGGCTTGTGCCTGGTATTGCCGACATGTGCCAGACAGCCAGCCACTTCATCGATATTGCTGGTTTTGGTTCGCGCCAGGGGGCGCAGGCGAATTTCACCTTGCGCATAAACCACCAGAAATGCATCGCCAGCCGACACGTTGGCCGACTCGCGAATTTTTCGGGGGATAACCAGTTGGCCCTTGCTTGAGAGAGTGGTTGTATTCACAATGCTTCCCCGACAAATTTGTAAGACACATCGTAAGACAGATAATCAACTTTTGCAAGCTGTTGTCACACCACATTGACTTCCCGCAGCGGCCGGTTCTCCAGCACACGCGACCATCCCACGGCCGACAGGTCCAGGCTGCGGTAGGCGCCAAAGCTGACCAGTTCGGACAGGGCGCGCCCGACAGCGGCGGCTTGCTGCAGGCCGTGGCCACTGAAGCCGTTGGCGAACAACAGGTTGTCGATATCGGGGTGTGCTCCCAGGATGGCGTTGTGGTCGAGGGTGTTCACGTCGTAGTGCCCGGCCCAGGCGTTGTGTACCCGGGCGGCCTCGAATCCAGGCACCCGTGCGGCGAGCGCGGGCCACAACACGGTGTCGAACAAGGCGTGTTGCACTTCGAAGTCGAAACATTCCGGGTCGTGCTCTTCGGGCGGGGATATGCCACAGATGAAACCACGGCCTTCAGGCCTGAAGTAGGCGCCGCCGGGGTCGATCACCAAGGGACAGTCGTCGATGTGGGCGGGTGTTGTAAAGAAGAACACGCAACGTTTGCGCGACTGCACTGGCAAGTCGATGCCGGCGCTGCGGGCCAATTGCGGCGCCCCCGTGCCGGCGGCGTTGATGACCATCCCACAATGTACCGTGCTGCCGTCAGACAAAGTGACCGACGTAATCGCGTGCCCCGTGCGCTGCAGTTGCACCACATGTGACTGCTGGTACTTTGCTCCCAGGGCAACTGCCTTGCGTCGAAAGGCCTGCAACAGGCTGTGTGCATCCAGCCAGCCTTCGCCAGAGAGCCCCAAAGACCCGGCGCCCAGATCATCGGTTTGCAGCCAGGCAAAACGTTCGCGCAATTGCCTTGGCTGCAGCAACATCACGTCGACGCCCAGGCCGCGTTGCACACGGTGGTTGCTCTCCAGCACGGCCCGCCCGGCGGGTGTGGCCAGAAACAGATAACCACCCTCGTGAAATTCCACGGCGGGCGATTCGCCGTCCACCGTCAGATAGTCCGCGATGTTCTGGATGAAGTGGCTGCCGAACTGCGACATGCGAATGTTCTCCGGGGTGGAAAACTGCTGGCGTATCGACGCCACCGAGCGCGTGGTGGCGCATTTTTCATAACTGAAATCGCGCTCAATCACCAGCACCGAGCCCTTGAAACTGGCCTGGGAGCACAAGAAGAACGCGGCGGCACTGCCGACAACGGCGCCGCCGACGATGACCACATCGGCATACTGCATCGGGAAACATTATGTGGCCCGGGCCGGTTCGCGGGTGGCCGGCTTGTAGTAATGTTCACACCAAAGCCACGCCACGCCATGCCATGCCTTGATCGATCCGGGCTTTGCAGCGAAGAGTGATCAGTGTGCCCACCGTCCTTAGCGCGCAGACCCGCCATGTTGTTCATTGACAAACACGAAGTAGAGCGCCTGGCGCCGTATGACTCGTTGATCGCGGCCCTCGCCAACGGGCTGCGAGAGCCCATCGAGTCGCCTGTGCGCAGCCATTTCAACCCCAACCACGATGCCAGCACGGTTCTGATCATGCCGGCCTGGAAACCCGGTCAGATCATGGGCACCAAGATCGTGTCGATCTGGCCCCGGAACAACGCCCGAGGGCAGCCGGCCGTTTCTGCAACCTATGTGCTGACCTCGTGTCAGGACGGCACCACCCTGGCCGTCATCGACGGCACCGAACTGACCCTGCGCCGCACAGCGGCCGCCGCCGCCCTGGCGGCTCAGAAGCTGGCCCGCGCGGACAGCAGACGACTGGCGGTTCTGGGCACGGGCGCCTTGTCGGCCCATCTCGCGATGGCACACCTCTGCGTGTTCCAGCTGTCGGAGGTCACGATCTGGGGCCGTAACCGCGACAAGGCGGAGCGCGTGGTTGCGGCACTGGCCGCAGCCGGTATCAGGGCTACTGCGACAACCGACCTGAAGCGGGCGCTGTCGCAAGCCGACATCGTGGCCGCCGCCACCACGGCCACCACGGCATTCATCCCCGGCGACTGGGTCCAGCCGGGCACGCACCTGGGGCTGATCGGTGCCTTTACCGCCGACATGGCGGAGGCCGAACCACAGCTTTTGCCCCGGTCCAGGCTGTTTGCCGACAGTCGTGCGGCGGTGCTTGAAAAAGGTGGAGAAGTGGTGCAGGCGCTGCGCGCTGGCTTGATTCAGCGGCACGATGTGCGGGCCGAACTCTCCGAGTTGATCGATTCGACCGTTGTTGGCCGTGTTACAGCCTCGGACATCACGGTCTTCAAGTCGGTGGGTTTTGCCGCGCTGGACCTGATCGCCGCTGAGCATGTGTTTTCGGGCGCAAGCGCGAATGCATCAGCGGCATCACCCGCGTGGCCTCCTTGAACCTCTCGGCGCCCCTGCGGCAGTGTTGCCAGTGCAGACGAGGTCATCCGCGACGGATCGCGCAAACACGCAGCGTCCGCTGAGACTACGCTGGGTTTTTCGGTTTTGCCGCAGAAGCAGCCGCGGCGGCATTGCGGTGCGCCACGTGCTCACGGTTGGCGACATACAAGGTGGAGGCAAATATGACGGCGGCTCCGAGCCACACCCAGCGGTCAGGAACCTCGCCAAACAGGGCATAGGCCAGCAAGGCGACGCACGGCAATCGCGCAAACTCCAGCGGCAAGATGGCCGAGGCATCCGCCAGCGCGAAGGCGCGGGTGAAACACAGCCAGCCGGCCGTGCCCAGCAGGCCCAGGCTGACCAGCATCAATGTGGCTGGCAGGGTTGGCCAGGTCCACACCAGCATGGCAGGCACGAGGGTCAGCAGGGAGACAAACAGGCTTTGGTAGAACACGATCGTCATGGTCCGTTCGGTGTCGGACAGACGTTTGACCAACACGGTCACGCCGGCAAAGGTCACGGTCGACGCAAGCACGAGGCCCGGTCCGAGGCCCAGTGGCACCGTCCCGGGACGAAGCACGATCAGTACACCGATGAACCCGATGCCGATGGCAAACCAGCGGCTGGCGTGGACCCGCTCCCCCAGGAACAAGGCCGCTCCGATGGTGCCAAACAGTGGCGTGGCAAATGTCAACGCGGCCGAGTCATTCAGCGGCATGCGCGACAAGCCGAAGAAGAATGCCAGCATCGACACCATGTGCAAGCCACCGGACGCGCCCAACATCCCGATGGCGCGTGTCGGCGGCAGAGCCCGCGTCTGCCACACGACAAGAGCGGCGACACTGATGAAACCGAACAGGCAACGAAAAAAAGCGATCTGGAAAGGGTGGATGCCGCTGTCGGCAAGCAGCCGGACCAGGGTGTTTTGCACTGCGGTCATGGCCGTTGCGGCCAACATCAGCACGATGGCGAGTTGACCTGGACGAAGGCGGGTCTTTTGCATCAGTTTTGGCAGCGGCGAAAGAGTGTCGCACAGGCCCGAATGTGGCAGCTTGAATCAAGGCGTCCGCCGGACGGCAATGTCCACTCACAAGACACACCAAAAGAAAAGGGTCCGCATTTTCGGACCCTCTCGTTCGGAGTCGCAGCCCCGTAAAGAGGCGGCGCTGCTTCGTTGTTGCTACTGCGACGCAGCGCTGGCTGGTGCAGCCACGGCGACTGGTGCGGCCACAGCCGGTGCGCTCACCGCGGGCGGCGTGCTGGCACCCTTGGCGGCGGCGGCCTTGGGTGCATGGATCTGCATCATCAAGGGAACGATCAGCAACGCCACGATGTTGATGATCTTGATCAGCGGGTTGATGGCCGGCCCGGCCGTATCCTTGTAGGGGTCACCCACCGTATCACCCGTCACAGCCGCCTTGTGTGTCTCGGAGCCCTTGCCACCATGGTGGCCGTCTTCGATGTATTTCTTGGCGTTGTCCCAGGCTCCACCACCGGTACACATGGAAATGGCGACAAACAGGCCGGTCACGATGGTGCCCATCAGCAGGCCGCCCAGTGCGGCCGGGCCCAGGATCAGGCCGACCAGGATAGGCACTACCACTGGCAGCAAGGACGGAACCATCATTTCCTTGATGGCGGCGGTGGTCAGCATATCGACGGCTTTGCCGTACTCGGGCTTGGCCGTGCCCTCCATGATGCCCTTGATCTCGCGGAACTGGCGACGCACCTCGACCACCACCGAGCCGGCAGCGCGGCCCACCGCCTCCATCGCCATGGCGCCGAACAGGTAGGGAATCAGGCCGCCGATGAACAGGCCGATGATCACCATCGGGTCGCTCAAGTCGAAACTGATGGCCTGGCCGTAGGCTTCGAGCTTGTGTGTGTAGTCGGCAAACAGCACCAGCGCTGCCAGGCCAGCCGAGCCGATGGCGTATCCCTTGGTCACGGCCTTGGTGGTGTTGCCCACGGCGTCCAGCGGGTCGGTCACATCGCGAACGCTCTTGGGCAGCTCGCTCATCTCGGCGATGCCGCCGGCGTTGTCGGTGATCGGGCCGTAAGCGTCGAGCGCGACAATGATGCCGGCCATCGACAGCATGGACGTCGCGGCGATGGCGATGCCGTAGAGGCCGCCCAGCGTGTACGACACGTAGATCGCCACGCACACCGCCATCACCGGCCACGCGGTGGAGCGCATCGACACGCCGAGGCCGGCGATGATATTGGTGCCGTGGCCGGTGGTTGAGGCCGACGCGACGTGCTGCACCGGGGCGTATTGCGTCCCGGTGTAGTACTCGG
>JANOTG010000240.1:0-3973 GCA_031416215.1 Betaproteobacteria bacterium
GTCAATAAAATCAACAAGTTAAGAGACTTTTTCGATTTCAGCATTGTTGAAAGTATAAAACCACAGACTTTTATACTTTCGTACTGAACCCAAGCCAGCCCCGCGCAAGCGTGACTGGCTTTTTTTTCTGAGGCGACTCGCGTCAAGACTTCCACCGCAGTTCGAGAATCACGAAGTCTTGCCTGGGGGGTGAGGATAAAAACTTGGACTGGTTTATGCTGAAAGTCCAAGACTCAGTCGGTACCTTTGCCTACAACCCCAGCAATCGCTCTGCATTGCCTTTCAGGATGCCAGGCATCACCTCCGGCTTGAAGCCTGCATCCTCGAAGTCCTTCATCCAGCGGTCGGGCGTTATGAGCGGGTAGTCGCTGCCAAAGAGGATGCGGTCCTTGAGCAGCGTGTTGGCGTACTGCACCAGTTGCTTTGGAAAGTACTTGGGACTCCATCCCGACAAGTCGATCCACACATTCGGCTTGTGCGTGGCAACCGACAGTGCTTCGTCCTGCCACGGGAAACTGGGGTGGGCCATCACGATCTGCATGTCCGGGAAGTCGATGGCGACGTCGTCCAGGTGCATGGGGTTGCTGTATTCCAGTCGCAGGCCGCCGCCGCAGCGCATGCCCGATCCGATGCCGCTGTGCCCGGTGTGGAAGATGGTCGGCAGCTTGTGCGCGTTGATCACTTCATAGATGGGCCAGGCCATCTTGTCGTAGGGATGGTAGCCCTGCACCGTGGGGTGGAATTTGAAGCCCTTGACGCCGTGCTCCTTGATGAGTCGCTCGGCCTCGCGCGCGCCCATCTTGCCCTTGTGCGGGTCGATGCTGGCGAAGCACACCATCATGTCGCTGTTCTCTTTGGCCGCCTGCGCGATCTCCTCGTTGGGGATGCGGCGGCGGCCCAGTTTCGATTCGCTGTCCACCGTGAACATGACCAGGCCGATCTTGCGTTCGCGGTAATACGCGATGGTCTCTGCGATGGTGGGGCGCTTGCTGTTGCGGAAGTATTTGTCCGCCGCGCGGTCGTACTCCTCGCCATAGTGCGTTATCGCGGTCCCAACGGACAGCCACGGGAGGTGCGGGTTGCGCTTCGCACAAAGGAGGCGGTGCGGGCGCGTATCCTCGTCCTCCAGCCTTTCGGCTGCCGGGTTTCAGGAGATGTGGCCGGCGAGGGCGCCCGCGTGAGCGGGCAGGGGCGATGCGGTGACGGGCCTCAACCGGGCTGACTCAGCCTGAACTGGGCCGATGCTGCGCCATCTTCATGTGGCTTGCAACAGCAGTGCGTGTCGAGGTATTTTCTTGATGTCGGCTCGGCAATGAGATTGCTCCGGGGCTGTCAGCACTGTTGACAGCTGTTGCCGTAGACGTCGAGCCAGGCGGCTTACCCGCTGCTGCGCGAGTCTTGCGTGAGAGGCACCGTCCCGGATCTTTGGACAGATCGTGCTGGGGACGCCATCGCGCCATAGCCGCTACCGCATGGCCGGCGGAGGAGAGGCTTCTCAAAGGCCTTTTTTCCGTGCCAACTGCACCCTGAATACGCCACCCGATGCGTGTGGGCTGGTTTTTGAAGGTGGCTGAGAACTGTATGGCGCTATCGCTGCGACTCGATGAACCTATTGTGGTTCAAGCCGAGAGCGGATCGAAGCCGGATTCTGCCGGCAGTCGAGCACAGCCACGATTACGGCCATGTCGCCGCTCAGGTCATAGTAGATCGCAAACGGAAACCGCTTGGACAGCGTCCGATGAAATCCGCCGACGGGTTTCGGATGCAGTCCGGCGAATAATCGCAATGACTCGAGATCGCCAGTGAGACAGTCAAGAAAATACGTTCCGAGCCCGTCACCTTGCGCTTCGTAAAACCAGTAGCCCGACTCCAAATCGCCCTGCGCCGAAGGCAGGATGCTGAGCGTGAACATAACGCGTCAGCGTCCAGATTTCAACGGCTGCGGCGCTAAGTTTGGCGTGTGTCGGCGAGGGATCGCAACCGGCGCTTGGTCTCCTCCCACGGAACCGCCTGCTCCATCTCCAGCCGGCGTTGCGCCAGAACCTCGGCATGCCACGCCGGACTGGGGTTATGCAATGGGTCGTGGCTCAGCGAATCCCACAGCGCCTCCATCGCCGCGAGTCTGGCGGGCAAGGGGAGATTTGCCAAGTCATCGGTTTGCATTTCCACATCTCCATGTGAGCAAGACAGCGCTGATGGTAGCAAATGCCGAAATCCGCGACGATCCATTGCACGCTGTCAACTTGAATGGCGGATTCGCACAACGGCGACCGTCCGGCGGGGCGCCGCAACGCCTTAGATAAGCCTGCGGGCTGGCGGACGGCGACGCGAATGGCGCGCGGATGCTGCGCCAAGATCATGTGGATTGCAACAGCAGCTGCATTGACCAGTTTCTGCGCTACCACCTGCCGCGCTGCGACTACCCTGGCGAGGCGTTGCGCACACCGAAATCGCTTCATGCCGCGCTGACAGCCCTGCTGGCGATCTTGCGCGAGCGCGGCGTCATCGCTGAACTGCCTACGCCAGCAGGCCCGATCACCGACGAGCTTCGCAACTACGACACCAGCATGCGTGACGCCCGAGGCTTGGCCGATGGAACACGCAGGGGCTACCTGCGCATCATCGACCGCTTGCTGCTTTACAAGTTTGCAGATCGACCAGTGGCCTTTGGTGAACTTCAGCCTGAGAACGTTCGGCGTTTCATCGCCAATCAGATGGAGTCGCTGAGTTCGATCAGCAACGCCACCACGATTGCGGTGACGCGGCGTGCCTACCTTCGCTACCGCGCCACATGTGGTGATGCGGTGCAGCCGCTGCTGGCCGTCATCGGCTCGACCGCCCACTGGAGCCTGGCGTCGTTGCCTCGGGCCCTGAAGGCCGAGGAAGTTGACCGGCTGTTGAGTTCCTTCACGGCCACGCTACCGTCTGCTCGGCGGGACTACGCCGTCGTCCGTCTGGCGCTGGACGTGGGACTGCGCAGTATCGAGATCAACCGGCTTCAATTGGCCGACATTGACTGGCGCAAGGGCACTGTCACGCTCAAGCGTACGAAGTCGCGCCAGCAGGAAGTCCTGCCGTTGCCCGTAGAGACGGGCCGGGCGCTGGAGGCCTACGTCCGCCACGAGCGCCCCGAGACCAGCTTAGGGGCGGTGTTCGTGCGTCGCCTCGCGCCACACGACAAACCCATGGGCGTGGACGGTATTCGCAGCCTTGTACGTGATGCCTTCCTGCGCGTGGGCATCCCCCATGGCCGATCGCATGCGCTGCGACACACGCTGGCGTGTCGCATTGTCAATCAGGGTGGCTCGGTCAAAGAGGTGGCCGACGTACTGCGACACCGTTCGCTGGACACGTCACTCATTTACGCCAAGCTTGACCACAGCGCGTTGCCCGGTGTCGCGCTGCCGTGGCACGGGAGTGCCGCATGAGCGCGCACGTTACCTTGCAGGCCCGGGTCGAGCAGTACCTGGCCGAGCGCCGAAGTGCGGGCTTCGAACTCAGTACCATGGGTCACGGTCTGGCACGCTTCGCCCGCTACGTCGCCAAGATTGGCCACCACGGGCCGCTGACGGTCGATCTGATGGCCGCTTGGGCCAGCCAGGCCAAAGGCGGGCACGGCGACCGTGCCAGTTCGGCGCGCCAGTTACGGCTGCTGCGCCCGTTCACCGGTTGGCTGCGCCAGTTCGAGCCGGCCACCGCAGTACCAGATGAGGCCGTCGAAGGAGATTCAAGTGAACACGATCGTCATCGAACATGTGCCTGTGGCCGAGTTGCCGGCGGCTTGGCGTGCCAGGCTGGCGCAATCCCCGGGCGCCCATGTAACGGTGCGCATCGAGCAGGAGGCGGTGCAGACCACCATTGCGAACGAAGAGTTCGTCACAGACGATCCATTGTTCGGAATGTGGCGCGACCGCGAGGACATGGCTGATGTAGCTGCGTACGTGCGACATATCCGGGCTCCCCGTTTTGACCG
>JANOTG010000241.1:0-5810 GCA_031416215.1 Betaproteobacteria bacterium
CAAGATACTTATTACGTGGTTGCCCACTTCCATTACGTGCTGGTGGCTGGCTCCTTGTATGCCATGTTTGCGGGTTACTATTACTGGTCTCCAAAATGGACGGGTGTGATGTACAACGAAACACGCGGCAAGATCCACTTCTGGTGGTCGCTGATCGCCTTCAACATTACCTTCTTCCCGATGCACTTCCTGGGGCTCGCCGGCATGCCGCGTCGTTATGCCGACTACCCGATGCAGTTTGCCGATTTCAATGCGATTGCCTCTGTCGGCGCCTTTGCCTTCGGTATCGCACAGGTCTATTTCTTCTTCTTCATCGTGTTGCCATGTATGCTGGGCAAGGGAGAGAAGGCGCAACAGAAGGCTTGGGAGGGCGCGGAAGGCCTGGAGTGGGAAATCCCGTCGCCGGCACCATTCCACACTTTTGAGACACCACCCAAGCTCAACGCTGCCGCCAACCGCGTCATTGGCTGAGCGTTGTTGTTGCCGGATAACGTCATGACGCCTGAACAGAAGAAAAACAACACGCGCCTGGCCTGGATATTGGCATCGGTCGCCGTCGTGTTTTTTGCCGGTTTCATGGCCAAGATGGTCATACTTGGAGGCTGACAGGTGAACTTGCGCGGTGCCAATCGGGCGATGGCGGCCAAGCTTGGCGTCATCACACTCGCCATGCTGGCGTTCGGCTACGCGCTGGGACCCATCTATAACGCGATTTGCGAAATGACCGGCATCAACGTGCTGGCACTGGCTGAGCGCAAGTTGGCTGGTGCCGGCTCGGATGCGCCGGCCAATTCGCAGATCGACACCACACGCACGATCACGGTCGAATTCGACGCCAACTCGCGCGGCCCGTGGGAGTTCAAGCCCGCACAACGCTCCATCGAAGTGCGTCCCGGTGAACTGGCCACGGTGGTGTACGAGTTCCAGAACGTGCAGAACCGCCGCATGGCGGCACAGGCCATACCGAGTTACGCGCCGCAGCAGGCGGCGGCACACTTCAACAAGTTGGAGTGCTTCTGTTTCAACCAGTACATCCTGGAGCCCGGCGAGAAGAAATCATGGCCGGTGGCATTCGTGATAGATCCCAAGTTGTCGCGTGACGTGAAGACGATTACCCTGTCGTATACCTTCTTCGAGGTCGGTGGTGGCGTTCCCGCAGCACCGGTAGCCAAGGCCGTCGTACCGGCGGGGGCGGCTTCTTGATGCAAGAGGGCAATGCCCCGACATCCCGGCGCGTGGGGTCCTTGTGGGCCACCGTCAAGGCGGTTGCGTCGGCCTTCATCGGGGTGCGCAAGCGGCAGGATCTGGAACTCGATGGGGCGCGGCTCAACCCGTTGCACATCGTTGTGGTGGGTTTTGCGGGAGTGTTTGTGTTCGTGATCGCATTGATCGGCCTGGTGAACTGGGTGGTGGCGAAGTGAGCTTGCCGACCAGTGCGCTGTGGGTGTTTTCAGGTTTGAGAGTCAGGAGTTGAAATGAGCGCAGCTTCACACGGCGGCACGCCGTATTATTTTGTTCCCAGCCCGTCTGCCTATCCGGCTCTGGCCTCGGCCGGGTTGTTTTTTGTCATCCTGGGCGCCGGGCAGTGGATCAACGGGGAAGGCTGGGGGCGTTATTCGCTGGTGTTCGGACTCGCGGTGTTGTTCGTGATCCTGTACAAATGGTTTGGTGCTGCCATTGGCGAGAGCGAGAGCGGTTCGTACGGGCACAAGGTGGATCTGTCGTTCCGCTGGAGCATGAGTTGGTTCATTTTCTCCGAGGTCATGTTTTTTGGCGCATTTTTCTCGGCGCTGTGGTGGATGCGGGTGCACTCCGTGCCGGAGCTCGGTAATCTCGAACATGCCTTGTTGTGGCCCGATTTCAAAGCGGTCTGGCCAACTGCGGCAGCCGGGTCGACAGCCTCGCCGGCAGGCATCATCGAGCCATTCCAGACCATGGGGCCATTCTGGTTGCCGACCATCAACACGGCGCTGCTCCTGAGTTCGGGCGTGACTTTGACGATTGCGCACCATGCACTGCAGGCGGGTGATCGTGGCCGCACCATCGCGTTCATGTGGATCACTGTGCTTTTGGGAATCACGTTTCTGGGCGTGCAGGGTTATGAATACTTCCATGCCTACAGCGACCTGAACCTCAAGCTGACGTCGGGCGCCTACGGCTCCACGTTCTTCATGCTCACCGGGTTCCACGGCTTTCATGTGTTTGTCGGCATGTTGATGTTGCTGGTGATCACCTTGCGACTCGGCAAGGGGCATTTCACGGCGCAACGTCATTTTGGTTTTGAGGGTGCAGCCTGGTACTGGCACTTCGTGGATGTAGTCTGGCTCGGCCTGTACATCCTGGTCTACTGGCTGTAACCTGGCACGGCGGCGCTGCCTGGTGCAGCGCCTCGCGTTGATACAAGGCCTGGCCGCGTTGCGGCCATTTATTTTCCGCCCGGGATACCTGTGGGCTGGATGTAGCCCAGTTTCCAGGCCATCAACACACACACGAACAGCAGGATCGAAAAGCCGACGCGAAAAGCCAGTGCGCGGGCCATATGGTTCGTCTTGGATTTTCCGTCGCGTCCATCCTGCATCATGAAGTACAGGGCAGCGCCCAGGCTCGCCAAAATGGCAATGAACGCAACAACAATGAGGTAAACCATGGTGCGTATTATCCCGTGAGCCCTGCAATTGCGCCGGCCCGGTTCTGGTTGTTGACCATGGCGACTGTCCTTGGCTTGCTGGCAACGCTGTCGCTGGGTGTCTGGCAGTTGTCGCGCGCCGCTCAGAAAACCTCCTTGCAATCGGCTGTCGACAGTCGACGCCAGATGGCGGCACTCGACGTGGCGGGATTGCTTCGGGAGGCGGCCAATCCTGAGGCCTTGCACCGGCGTGTCGTGCTGCGCGGCAGGTGGCTTGCGCAACACACGGTGTTCCTGGACAACCGTCAAATGAATGCAAAGCCGGGATTTTTTGTAATCACACCGCTGCAACTTGAAAATCAGGCCGCCACCGTGGTGGTACAACGTGGCTGGGTGCAGCGCAATTTCGGCGACCGGGCATTGTTGCCGGTGGTTCCGACGCCGGATGGCGTGGTGCAGGTGGAAGGACGAATCGCCCCGCCGCCTTCCAAGCTTTACGAGTTCGCGGGCGCCGACGCGGGCTCGATCCGGCAAAATCTCGATATGCAGCGTTACGCGAGGGATGCAGGTGTCGCCTTGCTGCCCATAGCGATACTGCAGCAGGGGGTCGGTTCCGATTCGCTGTTGCGTGATTGGCCGCTTTTGCAAACCGGTGTTGAGAAACATTATGGTTACGCGTTCCAATGGTTTGCCCTCAGTGGCCTGATTGCCTTCCTCTATGTCTGGTTTCAAGTTGTCCGACGTCCCCGCTGACGGCACGCACATGCCACACCCGCAGCCGGCTGACCGTCCACTCGGCCTGACCGTGTATTCCTTGCCTGAGCCGCACGAGGTTGTCGCGCACGATGTGCAACGCACCCGGGTCGGACGCTGGAAGATGTTGTTGGTGATGCTGGTGTGCGCAGCGCCTGTGATCGCCTCGTATCTCACCTATTACGTGATTCGCCCCGAGGCACGCCGTGTTTATGGCGGGTTGATAGATCCGCAACGCCCGTTGCCGGATGCCACGGCGGTCGGGCTCGATGGGACCCCGGTCAACCTGCGATCGCTCAAGGGGCAATGGCTGCTGGTCAGTGTGTCCGGGGGCGGTTGCGCAGCGCAGTGCGAAAAACACCTCTACCTGCAACGACAGATTCGCGAGAGCCTGGGTAAAGAGAAGGAACGGCTGGACCGGGTGTGGTTTGTCGATGACAGTGCCGCCGTGCCAGCGGCGCTGCTGCCGGCCCTGAAGGACTCGACCGTGTTGCGCATCGATCCGTTGCTGCTGCGGAGCTGGCTGGCGCCCGCTGCGCAGCAGGCCTTGGCTGACCACCTGTATCTGGTGGACCCTCTGGGCAACTGGATGATGCGATTTCCTGTGGCGCAGGATATCGAGGCGGCGGCCCGAGCCAAGAGCGACATCCAGCGCGTGTTGCGCGCGAGTTCCGCGTGGGATACGGCCGGGCGTTGACCGAGTCGCCATCACGCCGCATCAGCCAGTCTGTCATGACCCCGCACACTGCCACCATCGATCTCGGCCCCGGCTTGCAGCTCTTGCTGGTTGCCGCCTTGCTGGCCATGGGGCCGCTGTTGTGGGTCTGGCTGCGGCGCCAGCCTGGTGATCGTGTTGATTTGCGGCGCCGACTGACCCTGCTGACCGTTTTCCTGACCTTCGACCTGATCCTGTTTGGTGCCTTCACCCGCTTGTCCGATTCCGGGCTCGGATGTCCGGACTGGCCCGGCTGTTATGGCAGTGCCAGCCCGCTTGGCGCCCAGGAGTCGATTGCGGCCGCGCAGGCGGCGATGCCGACGGGCCCGGTGACCCACACCAAGGCGTGGATCGAAATGGTGCACCGTTACCTGGCCAGTGGCGTTGGGGCGGTGATTGTGGTGTTGTTGTGGCTGGCGTGGAGCGCCCGGCGCCAAACGGGCGCACCCAACAGGGGGCCCGGCCTGGGCTGGCCGTTGCTGACACTGGTCTGGGTTTGTGTGCAGGGTGCCTTTGGTGCCTTGACCGTCACCATGAAGTTGTTCCCGGCCATAGTTACCCTGCACTTGCTGGGTGGCCTGGGGCTGCTGGCTTTGCTGGCAATGCAGGCGGAACGACTCAACCGCCTGCCGCACGGTCAGGCACCCATCGTGCTCGACCGTCTGACACGCAGGCTGTTGTATGCGGCCTGTCTGGTGTTGGGCATACAGGTGGTGTTGGGTGGCTGGGTCAGCACGAACTATGCCGTGCTGGCCTGTGCCGAGTTCCCGCAGTGTCAGGGCAGCTGGTGGCCCGAGATGCATTTTGAGCAGGCGCTGCAGATCTGGCGTCCGCTGGGCTACCTGGCCGATGGTCAGACCATCAGTTTTGCGGCGCTGACCGCGATACACATGCTGCATCGCTTGTTTGCGGTGCTGGTGGTGCTGGTGTTGTTGGGCCTGGCCTGGCGCCTGTACCGCCTGGCAGCCACACGGCTGCAGGCGCGCGGCTTGCTTGCACTGTTGTCCTTGCAACTGGGTACCGGACTGGCCAACGTGGTGCTGGGCTGGCCGCTGCTGGCTGCGGTGCTGCACACCGGAGGTGCGGCGGCACTGGTTCTGTTGTTGGCCTGGCTGGTAGCGGGAACGACCAGCAGGCGTACCAGCCTGGATGCGCCAGGCTGGCCGTCGTCCTGGGTCAAACCGTGAAATCGCAGGCAGCCGCTTCGGCACCACCGGTAGCCAGCATGGGCCTGTTGCGCCAATTCCATACATTGACCAAACCACGGGTCATCCAGCTGATCGTGTTTTGTGCCCTGATTGGCATGGTGCTGGCAGTGCCCGGCGTGCCGTCCATGGCCGACATACGGCTGGCGGCAATCGCCTGCCTGGGCATCTGGCTGGTGGCTGGAGCCGCCGCAGCGTTCAACTGCATTGTCGAGCAGGGCATCGACGCCAAGATGAAGCGCACAGCGTGGCGCCCCACTGCCAGGGGCGAATTGGGCAAGTTGCAGACGCTGTTGTTTTCTGCGGCGCTGTGTGTCGCCGGGTCGGCAATCCTTTACCTGTTGGTGAACCCGCTCACGATGTGGCTGACCTTTGCTACCTTTGTCGGTTATGCCATCATTTATACCGTGATACTCAAGCCATTGACGCCGCAAAACATCGTCATAGGTGGCGCTTCCGGCGCCATGCCGCCGGTGCTGGGCTGGGCTGCAATGACCGGGGATGTGGGCCC
>JANOTG010000242.1:0-16583 GCA_031416215.1 Betaproteobacteria bacterium
GCTCTTGAGGCCTTCGTAGTCCTTGTAGGGCAAGGGCACGTGCTTGAGCCATTGGCGCAGGCCTGGCGCGATCGGGCTCACCCGTGTGTGCCTTGTCTTGGTGTTGCCGCTGTGGATCGTGATGGTGTCCCGGCCGATGTCCTCGGCGCGCCTCCTTCGTTTAATGGGCCAAGTCCCATCGCCACTTTGGTACGCAATATCGCTTTGAAGAAGGGGGCGTCCATCCCATTAGTGCTGACAGGTGAGGGTGGCTCTTGGCGGTCGCCGCAGCACTTACGACTGGCGCTTTAAGTGGGACCTGGTGCTACACTACAGCATGCCAACGAAGCCCTCCACACGCGCTTTCAAGACGGCATGGTTTGGCAAAGCCGCCAAGAAGGCGCGCATCGATGATCCGGCGTTGAGGGCTGCGATTCTGGAGGTCATGCAGGATCAGGCGGACGATCTGGGCGGGGGCGTGTTCAAGAAGCGGCTCAACGACAACATGCACCGCTCCATCGTCTTGGCAAAGGGTGAGCGCCATTGGGTGTTTGCCTATCTCTTTGCCAAGAAGGACCGGGCCAACATCGACTCCGACGAGCTTGCTGGTTTCAAGAAGCTCGCGCAGGCGTACGGTCGCATGACGCAAGCCGAGTTGGCATCCGCACTGAGCCAGGGTGATTTACAGGAGCTTTTTCCATGAAGAGCAAAGCCAAGTTCAAGAGTGACGCATTCGAGGCCATCTACAGTGCCGCGCAGGGGCTGCACCGTGCCGGCACCATCGACAAGGCGACCATGCGCGATTTCGATGAGACCTGTCTTGTGGCGCCAGCGGAGATCGCACCTGATGAGATCAAACGTATTCGTGAGGGCGCGCACGTCAGCCAGCCGGTGTTTGCGCGCTTCCTGAACACCAGCGAGTCGACGGTGCAGAAATGGGAGGCCGGGACCAAGCGACCGAGCGGCATGGCGCTGAAGCTGCTGGCCGTAGTCGAAAAGCATGGTCTCAAAGTGCTGGCTTGACCGTCAGGTCGGCATGCTGATGGCTCCCGCGTTTCCCGGTACATCGGCATCGACTATTCCGGTGCAAAGACACCGGAGGCCAGCCTGAAGGGGCTTCTGGTCTATTGCGCCGGCGGCGCTGCAGCAGCACAAGAAGTGGTCCCGCCACCGAGCTCGCGCAAGTACTGGACGCGCCAGGGCATCGCCGAGTGGCTGGCCGTTTGTCACCATACTGCCTTGAAAACAGCCATGTCCCTGTTCAAGGCCATTGCCGGTCGCAGCTTGGTGCTGACCAGTTGGCACCATAACGGCGCAATCAGGCTGGCATCGCCTCCGGCGCCGCCGCGACCACCGGCGCGGCGCGCATCAGGTGATCGAAGGCGCTGAGCGCGGCCTTGGAGCCGTCGCCCGCGGCGATGATGATCTGCTTGAACGGCACGGTGGTTACGTCACCAGCGGCGAAGACTCCGGGGAGTGACGTGCGGCCGTGGCCGTCGACGACGATCTCTCCGTGGCGGCTGAGCTCAAGCGTGCCCTGCAGCCATTCGCTGTTGGGCACCAGACCGATCTGAACGAACACGCCCTCCAGCGGCACATGCTGGCTGCGGCCGCTGTTGCGGTCGGTGTAGCGCAAGCCGTTGACCTGGCCGCCGGCGCCGGTGATCTCGGTTGTCTGTGCCCGCGTGTGCACGATCACATTGGGCAGGCTCTTCAACTTGGCGACCAGCACGGCATCGGCGCGCAGCCTGTCACCGAACTCGAGCAGCGTGACCTGGCCAACGATGCCGGCCAGATCGATGGCCGCCTCCACACCCGAGTTGCCGCCGCCGATGACAGCCACGCGTTTACCCTTGAAAAGCGGGCCGTCGCAGTGCGGGCAATAGGCTACGCCCTTGTTGCGGTACTCCTTTTCCCCAGGCACGCCAACCTCGCGCCAGCGCGCGCCAGTGCTGAGGATCACGGTTTTGCTGTGAAGCAAGGCACCGTTGGCCATCTGCACGCCGATCAGGCCGCCAGGCGTCGGCGCCGGGATCAGCTTCTGCGCCCTTTGCAGGTTCATGATGTCGACTCCATACACCTTGGCGTGTTGTTCCAGCGCAGCCGCGAACTTCGGCCCGTCGGTCTCCATCACCGAGATGTAGTTCTCGATGCCCAGGGTGTCCAGCGTCTGGCCGCCAAAGCGCTCGGCCGCCACGCCGGTACGGATGCCCTTGCGCGCCGCGTATACCGCGGCAGCGGCGCCGGCCGGACCACCGCCGACGATCAGCACGTCGAAAGCTTCCTTGGCCGCCAGCTTGGCAGCGTCGCGCGCCGCGCTGCCGGTGTCGACCTTGGACAAAATCTCGGCCAGCTCCATGCGGCCATTGCCGAACGGCTGACCGTTCAGGAAGATCGCCGGAACGGCCAGGATCTGGCGTGCTTCGACCTCCTCGCGGAACAGGCCGCCATCGATGGCAACGTGGCGCACCTTCGGGTTTAGCACTGCCATCAGGTTGATGGCCTGCACCACGTCGGGGCAGTTGTGGCAGGTCAGACTCATCCAGGTTTCGAAAACCAACTCGGTGTCGGGCTGTAGGGCCGTGACGGCATCGATCAGACCCTGCTCGACCTTGGGCGGGTGCCCGCCGGTCTGCAACAGGGCCAATACCAGCGAGGTGAACTCGTGGCCCATCGGGATGGCGGCAAAACGCAGACCCATGTCGGCGCCTGCGCGGGTGATCTGAAACGAAGGCTTGCGCTCGAAACTGCCGTCAAAACGCGCACGCACCATCGGGTGCAGTGAAGCGATCTGTTCGAGCAGGATGCGCATCTTGGCGGCCGCCTCGCTGTTGTCAAGCGAGGCGATCAGCTCTACCGGTTGCTGCAGGCGCTGCAAATAGGCTGCCAATTGGCTTTGGATGGTGGTGTCCAACATGGTCGAAGCTCCTTGGAGGGTGGGTGGAGTGGGGCGGAAACATGGGCCCGATCGCGACACGCGCACAAGCGGGGCTCGCGTCCGTGGCGATCGGGGATCCCTGAGTGTGGGCAGGTGCCCACGACCCTGGGCTGACTCAGATCTTGCCGACCAGATCCAGCGAGGGGGTCAGGGTTTTGGCGCCATCGTTCCACTTCGCGGGGCAGACCTGGCCCGGATTCCTGGCCGTGTACTGTGCAGCCTTCAGCTTGCGCAGGGTCTCGGTGACGTCTCGCGCGATTTCATTGCTGTGCACTTCGGCCGTCTTGATCATGCCCTCCGGGTTGATGATGAAGGTGCCGCGCAAGGCCAGGCCTTCGGCGTCGATGTGCACGCCGAAGGCGCGGGTCAGCTGGTGGGTGGGATCGCCGACGAGCGGAAACCTGGCCTTGCCGACGGCCGGGCTGGTCTCGTGCCACACCTTGTGCGCAAAATGCGTGTCGGTGGTGATGATGTAGACCTGTGTCTCCAGTTTCTGGAACTCGTTGTAGTTGTCTGCCGCGTCTTCCACTTCAGTCGGGCAATTGAAGGTGAATGCGGCGGGCATGAAGATCAAGGTCGACCACTGTCCCTTCAGGTTCTGCTCGCTTACCTCGATAAACTTGCCGTTGTGAAATGCCTGGGCCTTGAATGGCTGGACTTGGGTGTTGATCAGTGACATGATTTTCCTATGAAATATTAAATATTGATAGCGAAAATGAATGATAAGGGTTAACCCGAGGTCATGTGATTGAATCGGTGCATACCCGCCATGAACCACGCCTATCGGCAGCGGAGGACTTGTCTGGCGCCTTGCCGTGGAACACGTGGCAGCTGAAACCGTGTTACCCACAATGACCGGCTGCCTATCCTGGGCTGGCGCCCGTGATGTCTAGTCGCGCCCCCACCGCGGGTATGCGCCCTCGGGGTTGCGCCGCCGTGCCAGCAGGTCCGCATAGGCGTCGGCCGCCACCGGCTGGCTGAAATAGTAGCCCTGCCCTTCGACGCACCTGTGTGCCTGCAGGAAGGCCAGTTGCTGGCTGGTCTCGATGCCTTCGGCCACCACCTGCAGGTTGAGGCTGTGGCCCATGGCGATGATGGCGCTCACCAGCAGCGCGTCGCCCTTGCCGTCCTGGATGTCGCGCACGAACGACTGGTCGATCTTGAGCGTGTCGATCGGAAAGCGCCGCAGATAGCTCAGGCTGGAGTAGCCGGTCCCGAAATCGTCGATCGCCACCTGCACCCCCATCTTCTTGAGCGCATGCAACACCGCGATGGTGCTCTCCGTGTCCTGCATCAGCCCGCTCTCGGTCAGCTCGAACGCCAGGTGGGACGGGTCCAGCCCTGTCTCCCTGAGTGTGGCCTGCACGCTGGCGAGAAAGTCGCGACCGTGGAACTCGACGGCCGACACGTTGACGGCGAGCTGCCCGATCGCCAACCCGCTTTGCAACCAGCGCACAGCCTGCTGGCAGGCGTGTCGCAGCACCCACTTTCCGATCTGGATGATCAGGCCGCAGTCCTCCGCGATGCCTACAAAATGGATCGGCTGCATCAGCACCTGGTCGGCCTGGCGCATGCGCAGCAGCGCCTCCGCGCCTGTGACAGCGCCGGTGTCCAGGTTCACTGTGGGCTGGTAGTGCAGCACAAAGCGGTCGCCATCGATCGCCTGGCGCAGGGCGACCTGGACCGACTGGCGTGCAACCGCCCGCACGTTCATTTCCGGCTGGAACAGTTGGTAGTGGTTGCGACCGTTGCGCTTGGCGTGGTACATGGCGGTATCGGCGTTGCGCAGCACGCTCTCCACATCGGCGGCGTCGTCGGGAAAGATGCTCACGCCGATGCTCACACCCACCTGCAGGTGGTGCTCGCCGATCAGGCAAGGGCTGCCCAGTACCTCGATCAGCTTGGCGGCGGCGAGCGCGGCGTCTGCAGGCTGGTCGACCTCGGCCAGCAACACCACGAATTCATCCCCGCCCTGGCGGCACACGGTGTCTGACTCGCGCACGCAGGCCTGCAGACGTTGCGCCAGCTGCTGGAGCAGCGCGTCGCCCACGGCATGACCGAGCGAGTCGTTGATGTGTTTGAAGTGGTCGACATCCAGGTACATCAGGGCCACCCGCTTGCCGTGCCTGCGTGCCAGCGCCATCGCTTGCGCCAGGCGGTCGGTCAGCAGGGCGCGGTTGGGCAGGCTGGTCAGGTAGTCGTGCGACGCCATGTGGGCGAGACGGGCTGCGGCGTCCTGCGCAGCTTCCGTCATCACCTGCGCCTGGACCGCCGCGATGACCAGGCGCTCGTTGGCTTCGCGCAGTTGCGTTTGCGCCTGCGCGTCCAGGGCTGCGCCTGCCCGCAGGGCGTCCTCGCGCGGACGCAGTGCATGCTCGCGCTGCACAAGCTCCTGTTCCCTGCGGTCGGCGCGTTGCTCGCGCTGCTTCAGCGCGGCGTCGCGCACCGTCGGGACTGCGCTCACTGGAGTACCTTCGTGCTACGCACTGCGGAATTGGCTACGACATGACAAGCGCTTCGCACAATTGTCAGTCTTCGCCGCAACGTCGTTGTCGCCCTTGGGAGCGGCCCGGCGGTGCTCATCAGGCAACCTCCGTGCTGCGCACTGCGGAATTCGCCCTTGGGAGCGGCCCGGCGGTGCTCATGTCGGCTCGGGACGTTGATTCGCGCCGTCCTCCGTCCGGTGCATCGGGCGGCCCGACAGGATGCCGTCGTAGTCCTGCACGCGCTCGTCGATGTCGATCCGGCCGTTGCGGATGCTATATTCCCGGATGTCGGCGCTGTGCTGGCTGGCGCGCACCTTGACGACGGCCAGCACCCGCTTGAACTGGCTGTCGACTTCGATGTAGCGCTGCACGATGATGGCGTCGGTCAGGAATGCCGATCCGTAGGAACTGAAACGCAGGTCGGTGTAGCGGTCTTCGAGTTCGGAGGTCATCAGCACGGTGACCCCCAGACCCGACAGTGCGGCAACCATGCGAAAGATCGATTCGCGGAAGTCCTCCCGAAAGCTCGGCGCGACTGCCAGTTCGAAACCCGACAGCGAGTCGATCACCACCCGGGTTGCCTTGACCGCGTCGATGTGCCGGATCAGGTTCTGCGCGATTTCGTCGATCGACAGGTCTGGCGAGCGGCTGTTGATCAAGCCGATCTTGCCGGCCCGCACGAGGTCGTCGATGGTGGAGTTGAGCGACTGGCTCGGCGTCTGCTCGATAGCCACCATCACTCCGGGTTCGCCCCGGGCCACCCCCTCGACCAGGAACTGCGTTGCCAGGATCGTCTTGCCCGAGCCGGACGGGCCGGCCACCAGCAGCGAGTAGCCCGCCGGCAGGCCACCACCCAGCATGTCGTCCAGCCGTGGCACTCCCGTGGCCAGGCGTGCTTGCGAGCGGACCGGCCGGGCCTGGGGCGCGACCGCCCCGGCGTCATCGCGCACCAGCGCCGACGGGAACACCTCGATGCCGGCATCCGTGATGCGCATCGAGTGCACGCCCGGCAGCGTCGCCTGCCCACGCATCTTGAGGATCTGGATCTTGCGCACCATCGAGTTGCGGTGCACGTGCTGGTCCAGCGCCAGCAGGCCGTCGGCGACGGTGAAGATGGGGTGGCAAAGGGCCTCGCGGTCCATCTGGTACTCGCCTACCATGAACGAGGTGGCCTCCCAGCTGGCGAGGTGGGTGCCCAGCAACTGGACGAACTGCTGCGCGCTGATGCCGCCACTGTCCTGCGCCGGGGCTTCGAGCATGATCGAACGGAAGGAATCCACGAATACCAGCCTGGCACTGGAGGCCTCGACCTCCTGCGTCATGCGCGCCAGGACCTGTTCGTAATCGCCGGTGGCCAGCTCATCAGCCACATGCACGAAACGGATGATGTGGGCGAGCTTGTCCGGATCGAAAAACCTGAACTGTTGCTGGTAGCGCAACATCTTCAAGGGGGGTTCCCCCAGCGCGCTGAAATAGATCGCCGGTCGCTCGGCTGTGGCCAGCGCAAACATGATCTGGTGCGCCAGCGTGGTCTTGCCGGAACCGGGCGGGCCGGAGACCAGGTTGAACGAGTATTCCGGCAGGCCACCACCGAGGATGGCGTCCAGCCCGGGCACACCCGTGGCGAGGCGCCGGATTGCGACTTTGCCGTTCTTCATGTCACTTGCTCCTGTTCGGCGGGCTGGGCCGGCGCGTCCCAGGCCGGGGCCAGCAGACGGTTCACCAGCGCATCACCCACCATCGTCGCCAGCAGTTCGGTGAATCCGGTCAGCAAGGCCTGTGCCGCCTCGGTGGCCTGTGCCGCTTGTTGTGCCGCCAGCTGTAGCTGGACGTGGTCCAGCGAAGTGGCGCTGCTGCCCCGCACACCGGCCGTGGCCAGCCATGGATGTTGCCGGCCAGTGAGATGCAGTGCGCGACGGAACAGCGCGTCCACGCCGCGCGCGCCGATCACCGGTTCCAGTTGGGCCGCCATGCGACGCCAGATCGCCAGCGCGGCGAGTGCAGTCGCATGGCCGTCCGCATGCGGCCCCGCGCGTCGGGCCATGCTGGTGCGTATCGACTCGCGATACGGGCGTGGATCCATGGTGGACATCGGAAACTCCTGTGGCGTGGCCCGACCCGACGGGCCCGCAATGGTGGGGAGTTTGCCCCTCGCCCGCTGGCCGGTCCGTGCGCTTGCGTACGCAAGGATGGCGGTGTCCGCGTTTTGGCGTGTCCTACAGGCCCGGACCGGTATCGGCCGGAAACTGCGGGCACGTACCTGCAAGGCGTTTGCGGGGCGCCAACCCAAGGGAAACACCATGTCCGAAATTGCGAATCTGTCCGACCTTTATCTCGATGAACTCAAGGACCTGTGGTCCGCCAATGACCAGATGGCCCGCGCTCTCAAGAAGCTGGCACCAAAGGCGACACACCCTGAGTTGAAGACGATGCTCGAAACGTCACAAACGGGCATCGCGGGGCACACCGACCTGCTCAAGGCGCTGATCGCCAACCAGGGCGAAAAGGTCTCCAAGGAGCATTGCAAGGGCATGCAGGGACTGGTGGAAGAGGCCCTCAAGCACACCATCGAGGAAGGCCCGGAAAAGGGCCCCGTGCTGGACGCCGCGATCATCGCCCAGTACCAGCGCATGACGCACTACGGCATCACCGGGTTTGGCACCGTGGCGGCGTTTTCCAGCGCGTTGAAGCTCACGGACGACAACAAGCAACTGCGGACAGCCGTCAAGGAGCTGTATGCGGCCGACGAACTGATGACCGTGCTGGCCGAAGCCGCCGTGAACGAAGACGCGGCGGCCGAATAAGGCGTTGCCTTGCTGGAAGGTCAGCGAGGCACAGACAAGCACACGCCGCGGCAGACTGCGACAGGTGAATCCATCTCGGCCTGACCTGCCCGATGCCGTGCAGCTTGCCACTGCATTGCAGATCAGCGCTCGTTCTGGTGACGAGCCTTTGACTGCTGGGGTCGGAGGTTCGAAGAAAGTCTGCGGCCGATGCGGGCGTTTGTGGCGTGCGCGTCCTGCCTCAGTTGTTCGCTGGTTCCAAAGCAGGTTCGCCTGCCGGAGCAAAGTTCATGACCACCTCTGCGCGAATGGCTGTACCGATCACCCGGTGAATGAACTCCAGCTTGGCGACCACCGGCGCGCGAACAATGAACGGGTAGCTGTCGTGCAAACCCAAGCGGTGGCGGTTTCAAGTCCGTCGATCATGTGCAGGTAATGGGCCCAGCACTCGCTCCAGTCCTCCCACGGGTGCGAGCTCGCGTAGGCGCTGATGTAATTCAAGTGCCAGTCGACCAGGGGCGTGGAATAGTGGCACCTCAGGGCCTCGTCATAGTTCACCCTTTCGTCGCCA
Organism: Betaproteobacteria bacterium; assembly: GCA_031416215.1. Taxonomy (GTDB): domain Bacteria; phylum Pseudomonadota; class Gammaproteobacteria; order Burkholderiales; family Burkholderiaceae_C; genus CAISIP01. Next base: position 8,758 of record JANOTG010000242.1, read on the forward strand.
AAGATTTTCCGGCACTCGCCGATCCAGCTGGAGTTCCGGATAAGCCGATCCCAGTAATAGTGGCCCGATTCGTGCCGGAAATGCCCGACCAATGAACGGTAGGGTTCGTGCAAACGGGTTCGCTCCTTTTCGCGCAGCGCGTCATCGGCCTCCGCAATGTTCAGCGTGATCACACCGTCTTCATGCCCGGTGAACACGCGCTGCTGCGGACTTGCTTCCTCGAGGAAGTGGAAGGACATGCCGTGCGCCGGATTCGCATCCTTGCCGGGGGCGGGCAGGTTCAGCCCTAGCAGCGTATAGAACAACCTGCGCTTGCCCTGTTCGAGAAGCGCCCAATAGGTCCGGTTCTCGGCCTTGCCGAGCGCAGGAATGATGGCCGTGGTCCGGCAGGAAACACACAGGCTCGCCGGATCGGACGCATCCAGCATCCAGTTGCAAACGCTTTCGACTGCGTAGTTGGCACACTGGCGCTGTGCAGCACCTTCGGATCCCAGGCGATTCCAGGACTCGTCGGCCGAGAACGCCACCATCTCCTTCTCCTGGGGTACAAAACCCAGGTTCGAGCCGCAATTCTCACAGCGCGTGTTTTCGAAAAAAACGCGTTGATTGCAGCTGCTGCAATGAAATAGTTTCATGATGAAAAGACATCTGCCTTATGGCACCGCAATGCTACGGAGCGGGCGTGCCTCCGGGCACCGGAGGGGGGAGGGTTGCTGTGTAAGGGGCTTCCTACATCGCCACATCCAGTGGCGGGGGACATCAGGCCCGCTTCCGGCCCGACATCAGCTTCACTAGCGCGTCCATTTCCACAGGCTTGACCAGGTGGTGATCGAACCCGGCGTCCGCGCTCCTTTTCCGGTCGTGTTCGTGCCCCCAACCCGTCAATGCCACCAGCATCATGCCGCGGCTCCAAGTGTGTTGCCGAATGCGGCGGGCGGCCTCGAATCCGTTCAGCTTCGGCATCCCGATGTCCATCAACACCACATCGGGCCGGAACTGCGCCGCGACTTCAATCGCCGCCTCCCCGTCGTTGGCGGTGCGCACCTCGTTGCCCAACATCTCCAGCAGTTCCCCGAGCGAGTCCGCCGCGTCCACGTTATCGTCCACGACCAGAATGCGGCAAAGGGCGGACGGCACGACCTCGCTGGTCTGCCTGTTCGGACGGTCTTGCTCCGCGTCGGGGGCCATCTCCAGCGGCAGGCGGGCTACAAATTCACTTCCCATGTCTTGACCGCCGCTATTTGCTTCGATGGTCCCGCCGTGCATTTCCAGCAGCCCCTTGACCAGCGACAGCCCGATCCCCAGTCCGCCCGTTGTCTTCTCCAGCGTCCGGTCCCCTTGCGTAAACATGTCGAACACCCGGCCGATCATGGCCGGCGGAATGCCGATACCGTCGTCCTTGACCGACACCACCGCCATCCCGTCCTCGCGCCCGACTGTCAGCCGCACATGTCCGCCCCGGTGGGTGTACTTGGCCGAGTTATTCAAAAGGTTGGACACGACCTGCGCCAGCCGGGTGACGTCACCGTTCACGAAAATCGGCTCGTCCGGCATGACGACGACGAGTTCGTGATCCGCTTGTTCGATGGCTGGGCGGCTCGTTTCCATGGCGGCGGCGATCACGGTCTTCAAATCGATCCGCTCCCTGCGAAGTTCGACCTTTCCCTGATTGATGCGACTCGCGTCGAGCAAATCGTCCACCAGCCGGACCAATTGCGACAGCTGCCGGTCCATCATGTCGCGGGCCCGCTCGACGGCCTCGCCGTTGTTCCTCATCAGCTTCATCACCTGCAGGCCGTTGCGGATCGGGGCCAATGGGTTGCGCAGTTCGTGGGCAAGGGTCGCGAGGAACACGTCCTTGCGCCGATCGGCTTCGGACAGCTCGGCAGCCAGCCGGCGCAACTCTTCTTCGACCCGCTTGCGGTCGGTGATGTCCAGGTTCGTCCCCACCACCCACTCGACCTGACCGTGTGCGTTCCTGCGGGTGGCTTCGACGGATTGCACGATCCGGCTGTCACCGTCGCCCGCGCGCCTGATGCGGAACTCTCGGCTGCTATGTCCCCCGGTTCGCACCGCTTCTTGCAACACCTCTTCCTGGCGCGCCAGATCCTCCGGCAGCACTGCCCCGCTCCAGTCGCTGTATTGCACAAGCCCGTCGGGCGTCGGGGGGATGCCATAAAGGCCGAACATGACCGCATCCCAGTGCATCGCATGGGTGAGGACGTTCCATTCCCAGATGCCGACGCCAGTTGCCTCGGCCGCGAGGCGCATGCGCTCCTGGATCGCCCGCTGCGCCGCCTCGGCCTGTTTGCGTGCCGTGATGTCGCGCGCCGTTTTCGATGCGCCGATGATGGCTCCGCCAGCGTCCCGGATGGGGGACACGGTGACCGAGACTTCCACGCGGGAGCCGTCTTTGCACAGGCGCACGGTTTCCAGATGGGTCAGACCCTGGCCCTTCCCGATTGCCGCCTGGATCTCGTGCTCCTCGTACCGCCGCTCCGGCGGGAGCCAGAACAGGATCGACTGCCCGACGGTCTCCCCCGCGGAATATCCAAACATGGTTTCCGCGCCCTTGTTCCAACTGGTGATCGTTCCTTGCAGGTCGGTGCTCGCGATCGCGTCGTGGGAGGACTCGACGATGGCCGCCAGCCGCGCGATGGCCTCCTCCGCCCGCTTTCGCTCGGTGATGTCGGAGGAGGTGCCGATGATTTCACGCACGTTGCCTTTCGCATCGCGAGAGAACGGAGTCTTGCGGCCCCGGAACCAGCGCCAGGTGCCGTCGGGACGGTGCAGGCGATACTCGATCTCGAGCGTCTGCCCGTTCTCGGCCCGCGCGAGTTCTGCAAAGTGCGCCGGCATCCGTGCGAGGTCGTCGGGGTGCATGACGCGAGGCATGAAGTCCGCGCCCATCGCGAGGATCTCCTCCTCGGAATATCCCATCCGGTTCGCCGCCTGCTGGCTCACCCATTTGAAGCGATAGTCGGCAATATCCAGCACATACAGCACGTCTGGCGTCACTGCGGTGATCCGGTCGAGGAAATTTTTCTGCTCGCGGGACGCTTCCGTCGCCTGCTTGCGCTCCATCATCAAAGCCACCTGCGCGCAGATGGTCTCGATCATCTGCACGTCGCCCCCGCGGAAATGGGCTTGCTGTGATGAAACGAAGGCCAGCGTGCCGACCAGATCCCCCCGTGAATCGAGCAGTGGGAACCCGGCGTAACTCTGTGCACCCGCCGCGCGCAAGGGTTCGCTCCCCGGCTGCGTGCTGTGCCGCAGATCCTCCACGATCAGCCGTTGGCCTGACTCGGCCACGCGGCCGCACAGCAGTTCGCCAAATTTCAGCGTGTCGTAAACGCGGCGGTCCTCGTCGCTCAAACCGCCGCTCGCTTCCAAATACAGGCAGCGCTCGGAGTTGTCCGCCCGGTAGTGAAAGAAGCCGCCCACGCCTACCAGTTCTGCAATCCCGCCGAAGATTTCGTGCCGCACTTCCGAAGTGAGCGAATGGCACTCCAGAAGTCTCTGAGCCGAACGCGCCAGCAGATCGAGCTGCCCCGCACGCTCGCGCAACTCTTGATCGGCCCGCACCCGCTCCGACACGTCCACCACCACCGAGACGAGGCCGAGGAATTCGCCTGTGTACGATCGCACGGCAGTCACATTGCTCTGCGCGGGGAATTGCGATCCATCCTTGCGCCAGTAGTTCTTGTCGATCTGGAAATCCGGCCCGCCCGCCGCCAGCCGGGCGACATTCTCGGCGGTCGCCGTGCGGCTGGAGGAATGCGTGACGTCGAGCACCGATTTGCCCAGCAGCTCCGCCTCGGAGTAACCGAGCATCTCGCACCAGCGCTCGTTGACCAGCGTCATGCAGCCGGTCGCGTCGGTCTCGAAGATGCCTGCCGGTGACTGCCGCAGGACTCGCCGGAACCGCGCCTCGCTTTCCCGCAGTGCCTCCTCCGCCTGCTTGCGCCCGGTGATGTCGCGGGACACCGACAAGACCCGCACCACCGGCCCGTCGGCGGCATCGCGGATGGGGCTGACCACCACGTCCCACCAGCGCGGCGTGCCCTTTGCCGTGGGGCAGAACGCCTGGAAGGAGTAAGTGTCGCCGGCGCGGGCCGCCGCCAAAGACCGCTCGATGTCCTCCCGCGCTTGAGCCGGCCACAAGGCGGACCATTGCTGCCCGCAGAGCGGCCCGAAGTCGTCAATCTCCATCAGGCACTGGCCCGGCGCGTTCATGTGCACAAGGTGGCCGTCCAGGCCCAGCACCTTCACGCAATCCGCGCTCCCGTCCATCAGGCTGCGGTTTAACGCATCGCTTGCGCGCAGCGATTCTGTCCGTTCCTCGACCCGGCGCTCGAGGTCGAGATTGGCCGCTTCCAGCGCGTCCTGCGTCTGCCGGAGCCGCTGCGACAGTGTGGCAGCCAGCAGGGCCGATACCGCAGTCACCCCGAGGAAGGTCTGGAGCATCACGACCTTGGCGTGAAGCTGTTCAGCCGTGCCGGCAAACTCGCCCGCACCCAGCGCAGTGAAGGCCGCAGTCGTGATCGCGACCAGGGCCACAGCGACGGCAGCCCCGTGCCACTGGAACCGTACCGCGGTCCACAGCACGAGCGGCATCGTCATGTAGGCGGTGGGTAAAACGTCACGGAAAGCCAGTGCCCCGACACCGACCAGGAGGACGGCGACCCCCACCGCCTCAACGAGGCGGTGCCGGGAGATGCGGTGTCGCGTCCCCCATGCCTGAGCAATCGCCAGCGCGATGGGTGTGGAAACCAGCAGGCCCGTCGAGTCCCCCAGCCAAACGAGTGTCCAGGCGGTCGAAAACGCGTGTTTGCCGATGAGGGCATCGGTGGTGGCGATGACGGTGGCCCCGACGACCGGCGCCAGTCCCGCCGCGAGTCCGACGAAGGCCGCCGCCTGTCCTGGCGACTCGATCCGAAACGACCGCGGAACGAACCGGCCGACCAACCAGGCGGCGGTGAGAGCCTCGAGCGCATTGGCCGCGAAATAGACGAGGGCGAACGGCATCGGGTTGTGAAACCAGATCTCATTGCAGGCGAGTTCGGCCAACCCTGCCGCCACGACATACCACCGCCAGTGTCGGCGCGGATTGCACAGCAGGGCCGCGACGAAAATCCCCGCCGGCGGCCAGAAGGTGATGGCCACGCCCGGGATGAGCGGTAGCCCCTGACCAAAGCCGCCGGCCACGAAGTAAGCCGCGGCGAACAGAAGCAGAAGTGCAGCACGGGGTCGGGCGCTCCCCGCCCGGCCGGGACCGGACCCGTGCGCAGAGTTACTCAGATCGTCGGTGGAAGCAGTCGCGCCCATGATTCGAGCATCAAAAAAACTCTGACCGCACCCTGCGGCACTGGTAAAGGCCGTGCTCATACCCGCCCGTCTCCTCGATCTCGCTGCGCTCGATGTGGACGTGATCGAGCAAGATCTTTTTCTGCGTCACGAGTTGGTCGAGGTCGAAGCCTAGCGAGCGCACGTTGTGGGTGAGCTCCCGCGCACTTGCCTCGAACATCATGAACACGCCCGGCTCGCCGAACTGCGTCGCGCCGCGCATGAGGACTTCCATGGCGAGCATCGTCTTCCCGCACCCCGCGCTGCCGGCGACGAGTGTGGGCCGCCCGCGCGGCAACCCGCCCCCGGTGATTTCGTCGAGGCCGGTGATGCCCGTGGGGGCTTTAGGGAGGGAAGCCGGGGAGGGGGGAGTTTTCCTTGCCATGAATTTTGTTCCTTTACGCTGTAGTGCGGCTGCCGCATGTCGCACCGTATTGAGAAGCCCTCATCAACTGGCATGTCCGGTTTCCGACAGCGTCACTGATCAGACTGGTCGTCTAACCTTGGGGCAAGTCCAGCGTCAGCCAGCCATCGCCCTGGGCCATGTTGACGCTGCAGGACTCGGCCATGGCGCGCACATCGGCCCAGTCAATCACGCGGGGTTTGCGCGTCCCGGCCGGGGACACAGGCGATTCGCCCCCGTTGCCGGGCCGCATTCGCATTTGTAACTGGCCGCTGTGCCGGCTGTCGGAGGCGGCTGCCTGGAACGTTACCTCCAAGGTGCTGCCGGCAACTCGCTGGTCACAAAACGCCAGCAGTGCGCCCATGACAACGGTGCGAAACGTGCTTTGCAGTGCAGTTTGCGTGTCATCTGCGATGGCATTGACGAGCGTCAGCGCGGTTTCAGACAACTCCATCGCCAGCAATCTGGCAGCCTCATCCACGCCCACTCGCAGGCTGACATGGAGGTCCTCCATTGGATCCGTCCACCACAGGGCGTTCATGCAGTCGGCGGCGGCTTGTTTCGTCAAAGCGCTGAGGGACACCACACTCGTGGCAATGGCTGCCAGATCAGGCTGGCTGCTCTGCACGCGGCGTTCAAGCAATAACAGCAGCATGCGCATTGGCTGCATTGAGCCCGCCACGTCGTGACGCAGGACAGGTAACACGCGGCCCAACACTGCATAACAAGCGGCCTCGGCCAATCTGCTTTTCACGCCTTCTGCAGTGGGTGGGATCGTATCGCAAGCACCACGGAGATATTCAGGGGTCAAAGTCGACATGTTCAGCTCTCGTTTCGCTTCTGCAGGCCCTTGGCCTGCTGCTCCTGGCTGCCCACCAAATCCTGGACAACGCCGACAGCATTCTTGACGGCACCCTGAATCTGATTCTTGTTTATCAAAACCATCGATATTGATCCACGGCACGGACCCTGTCTGTACGGTATCGCACATAGCCACACTCCGCAACGGTCGCCCGGAACTTGCGGCGCGGACCGCCCTGCACACCGTCGGCAGCTTCTTTTTCGGTCGTGAAGCGGAACACCGGCGCAAAGGGCCTGAAGGAGGCGACCACGGTCACCGCTAACATGGCCGGATGGACGCCCCATCCACTGCACCCTCAAACATCGACATCGCCATCATTGGCGCCGGCGTCATCGGCCTGGCCTGTGCTTTTGAGTTGGCGAGTGCGGGGCGCGAGGTAGTGCTGTTCGACACCGCGCCGGGGCGCGGGGCATCGTTCGGCAATGCCGGCGGCATCACACCGGGATGGGTCGCGCCGACGGCAACACCAGCCACTCTGCGCGCTTTGCCGCGTATGCTGCTCGATCCGTTGTCGCCGCTGGTGATCCGCCCGTCCTATTTGCCACGTCTGTTGCCGTGGTTGCTGCAGTTCGCGCTCGCGGCGCGGCCCAGCCGGGTGGAAGCGAACTCCAAGGCTTTGGCCACAGTAGCGATGCCGTCGGTGGCGGCATGGCAGGAGTTTGCGGCACGTGCCGGAGTCAGCCACCTGCTGCGCCAGCAGGGCCTGCTGTATGTGTACGCCAGCCAGCGCAGCCGTGCCGCAGCGCAGGTGACGCAGGCCTTGCGGCGCAAGCGCGGTGTACGGCTGGACGATGTGGACGCTGCCTGGTTGCATGCATTCGCACCGATGTTGTCGCCGGAGTTCCGCTTCGGTGTGTTTTCTCCTGAGGCTGCACACATTGTGGACCCGGGTGCCTTGTGTGATGCCCTGCTGGCGGCGACGCTTGTCCGCGGTGGGCGCATCCAGCGCTTGCAGGTCGATGACCTGGCGGTCGAGCCGGGTGGGGTGCGTGTCATGACCGCGCAGGGCTCGTGGCTGGCGCAGCGATTGGTGCTTGCTTGCGGTGCCCACTCGAAGGCGCTGGCGGCCAGACTCGGCGCCCGCGTGCCACTGGATGTGGAGCGGGGTTACCACGCCATGCTGCCCGCGCCCGGCCTGCACCTACCAGCCCAGTTGCTGGACGGCAAGGGCAAATACGCGCTGACCAGCATGCAAGGTGGCTTGCGCCTCGCGGG
>JANOTG010000243.1:0-12836 GCA_031416215.1 Betaproteobacteria bacterium
CAGCGCCGTGAGCGGCGTCTGCTCACTGGGCTTGAGCACCACGGTGTTTCCTGCCGCCAGAGCGGGTGCCAGTTTCCACGCCGCCATCATCAGCGGGTAGTTCCAGGGCGCGATCGACGCGACAACCCCGATCGGATCGCGGCGGATCATGCTGGTAAAGCCACTCAGGTATTCGCCGGCAATCGTTCCGGTCATGCAGCGGGTGGCGCCGGCGAAGTAGCGAAAACAGTCGGCGATGGCCGGCATCTCGTCACCCAGGGCGCGCGCAAAGGGTTTGCCGCAGTTCAGCGACTCCAGGCGCGCAAACTGTGCGGCGTTCGACTCGACCAGATCCGCCAGCCGGAGCAGCAGCCCGGAGCGCTCGGCCGGCGTGGTTTGTGACCAGCCCGCGAATGCGCGGCTGGCGGCTGACACGGCTCGGTTTACCTGCTCCAGCGAGGCCTCGCGGACCATGCACAACAGTTCGCCGGTGGCCGGGTTGAGTATGGCTTCCTCCTGGCCTTCACCCTTGACCAGCTGCTGGTCGATCAACAACTCGGTGTGAAACAACACATTGGCTTCTTTCGGGTGTCCCATGGTCATGGCTCCTTGATGGCGGTGTAAAACGGGTGCTTCGGCGCGCCTGGCGTCAGCGGTTGTGGCTGTCTTCGTCCGATCGGGTCAGCCAGTAGGCGGCGACGATGGGCACGAAGGTCAGCGTGATCATGATGACGGCGACCACATTCGTCACCGGGCGCTGTCGCGGCCGGATCAGCTCCTGGAACATCCAGATCGGCAAGGTGGTTTGCTGGCCTGCCGTGAACGTGGTCACGATGACTTCGTCGAAGCTCAAGGCAAACGCCAGCAGGCCACCGGCCAACAGCGCCGAGCCAAGCTGCGGCAACAGCACATAGCGAAAGGTCTGAAAAGCGTTCGCGCCCAGGTCCATCGACACTTCCAGCAGGGACGGGCTGATGCGGCGCAGCCGTGCCACCGCATTGTTGTAGACCACCACCACGCAGAAGGTGGCGTGTCCAATCACGATGGTCCAGAAGCTGAACGGAATGTCCATCGAATGGTAGGCCGAACGCAGCGCAATGCCGGTGACGACACCGGGCAGGGCAATCGGCAGGATCAGCAGCAGATTGATGACCTCGCGCCCGAAGAAGCGGCTGCGCGCCAGCGCTCCGGCGGCCAGCGTGCCCAGCACCAGCGCGATGGCGGTGGAGCAGGCCGCAACCTGGAACGACAGGCGCATGGCGTCCCACACGTCTTCGCGCTGCAGCGCCACCGCAAACCACTGCGTCGTCAACCCGGGTGGCGGAAAAACATAACTCTTGTCTTCGCTGCTGAAGGCATACAGGATGATCAGCGCCAACGGCAGGTGCAGGAACAACACCCCGACCCAGACGGCCAGTTTCAGGCCAACCGGAGCGCCTGTTGTCGGCCGCGCCGCGGCAAGCCGGGGCTCAGAGCGCATCAAATGCCCCTTTGCGTTTGGCCAGCCACAGGTAGACCCCGATGATGACGATCGGCACCAGTGAAAACGCAGCAGCGAACGGCAGGTTGCCCGCCACGCCCTGTTGTCGGTACACCACCTGGCCGATGTACAACGTCGAGTTGCCGATCACCTGCGGAATGATGTAGTCGCCCAGCGTGAGCGAGAACGAAAATATCGATCCGGCGGCGATGCCCGGCATCGCCAGCGGCAGAATGACCTGGCGCAGGGTCTGTGACGGCTTCGCGCCCAGGTCGGCCGACGCCTCCAGGTAGGAGCCCGGGATTCGTTCGATGGCGGCCTGGATCGGCAGGATCATGAACGGCAGCCACATATAGACAAACACGATGAAGGTGCCCAGCGGCGAAAAACTCAGCGAACTGCCCTCAATCACCGGCATCGCCAGCAGCGAGTCCAGCAGCCACTGCAGGTGCAGGTTTTGCATCACCCAGGAGATCGCACCCTCCTTGGCCAGCAACAGTTTCCAGGCATACAGACGCACCAGGTAGCTGGACCACAATGGCAACATCACTGCCACGTACAACAAAGCCTTCTGTGGCCCGCGGGCATAACGCGCCATGTAAAAGGCAAGCGGGAACGCAATCACCACGCAGGCCAGCGTCACCAGGATGGCCATCACCGTGCTGCGCAGAGCAACATCGAGGTTGGTGGGGCTGAATATCTCGACAAAATTGCCCAAACCCACCTCGCGCACCACCTGCCCGGTGAAGTCATCAAGGCGAAAGAAGCTGTTCGCCAGCAGGCTCAGCAGTGCCCCCAGATAGACGATACCGAACCACAACAAGGGCGGCAGCAGCAACAGCGCCAGCAACAGGCCGCGTCGCGTGTACAGCAGCGTCGACAACCGGTCCGACAGACCGCCTGGCGCAACAGACGCGGTGTGAGCGGTGCTCATGACGAAGAGTTGGCGCCTGCGCCCATGGAAGTTTGCAAGCAGTGCGCGGCGGCGTCGCCCCAAAAAAGATGTACGGCGTCGCCGACAGCCGGCGCAGGCGCGCGCCCGTGCACCGGCACATCCACCAGCATCGGCTCGCCTGCCTGCGGCCGCGCCACACTGACGCGCCAGAACGATCCAAAGAACTGCACCTCCCGCACCACGCCCTGAAAACGCGGCGTGCTGCAGCCCGGCTCGGTCGTATTGGCCGCAAGTGTGATGCGCTCCGGGCGGATCACAACCGATTCGCAGGCGCCATACAGCTGGGCATCGGCACCATGCAGCAGGTTGGCCGCTCCGACGAACTCGGCCACAAAACGCGTACTGGGCCGCTCGTAGAGTACGGACGGTGACGCAACCTGCTCCAGCCGACCCCGGTTGAAGACGCCGATACGGTCACTCATCGACAAGGCCTCATGCTGGTCGTGTGTGACAAAGATGAAGGTGATGCCCAACTCGCGCTGCAGGCTCTTGAGCTCGCTTTGCATCTGTTCGCGCAACTTCAGATCCAGCGCACCCAGCGGTTCGTCGAGCAGCAGCACCCGTGGCTCGCTGATCAAGGCGCGCGCCAGAGCCACGCGCTGGCGCTGGCCGCCCGACAACTGAACCGGTTTGCGTTGTGCCACCTCGTCCAGCCGCACCGTGTCGAGCAGGGCGTGGGCGCGGCGCTCGCGCGTTGTGCGATCAACTCCACGCACCATCAGGCTGTAGGCCACGTTGTCGAGAACCGTCATGTGCGGGAACAACGCGTAGTCCTGGAACACGGTGTTGACCGGGCGCGCGTAAGGCGGATGCTGACTCACGTCCGCACCGTGGATCGCGATCGTGCCGGCGCTGGGCAGGGTAAAGCCGCCGATCATGCGCAGGCACGTGGTCTTGCCCGATCCGGAGGGCCCCAGCAGGGTAAAAAACTCGCCGGCCTCGACCTCCATGCTGACGTTGTCCACCGCGACCACGGCTTTGCCGCCAGAACGAAAAACACACGACACGGCACGCAAAGCGACAGCGGCAACCATCCGATCCCGACCTTCCATTCAATGCGATGCGTCAACCGGCCATGGCCGCCACGGATGCCGAGCGGCGCATAACCGCCGCCCGCACGCCGGCGTCAGCCCGCCGCTGCGGGACCGGTCAGCGTCCGCCCAGCACCGCGATGTAGTCGGAAGCCCACTTGTGGTAAGGAATACACTGGTTGTTTTGTGTCTTGCACTGGGCCGTGGGGGTTCTCCAGAACGAGATCCGATCAAAATCCTTGAACCCCTGACGGTCACAACCCCCGTCGCCCAGCAAGGCGTTGCCCTTGCACGCCGCCGGCACCGCCGGTACCGAGCCAAACCAGGCCGACAGGTCTCCTTGCAGTTTGGGATTGAGTGAATGCTCCATCCACATATAGGCACAGTTGCGGTTTTTCGAGTCGATGTGCATCATGGTGGAATCGGCCCAGCCGGTAGCACCCTCCACCGGCACCACGGTGGCGATCGGCGCCTTCTTGGAGCCCAGGATATTGGCCTGGAACTGCCAGCTACCGGATGCCACCACGCCCTCATTGGTGAAGTCGTCGATCTGCACAAAAGCGTCATGCCAGTACTTGCCGACCAGCTTGCGCTGGCCGCGCAACAGGTCCAGCGCCGCCTTGTACTGCGCCTCGTTCAGCTCATACGGGTCCTTGATGCCGAGCGCCGGGTTTTTCTTCATCAGGTACAACGCGGCATCGGCAATGTAGATCGGGCCGTCAAAGGCCTGCACCCGGCCCTTGTTGCTTTTTCCGTCGGGCAGCGTCTGCTCTTCGAAAACCACATTCCAGCTGGTCGGTTTCTTGTCGCCAAAAACCTTGGTGTTGTACATCAGCACATTCCAGCCCCACTGGTAAGGCACGCCGTAATGGACATTGTTCTCGAAGTGCCAGGGCGCCTTTTGCAGCCGCGAATCCACGTTCTTGTAGCTGGGGATCAGGTTCACATTGATCGGCTGCAGCTTCTTGCCGCGGATCAACCGCGTGCTGGCGTCGCCCGAAGCCGTGACCAGGTCGAAACCACCCTCGTTCATCAGCGCCACCATCTCGTCCGAGGTGCCCGCCGTCTTGACGTTGACCTTGCAACCGGTGGCCTTCTCGAAACCGGTCACCCAGTCGAAATTCTTGTCGGTTGCGCCGCGTTCGATATAACCCGCCCAGGCCACGATGTCCACCCGGCCCTCGCCCTTGCCAAGTTTTTGCAAGGCTTGTTGCGCCAAGGCGGCACTGCCGATTGCGATGGCACCCATGGCAACCGCTGCATTGATCAGTAACTTCATTGATGCACTCCATTCAGGTTGTTCGGTCTCCAGCTCGGCTGGGCGTTGGGCAGCTAGCCCGAAGCAGAGCCAATTTAACCTTGACGGCAGCAGGTGGGAAGTTCAATATTCGCAGCCCGATCGATCTAAAAAATAGATATCTAGGGCAAACCCGTATATTTTTCGATACTCAGGCAGCAAGCTCCGCCCATGCAACACCACATCACGCTGAAACAATTCCGGCATTTCCTGGCGGTATCGGAAACCGCCTCCGTGGCGGCGGCGGCACGCATGATCAATATTGCGCAATCGGCGCTCACCAAAAGCGTGCAGAACATGGAGGAGTCGCTAGGGGTGCGCTTGTTTGACCGCAGCTCGCGCGGCATGGTGCTGACGCAGGAAGGCTACCGCCTTCAGGCCAGCGCGCGCAAGGTCATCGCGGCCGCTGCCGAAGCCGGGCAATTCGCCCGCGGCCGGGTCGACACCCTGACCGGCAACCTGACCATTGGTGTCACCAGTCTGGTCGCGGGTTATTACCTGGCCGACCTGTTCGCCCGCTTCCAGCGTTCCCACCCCTCGGTGAACATCGCCGTGGTGGAGGAGTCGCCGCAATTTCTGGAGCATCTGCTGGTGAATGGAGAAGTCGATCTGGCGGCGATGGTGTCGAACGCGCTGGGGGACCCGCAGGCCCTGGTGGTCGAGGTGTTGACGACGTCGCCAAACCGGGTCTGGCTTGCATCCAGCCACGTGCTGGCGGAGCGCACCGAGTTGACCCTGGCTGAATGCGCGGCGCATCCGCAAATCGTGCTGCAGGCGGACCGGGTGGAAAACGTGCTGAGCGCCGTCTGGTCGCGCCATGGATTCAGGCCCCAGGTGCTGATGCGTACCTCGTCACTCGAAGCGGTGCGCTCGCTGGTGGGCGTGGGTGCCGGCATCACGGTGTTGCCGGATTTCCTGTACCGCCCGTGGACACTGGACGCCGATCACATCGAGGTGCGCAGCCTGCGTGATGCCGTACCCAGCATCGATGTCGGTGTGGTGTGGCGGCGCGGCGCGCGTATTCGTCCGGTGGTGACCGAATTCATCGAACTGGCGCGTGAACAGTCCCGCAGCAACCGTATCCGGTAGGCCGGCGTCGGTTTCGCGGGCGTATCATCGCCGCCATGTTGAAAGTCATGCATGAGCCGCCCCGGGTGGCAGTAACCAGGCAAGCCGGTATCCCGGTTTGCACTGACCGGAGCCTGACATGACCACTACCGTCGCTGTGGTGGGTGGAGGCGCCGCCGGCATGGGGGCCGCGCACGCCCTGGTGAAGGCCGGGCTGAATGTCACCCTGTTCGATGGCAATCCGCGCCTGGGGGGCCATTGTTTTGGTGTGGCGGTGCCCATGGGCAACGCCGAGACCGTGCACATCGACGCCGGCGTCAGCGACTTCAACCTTGCCACCTTCGTGACGGTCGAGGCCTTGCTGCAGGAACTCGGTGTGGAGTATTACCCGGTGTGCCAGGACGCCTCTTTCATGACGCCCGACCGCGAGCCGGTCTGGTATTCGCGCTCCGGACAACCCACATTCGTACAGGAGCCGCAGGACCGTGAACGGCTGCTCGCAGAGATCAAACGATTCAATAACTCGTGCGTCGAGGTGCTTTCCGACATCACCTACACCGAATGGTCGACCAGGAAATATCTGGATGCGCGCGGTTATTCAGACGAGTTCCGAACGCTGTACTTCAACCCGCGCGCGCAGGGCTGCTTTCCGATGCCGGACCGCCAACCGGACGATTACATGATCCGCAGCCTGGTCGCGTTCTGGCGCATGCACGGTATCGTCGGGCCCGGCCCTGCCAAGCGCATGGTGGTCAAAGGGGGCATGCACGCCTACTGCGCGGCGTTTGAGCAGTGGATGACGGCGCGCGGGGCGCAATTGCGGTTGTCGACCCCGGTCGTTGGCATCGCGCGGCGCAAGAACCGGATCAGGATCCGCGCCATCGACGCCACGCGTACCAATCTCAGTTTCGAGTTCGACCATGTGGTGCTGGCCACCAATGCCAACCACGTGACGCCCCTGCTGGAAGACGCGACGCAGGAGGAACGGCAGATCTATGCCGGTTTCGGATGGCAACGCGCCAGGATCGTAGTGCACCAGGACGAGCGCCTGATGCCGCGCGACCGCAGCACCTGGGGCGCCTACAACTACCTCATCGCCGATGCCGACACGCCGGAGATCCGACCCACCATCACCTTTTTCCCGAACCTGCTGGCCAGCCTGGGGCAGGACGTACCCGACACCTTCGTCACGATGAATCCGTATTGCGAGCCGGATCCGGAGAAAGTCATCTCCAGCCAGTTCTTCATCCACCCTGCGGTGGACGGCATCACCGACATGGCTTGTGAACGGCTCGATGCCATCCAGGGACGGCGCGCAACCTGGTTCTGCGGCAGTTACCTGCGCGAGCCCTTCGTGCACGAACAGGCCATGCGCTCCGGCTTCGATATCGGCAACCGGCTGGCGGAGTCGATCCGCGTGGAGGCCACCGGCGCGCAGGCGCAGACCGTGTCGGCCGGACAGTTCAGCGACTTCCTGCGCGAAATTCCGTTGTTCACCGGCCTTGACACCCTGGCGCTGGCCGAGGTGCAGCTGGTGGCCGAGCCGTTCATGGCCAAATCCGGACAGAGTCTGTTCCTGCAGGGGGACGAGGCCAATGGCATGTACCTGCTCAAACACGGCGAGGTCCGCATCACCCGACGCCTGCCGGGAGACGAGGTGATCGAACTGGCGCAGCTCGGACGTGGGGCGGTGATTGGCGAAATGGGCCTGCTGGATCGCGGCCGACGTTCTGCCAGCGCCACCGCGACCCAGCCTTGCACGGGATACTTCATCAGCTTCGAGCGTTTCGAGCTGTTGCGCTCGAATTGTGGCCGCGCGGCATTCATCGTGATGAACCGCTTCGTCAATGAAGTGGTGCGACGCACCCGCCCCCTGCTGCAAGAAATGATCACCATGATCGAGGCAGCGCCCGATCTGGCGATTGGCACCCGGGGCGGCTCGGTTGCGCGACCGGTGGACGAGCGACCGGCGCAGATGCCACCACCCGAGGTGCTGGCGCGGCTGCCATTTTTCCGCGATCTCGAACCGGAGTTGCTCAAACAATTCGTGGCGCCATTGAAGCTTCGGGCTTACGCCCGTCACGCATCCGTCTTCTGCCAGGGCGATGCGCCTGGCGAGTGCCTGATCGTGGTGCGCGGTGCATTGACACTCACGGTGGAGACCGCCGGTCACTATGTGCAGTTCTCCGTGCTGGGACCGGGGCGTGTCGCCGGGGAACTGGCCTTGCTGGACGGGCAAACCCATCCACTGGACTGCCGGGCCCGCGAAGATACGCTGGTGCTGGTGCTGGAGCGCGACCGGTTCGAGCAGCTGCGCCAGGGTGGCGGTGTGGTCGCGTTCAAGTTCTTTGAGGCGGTGGCCAGCGGGGCCGTGGCGCTGCTGCGCAAGGCGAACGGACATGTGGCCTGGCTGCGACCGGAAAAGCAGCACGAGGCGCATCGTGTGACCGAGGGTTTCGACGCCCCCCAGGAATCCAGGAGCTGATCATGTGTCGTGTACTGATGTATCGCGGCCAGCCGGTATTGATCGATCAGTTGCTGTACCAGCCGGACAACTCGCTGATCAAGCAGACACACAGCGCGGTCATGCTCGACATGCTCAACCTGGCCGGGTTCGGCCTGGTGGCATGGGCGTCGGACTCGCACAAACCCGAGGAGCCTTTCAGCTACCGCACGCCCCACATCCCGATCTTCGACCGCAACCTGAAGTCGATGGCCGAAAAACTCTGCGTCTCGACCATGATCGCCCATGTGCGCGGCGTGCCCTACAACGAAAAGGTGTCGCTTGGTGAACAGAATGCGCATCCGTTCCAGTTTCCGGGAATGCGGCTGGCATTGGCGCACAACGGCGATCTGGCCGAATTCAGCCGCATGCGCTACGCCTTGCTGGCGCACATCAAACCGGCACTGGCCCAGATGATTCGCGGCAACACCGACAGCGAGTGGATGTACGCGGTCTTGTTGTCCCAGTTCGACGACCCGGCTGCGCCGCAAGACTCGGCGCAGATCCTGCTTGCTGTCGAGTCCATGTTGCGCATTGTGCGCGACGTCCGCCAGGCACACGGCATACATGTGTGTTCACCGACCAACCTGTTCATCAGCGACGGCGAACACCTGGTGGCGGTGCGCTACACCTTTGATTTCGGCTGCTACGACCCGACCAACCCGACAAGCATCCGCCAGTCGACCCACGCATTCCTCAGCCTGTGGTACACCACCGGGCGCGACTACGGGCTGCACGACGGCGAGTGGAAGATGGTCGGTGGGCACCAGAAGGCCGATTCGGTGTTGATTGCCTCGGAGCCCTTGACCCGCGATACGTCGACCTGGCTCGAGGTGCCGGAATACAGCGCCTGCACCGTGGTGCAACACCGCGGCCGCCAGCGCCTGCAGGTGAAATACCTGGATGTCTGAGACCGGCCCCTGAGCCTGTGCGCCAATGAAAATCTGCCCTGCGTGCCAGGCTGCGAACCCCCCGAAGCACCGCCATTGCTCGCAATGCGGCGCCGGGCTCGGTACCGGTTGCAGCGCCTGTGGTTTTGACAACCCGGCCTCGGCCCGTTTTTGCGGCGGTTGTGGCGCGCGCGTCGGGCAAACCGTGGCGCCCAGCGCAGCTGCTGCAACGGCCGGCAGCGCCCCGATCGCGCAACGCCGCGATGTCACGATATTGTTCGCCGACCTGACGAACTTCACGCAGCTGTCCACCGAACTCGACGCCGAAGAGTTGCACGCCATCGTCAAGACCTATACCGCGCAGGTCGAAACCACCGTGCTGGCCTTCGGCGGCATCGTGGAGCGGTATCTGGGCGATGCCGTGATGGCCATCTTCGGCGCGCCAGTGGCGCATGGCGACGACGGCTTGCGCGCCGTGCGTACGGCCATCGCCATCCAGGAACAGGTCATGCCGGCACTCAGCCTGGAGTTCGGCCGGCTGCAACAGGCGGCCATCGGGATCGCCTCCGGCGAAGTGTTGTCGATCACCGGGCAGGCCGGGCATCCCGCCGGTTTCGCCGTGGTCGGCGAGGCCGTGAACCTGGCGTCCCGGGTCGAGAGCCTGGCCCGTGGCGGCGAAATCCTGATCTCGGAGTCTGTGCATGAAGCAACCCGTGGCCGCATCCGCTGCGAGTTGTTGGGGGAGCAAAGCCTCAAAGGCATTCCGCGGCGGGTCAGGATCCATCGCGTGCTCGGTGTGGACGACGCTGGTGAAAGCCTGCGGCGCACGCCGCTGGTCGGGAGGGACTCCGAAATCGCGCGACTGCAGAATGCGGTCACGCGTTGCGCTGTCGACGGCGTCGGTGGTACGGTCTATTTGCGCGGCGATCCCGGCATCGGAAAAACCAGGCTGCTGGAGCATTTCGCCGCGATGGCCCGATCCGGCGGCATGGCCGTGCATTCAGCGGCCTACCTCGACTTCGGGCTGGAGCAGTCGCTCTCTGGCGTGCCGGCGGTACTGGCGTCGCTGCTGGGGGTTGCCGCTTCGGCGTCCCCCGAGTTGCGCCGCGCCGCGCTGGCGCAACAAGTCGGATGGATGGTCGCCGAAGACCAGGCATTCGCGGCGGACGCGCTGCGCCTGACCCAGGACGCTGCCACCCGGGCCGTTCTGGATGCCATGGACGCCGCCGGGCGAGCGGCCGCCATGCGTGGTTTCCTGCGTCGCTTCCTGGCACATTGTGTGCAGCAACAACGCTTCATGGTGGCGATCGAGGATGTGCACTGGGCCAAGCCGTCTGACATCGACCAGTTGCACGCGTTGATCGAGATCGCCGCCCAAACCTCTTTCATCGTCGCCTTGACCAGCCGGCTCGAAGGCGACACCGTGAGCGAACGCTGGGCTGACAAAGCCGGGGAGTTGTCGGTCGAGGTGGTGGATCTGCGGCCGCTGAGCATCGATGCTGCACAACTGCTCGCCAGCGGCTTTCAACCCGGCAGCAACGCTGTGCTCGACAGTTGCGTCGCGCGTGCAGAGGGCAACCCGCTGTTTCTCGAACAATTGCTGCGCCATGTGGCGGAGACCGGCAGCCGCGAGGTACCGGGGACCGTGCGCAACGTCGTGCTCGCGCGCCTGGACCGCCTGGCCGCGCCGGATCACCGCGCCGCATTGACTGCCTCGGTGATCGGCCAGCGCTTCGGCCTGCGCCTGCTGCGACGCATGCTGCGGGATGACCACTACAACCCGGCCGGCCTGATGGAGTCGGGCCTGGTGCGCGTGGTCGGTGAAGACTTTCTGTTCGCCCATGCCCTGGTCCATGAAGGCGCCTACGCGTCACTTCTGCACAGCACCGCGCGCGAGCTGCATCGGGACGCAGCAGAATATTTTGCGCCGCTTGACCGCCTGTTGCGGGCACAACACCTGGACCGGGCTGGTGACGACCGCGCCGCAATGGCGTTTCGTGAGGCCGCCGCCGCCGAGGCGGAGGCGTTTCGCTTCACCCGCGCACTCGAACTGGTGGCGCGCGGCTTGCAGTTGTGTACCCGTCCTGCCGAGCGCGTCGACCTGCGCCTGCTCGAAGGCCGCACCCTGCATGACGCCGGCGAAATCCAGGCCTCCATGCAGGCCTTCCGGGCGGCGCTGGCCGAAGGTGGCGACGAGACCCAACAGTGCCGTGCCTGGATTGGACTGGCGGCGGTGATGCGCGTCAGCGACGACCTGGACGGTGCTTTCGACGCGTTGCGGCGCGCCGAACCGATGGCACAGTCACGCTCCTTGTGGTTGGAGCTTGCCGAGTTGCACTATCTGCGCGGCAGCCTGCACTTCCCGCGCGGCGAGCTCGATGACTGCCTTGCCTCCCACGGACATGCACTCGAGCTGGCGCGACGTGCCGGCTCGGCCTACGAAGAGGCACGTGCCATGAGCGGGTTGGGTGATGCCCATTACGCCAATGGGCGTATCCGCACCGCTTACCGGTATTTCACCGATTGCATCGACCTGTGCCGCGAGCACGGCTTTGGCCGCATCGAGGCGTCGAACCTGTTCATGGTGGCAACGGTGCGGGTCTACCTCAACGAGCTTGACCAGGCGCTGCAGGATGCACTTCGTTCGATCGACATCGCGCACCGCGTCGGGCACCAGCGGGCGGAAATCGTCGCCAGGCTCATTGCCGCCTGGATCTACCTGATGCAGGCGCGGCCCGATGCGGCAGAGCTGCACACCGATGCCGGGCTGCTGGTGGCGGACAAACTGGGGGCGCGCCGGTTCCGTGCGTTCCTGCTGGAGAGTGTCGCCCGCATCCGCCTGGCGCGTGGTGAGCGCGCCGGCGCGCAAGCCGCCATCCACCAGGCGCTGGAGATTGCGCGTGCGCTGGAAGTCATGCGCTTTATAGGCCCATGGTTGCTGGGCACCGCAGCATTGACCAGCACCGATGCCTACCAGAGCCAGGCCGCCCTGACCGAGGGTGCAGCGCTGCTGGACGCCGGCTGCATCGGGCACAACTACTACTGGTTTTACAAACATGCCATGGAGTCCTGTCTGGAGCACGGCGATGCGTCTGGAGTGGGCCGTTACGCCGACCAGCTGGAGGCCTATACGGCGGCAGAACCCACTCCATGGAGCGACCTTTTCATCCGCCGCGCCCGTGTATTGATCGCACCAGACGACGCGGCGTCGCAGGCGGAACGGCGCGCAGTGCTGCAACTGGCGCGTGAGGTCGGTCAGGCGCAGGCGCAGGAACGGCTGGAGGCGGCAAGCCGCTCAGCCTGAGCAAGTCGCCCCGCCAGGTCGCCTCGGGCAACCGCTGTTGTCCGCAGGCGGGTAAAAACTCGGTCCGTGCAGCGCGGCCGTCAAAGCAGCGCGGCGCGGTCGATCACCGTGCCCACGATAAACACGCAGTCCCCCTGCTCGGTGATGGGAATCGCCCTGGTGACCACCACGATGCCGTCCACCGGAGAACGCAGCAGTTCGGCGGGTGCCGTCGCTGCGTCGGAGTTCAAGGGGGATCGATCACTTGGCGCGTACGTCGCGTCGATCCGGGGTGGCGACCTGAAGTTTGTGCCAGATGGCGACGTCGGCCGCCAATTGCATTCTCTGTG
>JANOTG010000244.1:0-3073 GCA_031416215.1 Betaproteobacteria bacterium
CCGTGTGGCATCGGCCGCGAGTGCCGCCATAGAGTCCGCACTCACGTTTTCCGACTGCATCAGCTTTCGGTTTCCGAGCAGGATGGCCTCCGTGCCTACGGTGGCGCGGGCGCCTTGCCCATCGATATTGGTGAAGCCGGTGGCGATGTCGGCGGGGGCGGCACCGGCCCGCTTGAGCACCGCCAACGCAAGCGGATGCTCAGAGAACTTCTCCACCGCTGCCGCAGTGGCCAGCAATCGTGCCTCGCTCACGCCGGGCGCGGCCACCATCTCGACCACATCGGGCTGCCCGATAGTGAGCGTACCGGTCTTGTCGAAGACGACGATGGTCAGCTTGGTAGCGTTCTCGAGCGCCGAGGCGTTCTTGAACAGGATGCCGTTCATGGCGCCAAGGCCGGTACCGACCATGATGGCCATTGGCGTGGCCAGGCCCAGGGCGTCAGGACAGGCGATGACGAACACGGTGATGGTCAGGGTCAGCGCGAACAGCAGGGGTTGACCCAACACCCAGAACCAGACTGCGAAGGTGAGCAGGCCAATCGCGATGGCAGCCAGCACCAGCCATTGCGATGCCTTGTCGGCGAGCAACTGCCCTGGTGCCTTGGAGTTCTGCGCCTCCTGCACCAGCTTGACGATCTGCGCCAGCGCGGTGTCGGCGCCGACCTTGGTCGCCCGGTAGCGGAAACTGCCGCTCTTGTTGATGGTGGCGCCGATGACGGGGTTGCCGACCACCTTCTTCACCGGCATCGATTCACCCGTGAGCATCGACTCGTCAACCTGCGAGCTGCCCTCAAGGACTTCACCATCAACCGGAATCTTGTCGCCCGGCTTGATGACGACGGTCTCGCCGACCAGCACCTGAGCCGTGGGCACCTGCGTCTCGACGCCGCGGCGAACGACGGTGGCCATCGGCGGTGCCAGGTCCATCAGCGCGCGGATCGCGTCCGATGCGCCGGCGCGGGCGCGCATCTCCAGCCAGTGCCCCAGCAAGATGAAGACCAGCAGCACGGCTGAGGCCTCGAAGAACACTTCGCTCTGGTAGAAGAACGTGGCGCCCACGCTGAACAGGTAGCCCGTGCCCACCGAGAGCACGATCAGCGTCGCCATGTTGGCGACCTTGTTGCGCGCCGCACGCACGGCAGCGACCAGAAATGGCCAGACCGGATAGGCGATGGCTCCCGTGGCAGCGAAGAAAAGAAAGAGCTTGCGGTCCATCCCGAACGGGGTCGGGAAGCTGCCGAACATCGCTCCCATCGGCGAGTACAGGAAAACCGGCACGGCAAACACCAGGGCCACCAGGAAACGGTTGCGCATGTCGTCGGCCATGCCCTGCATCGACATGCCGGGTGCGTGGCCCATGTCATGCATCATGTCGGCCTTGTTGTCGGGCGACGCACCGCCTGCCCCTGCATGGCCTGCGTGACCGGCGTGGCCAGCCTGGGCATGGCCGATCGGCTTGTGGTCCGCCGCATCGCAGACATGGGCCGGAACCAGTTCACCGCGGCAGTGGTAACCGCAATCGACAACGCGTTGCCGGATGGCATCGATGGTGACCCGCGCTTCGTCGTAGTGAACGGTCGCGCTGCCGGCCACATAGTTCACGTCGGCGTGTTGAACACCGGGTAGCGTCAAAAGCTGCCGATGGACACCCGCTGCGCTCAAGGTCGAAACCAGTTCGCCGACTTCGAGCGTGCTTGTTTTCATGGTGGTTCCTGAGAAAGGCGTGGCGCTCAGTGCGCGGGACGTTTCGTGTCGCCCCGCCATGACGGCAGGAAGCGTGGCGTGCGGGCTGTATACGATTCGAACTCGGCCCCGAACCTCTTGCGCATCGCTGCCTCCTCGTTGATCGCGAGGCGCGCGTACATGATCAGCAACACCGGGAACATCACCAGCGTGAGCAGCGTCGGCCACTGCAGCAAA
This sequence comes from Betaproteobacteria bacterium, assembly GCA_031416215.1. Lineage (GTDB taxonomy): Bacteria > Pseudomonadota > Gammaproteobacteria > Burkholderiales > Burkholderiaceae_C > CAISIP01. Next base: position 1,921 of record JANOTG010000244.1, read on the forward strand.
AAGCCCAGCAGGATGAGCACAAAGGCCACGTACTGCGGATGACGAATGCGCGCATACGGCCCGGTCTCGGCCAGCTCGTTGCGGCGCTGCGCGTGGTACAGCACGTTCCAGGCGCTGGACAGCAGGTAGAAACCGAAGCCGAGGAACACATAACTTGCGATGTGCAGCGCGCCAAAGTGGGGATCTCCTGTCTCGCCGAGCAGCGTGGACCACAGGTGCCCGCTGTTGTGGGACAGCAGGTCGAGATGGGGGTACTTTGTCTGCAACCAGCCCGACATCAGGTAAATGCTCAGCGGGAAGCCGTACATCTCGACGAACAGCGCGACGATGAAGGCAGCGAAGGCCCCGAAGGTGCGCCAGTCGCGTCCGGTCTGTGGCTTGAAGAAGCTGAACGCGAACATCAGGAAGATGGCGGAGTTGAAGAAAACCAGGATCCACAGTCCGTACGCGGGGGCATCGTTGGTCATGGCTGTCCCCTGATCTTGCTGGCTTTCGGTGCCTCCGGTGTCGGTGGGCTTTGCGGGGGGTCCACATGGCCTGCGTGTCCACCATGGCCACCGTGCATGAAGACGTGCATCAGCGGGCAGGCCAGCAGCAGCAGGAACGGCAGCGCTCCGAGGAAATGGGCGCGGTGCTCACTGAGCAAAAAGTACGCGGCAACAGCACCCATGACGAGCAGGCCGATGGCGTAGCGAGAACTCCAGAAAGCTTTCGGTTCGGAGCCGTTCTGCGAATAGTCATGGATCATGTGTTTCTCCAGAGATTGATGGGGAATCAACGCGTCAGGCGGTTCAGCAACCAGGCAAAGAACGCCCCGGCAAGCAAAGCCCACGTGCTGAGCACGAACTGCGCCGTCAAGAACCCCGCCCACGCGAACGGCTGCGGCTTGACCATGCTGCTGAAGTCCATCCCATGGAACAGGTTGTTCATGAAACCGAGGAACGGGCCGGGCGCCAGCGCCCAGACCAGAGTGCACAGGGCGTAGAACACCCCGACGGTGATGGCCAGCGCTAACCATGTGCGAAGCGGGGAATGGTCATGGTTCATTTTTCTCTCCATTAGTAAAACTCGAGGTGCGCAAATCAAGGCACTGTGTCGCGTTCCAGCTTGGCGCGCTTGAGCAGTGCCGAGTTGACGATGACCGACAAGGACG
>JANOTG010000245.1:0-22229 GCA_031416215.1 Betaproteobacteria bacterium
TGATCACGCCCCTGCCAGGGCCCGACGGCACACTATTGCTGGAGGAGGACTGGGAGGGCTGCCTGTCCGTGCCCGGGTTGCGCGGCGTCGTTCCCCGGTATACGCGGCTGCGTTACCAGGGATTCGATCAGTTTGGTGCGCCGGTGGACCGTGTCGTGGATGGTTTCCATGCCCGCGTGGTGCAGCACGAGTGTGATCACCTTGTCGGCACCCTGTACCCGATGTGGATTCGCGATTTCAGCCGTTTTGGGTTCACCGAGGTGTTGTTCCCGGGTCTGGATGCAGGCGTTGACGACTGAATGGCTTGCCTTGCGGGAGAACTGGGAAGCTTGGTTTGCAGCCAACGAAGCCGGGTCGCCGCCTCAGCTCTGTGTCCTCCGCGACGGGCTGCGCCCGCCGCTCCCCCTTTACCTGCGCTGAGGCGACCACCCGGCTTCATCGGCGGCGAGTCGTATTTGCGCGCCGCTTGACCCTCCTTGCTCAAAGCGGCAGCGCGTCCTACCGTTCCGATCTCATTCATATCGCCTACACCGTGCGCATCCCATCGTTCACAGGTGGCGAGCTACTTCGACGGTAAACCGATGAGGGCGGGATACCGGCTCAGCGCAGGTAAAGGAGGAGAAATGGGCGGGAGCCCATTTCGGAGGACACGGAGCTGAGGCGGTATCCCGCCCTCATCGGCCACCAGAGACGCGGACCTGCCTTCGGCAACATCAAGCCAGTGCCTGCAGCAGTTCCGTCTCGACTGCAATCTGCGCCCGGTTGTGCTGCAACTCGGGGCCATCGATCAGGAAGGTGTCGTCGACGCGCTCGCCCAGGGTTGCGACCTTGGCGAGTTGCAGGTTGATATGGTGATTCGCGAGCACCCGGGCCACCGAATACAGCAGTCCGACTCGGTCGCTGGCCGAGATGTTGAGTAGCCAGCGCTGGGCTTTTTCGTCCGGACGCAGCGTCACGCGGGGCGCGATCGGAAAACTCTTGACGCGCCTGGAAACACGGCCTCGGCTCGGGGTGCGCAGCGGGCCGGTTTCGGCAATGGCGCCCGCCAGACCGTTTTCGACCATGCTGGTCAATTCGCGGTATTGCTCCGGTGCGGAGCTCGTCACCACCTGAAACGTGTCGAGGGCAAAACCATTACGCGCCGTATGCACACGCGCGTCGAGAATGCTGAATCCGCCGTGGTCGAAAAAGCCGCAGATACGGGCGAACAGGTCTGCCTGGTCGCGGGTATAGACCAGCACCTGCAGGCCTTCGCCGACCGGTGAGCGGCGCGCCCGCACGATCGGCTTGTCGGTTCCTACCAGCCGCGACAGTTGGCGCGTGTGCCAGGCGATGTCGCTGGCATCGTGGCGCATGAAATACCCCACGTCCAAGGTGTCCCACAGCGGTTTGTGGGCTTCGAAAGGCATCGCATACAAGGCGATCATCACCAGTGCCTCGCGTTTGCGGGCCTCCACCTCGGCGTCCGGATCCGGGGCGCCGCCGCCCAGCGCGCGCAGTGTCAGCCGGTACAGATCTTCCAGCAACTTGCCCTTCCAGGCGTTCCACACCTTGGGCGATGTGCCACGGATGTCTGCCACCGTCAACAAATACAGGGCGGTCAGCCGACGCTCGGTACCCACTTTGGCGGCAAAGGCGCGAATCACGTCCGGATCGGACAGGTCGGACTTCTGTGCCGCGCGGCTCATCGACAGATGCTCGCGCACCAGGAACTCGATCATGCGGGTGTCTTCGCGCTCGATCCCATGCTGGCGGCAGAAGCGTCGCACATCGCTGGCGCCGAGGGCTGAATGGTCGCCACCACGTCCCTTGGCGATATCGTGGAACAACGCGGCCACATAAAGCAGCCAGGGTTTGTCCCAGCCGGCTGCCAGTTGTGAACAGAAGGGGTATTCGTGGGCATGTTCGACGATGAAGAAGCGGCGCATATTGCGCAACACCATCAGGATGTGCTGGTCCACGGTGTAGACGTGGAACAGGTCATGCTGCATCTGCCCGACGATGCGCCGGAACACCCAGAGGTAGCGCCCCAGCACCGAGGTCTGGTTCATCAGGCGCATGGCATGGGTGATGCCATCGTGTTGCATGATGATCTGCCGGAAAGTCGCCCGGTTCACAGGGTCGTTGCGGAATTTTCCGTCCATCACCGATCGTGCGTTGTACAGCGCACGCAGTGTGCGGCTGGACAGTCCGGTGATGCCGCCAGTAGTCTGGTCCAGCAAAAAGGTCTGCAGGATGGCCTGCGGATGGCGCTGGTACAGGTCGTCGCTCACCACGTCGATCAGGCCGCCCCGGTCGTTGAAATGTGCGTTGATCGGGCGCAGCTCGGCGTGTGACGGGTACAGCCGGTCCTCCAGGTTGAGAAGCAGTATCTGGTTGAGCTGCGAGACCGCCTTGGCGGCCCAGTAGTAACGACGCATCAGCGCCTCGCTGGCGCGCACCACGGTGGCGTGTCCTTGTGCCGAGCGCTCGGTGTTGCTGTAGCCGAAGGAGTTTGCCACCGCGGTTTGCAGGTCGAATACCAGGCGGTCCTCGCGCCGGTCTGCCAGCAGGTGCAGCCGCGCCCGGATCAGCCGCAGCAAGGCTTCGTTGCGCTTCACTTGCCGCACCTCGAATGCCGTGAGCAGGCCCTTGCGCGCCAGCTCGTCCCAGTTTTGCCCCAACCCGGCTGCCTTGGCGACCCACAGCACCACCTGCAGGTCACGCAGGCCGCCGGGGGACTCTTTGCAATTGGGCTCCAGCGCGTACGGGGTTTCGTCGTATTTGCTGTGCCGCTGGCGCATCTCCAGTGTCTTGGCGACAAAAAAGGCCTTCGGATCCATCGCCAGACGCAGGCGCTCGCGAAACCGTCCATACAGCCGGAAGTCGCCCGTCACCAGGCGCGACTCCAGCAGCGAGGTCTGTACCGTGACGTCCTTTTCGGCCTCGTCCAGACATTGGGAGACCGTGCGCACGCTCGATCCGATCTCCAGCCCGCTGTCCCAACAACTGCCGATGAAGGATTCGATGCGCGCCTGCAAGCTGCTGTCGCGTTGCGGGTCCTGGTCTTCCCCCAGCAGCAGCAGCACATCGACATCGGAGTGCGGAAACAGCTCCGCGCGGCCATAACCGCCGACCGCCACCAGGGCGAACGGTCCGAGCAGCCCGGCCTTGAGCCACAACATCTCCAGCGTGGAGTCGGCCAGCCCGGCCAGCTTGTGCAGCGCCGTTCGGACCCCGCGTGTTGACGCACCGCTGGAGGCAATGCCTTGCAGGATCATGCGTTTGCTGGCGCGGAATTGCTCTCGCAGCTCCTGCATCGTGGGCACCACCGGCGTGGCAGACAGGGACTTCACGCCAGGCCGCTGGTCAGGCGTGTTGGACAAATGAGGGCGGCGGCGGGCTGCCGGACGACAGGGTCAACACCTCGTATCCAGTTTCTGTCACCAGCACCGTATGCTCCCATTGGGCCGACAAGGAGTGGTCTTTGGTCACAATGGTCCAGCCGTCTTTTTCAGGGCCATCCTTGATTTCCTTGCGCCCGGCATTGATCATCGGCTCGATGGTGAAAGTCATGCCCGGCTTGAGTTCTTCCAGGGTTCCGGGTTTGCCATAGTGCAGCACCTGTGGCTCTTCGTGAAACACCTGGCCGATGCCGTGCCCGCAAAACTCGCGCACCACGCTGAAACCGTGGCTTTCGGCAAACTTCTGTATCGCCCAACCCACATCGCCCAGATGTAGACCCGGTTTGACCACCACAATGCCGTGCCACATGGCTTCATAGGTCAGGCTGCACAGGCGCCGCGCAGCGATCGAGGTTTCGCCCACCACAAACATGCGGCTGGTGTCGCCGTGCCAGCCATTCTTGATCACCGTGATATCGATATTGACGATGTCGCCGCGTTTGAGCGCCTTGTCGCTGGGAATGCCATGGCATACCTGGTGGTTGACCGAGGTGCAGATGGATTTGGGGTAGGGGGTGTTTCCGCCACCACGGTAATTCAACGGCGCCGGTACCGCCTGCTGTACCTGGGTGATGTAGTTGTGCGCCAACTGGACGAGCGCGTTGGTGCTGATGCCCGCGTTGACATGCGGGGTCAGGTAATCCAGCACATCGGAGGCCAGGCGGCCTGCGAGGCGCATGCCGGCGATGCCCTCGGCATCCTTGTACGTAATGGTCATGAGCGAATTATCCCATTGCGGGCCGGTAAAATCGGCTCCCGCCAGGGTCGTCGAACCCGCCACGGGCGACTGCAGGGGTAGCGCCAACCCCTAGCCACGCTCAGAGCACCTACGCCGTGACCCAGCATATCTCCATCTTCGAAGGCGGCAACGCACTTGGCAGCTTTCGTGCGCGCCAGTTGTTGCCGCTGTTGCAGGCCGTGCACGAGCGCATCGATGCGGTATCTGCATGTCATGTGCATGTGGTGGCAACTGCCATAGTGCCAGACATGCAGGAACAGGCGCGGCTGCAGGCCCTGTTGCGATATGGCGAACCTGCCGTGGCGGCACAGGGCGGCTCCGTGTTCGTTGTCACGCCGCGCCTGGGCACGGTGTCGCCGTGGGCGTCCAAGGCGACTGACATCGCCCACAACTGCGGCGTGCCGGTGCGACGCATCGAGCGCATCACCGAGTACACGGTCCACCTGCGCGCGGGTCTGTTGGGCAAGGTGACTTTGAGTGAAGCACAACACGCCAGCATTGCAGCGTTGTTGCACGACCGCATGACCGAGAGCGTGTTGCCAAGTCGCGCCCAGGCTGCCGCCCTGTTCACCGCATTGTCGGCCGAGCCCATGGCCAGCATTGACCTGCTGGGTCGCGGCCGACAGGCGCTGGAGCAGGCCAACACCGAGTTTGGCCTGGCCCTGGCGGAGGACGAGATCGATTACCTGGTACAGGCCTTCGGCCAGCTGCGCCGCAACCCTACCGATGTCGAGCTGATGATGTTCGCCCAGGCCAACAGCGAGCACTGTCGCCACAAGATATTCAACGCCCGCTTCACCGTCGACGGTGTGGCGCAGGAGCACACCCTTTTTGGCATGATCCGCCACACGCACCAGACGCATCCGCAGCACATGGTCGTGGCCTATTCCGACAATGCGTCGGTGATGCAAGGCCACACGATCGAGCGTTTTGCCGCTGCATTGGACGGCACCGCAGGCGCTCTGGGCCCGGCCCAGTACGGCAAGACGGCAGCGCAAAACCATGTGCTGATGAAGGTCGAGACACACAACCATCCGACGGCGATTTCGCCGTTTCCTGGCGCGTCGACCGGCGCCGGAGGCGAGATTCGCGACGAAGGCGCCACCGGGCGCGGCTCGCGCCCGAAGGCCGGATTGACCGGTTTCACCGTGTCCACACTCTGGCCGGCAGAGGGCAAGGCTTACGGGAAACCGGACCACATCGCCAGCCCGTTGCAGATCATGACCGAAGGCCCGCTGGGCGGGGCGGCGTTCAACAACGAATTCGGGCGGCCGAACCTGCTCGGTTACTTTCGGGAGTACGAACAGTCGCTGGTGTCGGATGTCGATACCGTGCAGCGCGGTTACCACAAGCCGATCATGATTGCCGGCGGGCTGGGCAGCATCGATGCCAGCCAGACCCGCAAGATCGCGTTTCCCGCCGGCACCCTGCTGGTACAACTGGGAGGGCCCGGCATGCGTATCGGCATGGGCGGGAGTGCCGCGAGCTCGATGGCCACCGGTGCCAACGCCGTCGCGCTGGACTTCGACTCGGTGCAACGCGGCAACCCGGAGATCGAGCGCCGCGCGCAGGAGGTGATCAACCAGTGCGCCATGTTGCAGCCGCCTGCTGGCCCACACGGGCAGGGCAACCCGATTCTGGCGATCCACGATGTCGGTGCCGGTGGGCTGTCGAACGCGTTTCCCGAACTCGTCAACGACGCAGGCCGCGGTGCCCGTTTCGACCTGGCCGCCGTGCCGCTGGAGGAAAGCGGCATGGCACCGAGGGAAGTCTGGTGCAACGAGAGCCAGGAGCGTTATGTGCTGGCGATTGCGCCGCAGTCGCTAGACTGGGTTGCCGCTCTGTGCGGGCGCGAGCGCTGCCCGTTTGCCGTGGTGGGCACGGCAACCGAAGAGCGTCAACTGGTGGTTGCCGATGCAGAAGCGGCGGGCGCGGCGGTGAACATGCCGATGGATGTGTTGCTGGGAAAACCACCCAAAATGCTGCGGGATGTGCATTCGTTGGAGCGCAAGTTTGCCCCGCTGCAGTTGACCGGCGTAAATCTGCAGCAGGCCTGCATCCAGGTGCTGGCACACCCGACGGTGGCGTCAAAACGATTTCTGGTCACGATCGGGGACCGCACTGTGGGTGGCCTGTGCCACCGTGACCAGATGGTCGGCCCGTGGCAGGTGCCGGTGGCCGACTGCGCCGTCACACTGGCGGACTATGTTGGTTTTGCCGGCGAGGCCATGGCCATGGGCGAACGCACGCCGTTGGCGGGAGTCGATGCGCCTGCCTCGGGGCGCATGGCGGTGGCCGAGGCCATCACCAACCTGCTGGCAGCGCCGATCGAGTTGTCGCGGGTCAAGTTGTCGGCGAACTGGATGGCCGCCTGCGGTGAACCCGGTGAAGACGCTGCGCTGTACGCCACCGTGCGGGCGGTCGCCCTGGAGTTGTGCCCGGCACTGGGCATTTCGATTCCGGTCGGCAAGGATTCCCTCTCCATGCGCACGCAATGGCGCGACGCCACCCCTGTGGGCGGCATGATCGACAAGAAAGTGACCTCGCCGGTCTCTCTGGTGGTGTCGGCATTTGCCACCCTGGATGACGTGCGTGGCACCCTGACGCCGCAACTGGATGCGACCGTGACCGACAGCAGCCTGTTGCTGATCGACCTGGGCCGCGGGCGCCAGCGGATGGGTTTGAGCATCCTGGCACAGGCACTGGGGCAGGTGGGCGACGTGGTGCCGGACCTGGACCATGCGCAGGACCTGGTGCAACTGGTTCAGGCCGTCAACGCGCTGCGCAGCCAAAGGAAGATACTGGCCTACCACGACCGCAGCGACGGTGGCCTGTTCGCCACGGTGTGTGAAATGGCGTTTGCCGGACATGTGGGTGTGGCCCTCAATGTCGACCTGCTGGTGACCGAAGGTGACGGCATCTCCGACAGCCGGGCCGAGGTCGGTGACAGCAAGAACTGGGCCGGCCAGGTGGCGGCGCGACGCGACGAGTTGACCCTCAAGGCGCTTTTCAACGAAGAGCCGGGCGTGGTGCTGCAGGTGCGCAGCAATGAGCGCAGTGCCGTCATGCAGGTACTGCGCGAGCATGGCTTGAGCAAGTACAGCCACTTTGTTGGCAAGACCCGTCCACCAGGCGGGAGCATCGGCGCCGGTGTGGGCGAGGTGCAGGTGTGGCGCGACGCCCGTGCCGTATTCAGCGCCAGCTTGCAAGACCTGCACCAGGTCTGGGACAACACCAGCTGGAAGATCGGCCGGCTGCGCGACAACCCGGCGACAGCCGACGCCGAACATGCGGCGGCGGGCGACCCGGGCGACCCCGGATTGCACCTGCACTTGGCGCCATCGGCACTGCCATCCGTGCCGCCTGCACCCGGCCTGATGTTGACCCGGCCCCGTGTGGCGGTGTTGCGCGAACAGGGAGTCAATTCGCATGTGGAGATGGCATACGCCTTCAGCGCTGCCGGTTTTGACACGTTCGACGTGCACATGACCGATCTGCAGGCGGGCCGCAGCAAGCTGGCCGACTTTCAGGGAATGGTGGCCTGCGGCGGCTTCAGTTACGGCGATACGCTGGGTGCCGGCATCGGCTGGGCGCGCTCCATCACCTTCCATGACCGGCTGAACGAACAGTTTCGCGCCTTTTTCAGCCGCAAGGACAGCTTCGCCCTGGGGGTATGCAATGGCTGCCAGATGTTTGCCGAGCTGGCGGACATCATCCCTGGAGCCGCCGACTGGCCCCGCTTCACCACCAACCAGAGTGAGCGTTTCGAGGCCCGTCTGTCGATGGTCGAAGTGCTGGATTCCCCCAGCCTGTTCCTGCACGGCATGGCTGGCAGCCGGTTGCCGATCGCGGTGGCGCATGGGGAGGGATTCGCCAACTTCTCCGCGCGCGGCAACCAGGCGCGGGTAATCGCTGCCATGCGCTTCGCCGACAACCACGGTCGGGCCACGCAAGCGTACCCGTTCAACCCCAATGGCAGCCCGGGCGGCCTGACAGGTGTCACCACGGCCGATGGTCGTTTCACCGCCATGATGCCGCACCCGGAGCGGGTGTTCCGAAATATCCAGATGAGCTGGACCAATCAAGACCGATCGCTGCACAGCCCGTGGATGCAGTTGTGGCACAACGCGCGCAGGTGGGTGGGTTGACAGACATGGCAACAACACGGCAGGTGGAAGAATTGATAGTGCAGTCGTATCAGCGCGATGGGGCCGTTGTCTTGCGCGGGCTGCTCACGCCGCGCGAGGTGGCGCGGCTGAAGGAGGGCATCGAACTCAATCTCGCCCATCCCAGTGGGTTGGTGATGGTGGCCAGCCAGCCGGATGACCCGGGCCGCTTTGTGGAAGACTTCTGCACCTGGCAGGACAACCCGGCGTACCGCGAGATCTTGACCCGCTCTGCCTTGCCCCATGTGGCGGCACAACTGATGCAAAGCCAGACGGTGCGCCTGTACCATGATCATCTGCTGGTCAAGGAGCCGGGCACACGCCAGGTGACACCCTGGCACCAGGACCAGCCCTACTACAACGTGGCCGGGCGCCAGAATGTCAGCTTCTGGATACCGGTGGATCCGGTACCGCTCGCCAGCACCCTGCGGTTTGTGGCTGGGTCCCATGCCGGCACCTGGTACATGCCGCGTACGTTCCGCGACCAGCAGGCCAAGTGGTTTCCGGATGGCGCGCTGGCCGAGTTGCCCGATATTGAGACCGAGCCGCTGCGCTTCAGGCAACTCGCCTGGGCACTCGAGCCTGGCGATGCGGTCGCGTTCCAGATGCTGACTCTGCACGCCAGCAGCGGTGTCGGGCCGGGCTCGACGCGCCGGCGCGTGTTTTCGGCCCGGTATCTGGGCGATGACATGCGCCACGCACCACGGAGTTGGCGCACGTCGCCACCATTTCCCGGCCTGACGGAGCGGCTGGCAGACGGCGCCGTGATGGACGACCCCTTGTTTCCGGTAGTCTGGCCGAAGGACAAAGTCTTATAATAGTATACTGAAGAGACAACAATCACCGAAAACCGACAGTGAAAATCACGGCCATTGAGACCATAACGATCGGTGCCGGGTGGAAAAACTGGCTCATCGTCACCGTGCACACCGACGTCGGCCTGCACGGCATCGGCGAAGGCACCCTGAACGGTTTCATCCGCACCACCGAAGCGGCGGTGCATGAACTACGGCACCTTGTGATCGGTCAGGACCCGAGGCAAGTGAACCGCTTGTCCAAGTTGCTGATGGACAGTGTCTCGCTCGATGGCGGGCATATCCACCGCACGGCAGTTGCCGCGATCGAGGTCGCGTGTTGGGACATTCTGGGCAAGTCGCTTGGTGTACCGATATACCAGTTGCTCGGCGGCACCGTACGCGATTCGGTGCTTGGTTATGCCAACGGCTGGTACCGCACCGAACGTACGCCAGAACACTTCGTGGACGCGGCAGAAGCCGTTGTGGCCAAGGGCTTTCATGCACTCAAGCTCGACCCGTTCGGTACCGCGCAGGGATTCATCGAAGAGGACGAACTGCAGCTGTCGTTCGAGATTGTGCGCGCGCTGCGCGAGCGCTTTGGCGCCACGCTGCGCATCCTGATCGATGTGCACGCGCGCTTTACGGAAGCCGATGCACTGCGCGCGGCGCGCAGACTGGCGCCGCTGGACATCTACTGGTGGGAGGAGCCCACCACGCGTGAGCGCGAGCAACCCGCCAATGCGGTGGCGCTGCAATGCCCGATCCGCGTCGCCACCGGCGAGATGTACGACACGGTGGGCCAGTTCTACACGCTGGCGGCCGGTGGTGGGGTCAACATCTTCCAGCCCGAACCGATGTCGCTGGGCGGCATCAGCAACACGCTGGCCGTGGCCAATCTGGCGTTGGCACACGGCAGCTGGATCGCCCCACACCAGAGCGGCGGCCCGGTGGCAACGGCGGTCTGTCTGCAGTTGGCCGCCTGTGTGCCGAACTTCCTGATCCAGGAGCATTTCGACGCGTTCAATGAGCCCTGGGTGCGTGATCTGGTCACCTGGCACCCCCGTATCGATCCGGCCAACGGCCACCTGTCACTGCCACAGGCACCGGGCTTGGGCATCGACGTGAACATGGACGTTGCACGGGCCCATCCGTACGACCCGAAGGCGTATCTCAACATTTACCAGGAAGGCTGGGAGAAGCGCCTGGGTCAGCCGTCTGCGCCTGTCTGATCTTGAGCACGCCATGACAACACGCCCGACCATCGTCGTCACCGACTATTCGTTCCCCGACCTGGCACTGGAGCAGGCAGTGGCAGAACAGGGCGGCTGCACGCTGCTGGGCCACCATTGCAAGAGCGAGGCGGATTTGATAGCGGCCGTGGCAGGCGCCGACGCTGTCATCACGCAGTTTGCCAAGGTGAATGCGCAAGTCATTGCGGCCATGGCGCGAGCACGTGCCATCGTGCGCTACGGCATCGGTGTGGACAACGTCGACCTGGACGCGGCGCGTGCCTACGGCATTCCTGTGTCCAACATACCGGACTACTGCATCGATGAGGTGGCTGACCACACGCTGGGCCTGATGCTGGGATTGACGCGGCAGGTAGTTACACACAACAACGACCTGCGCGACGGGCAATGGCGCCTCGCAGTGCCAGTGACGGGCATGCGTGTGCTGCGCGAGCAGACGGTCGGCGTGGTCGGTTTTGGGCGTATTGGCCGCGAAGTGGTGGCCCGGCTGCTGGCGTTCAAGTGTCGCGTGCTGGTACACGACCCGGTGCTTCCGGTGCACGCCATCGCGGCGGCGGGTGCCGTGCCGGTGTCGTTGGCACAACTGCTGGCGCAAGCGGACATTGTGAGTCTGCATTGCCCGTCCACCAGCGCCACCCGGCGCATGGTGCGCAGCGAAACCCTGGCCGGCATGAAACGCGGCGCACTGTTGGTCAATGTCGCCCGGGGTGACCTGATCGATACCGATGCCTTGGTGGACGCCCTGCGTAGTGGTCAATTGGGCGGCGCTGCCCTGGATGTGTTCGATCCCGAGCCATTGCCGGGCGAGCACCCGTTGCGCCGGCTGTCCAATGCCATCGTGGCACCCCATATCGCCTCCGTCAGTCCGACGGCAGTACGCGCCCTGCGCGAAGGTGCGGCCAACCGTGCGGTGGCAGCGGCACACGGACAGTTGCCTCCCAACATCGTGAATGCCGTGACGCAGGTGCGGCCACGGTCCTGAAACCGCAACATCGGGTATCGTTCATTCCTGTACGGACCCACCGCATCGCACCCATCATGAACACACGCAGCGGCGACACACCTGCCGTCGACATGCCCGCGGCCGACGAAGTGGCGCAGCAGGAATTCGCCTTGGTAACACTCGCTCCGCAACCGCTGGTACGCGACCATGGGCCGTTGTATCGGCAACTCGCAACACGGCTGCGCGCCCCAATCGCCGGCGGGCAGTTACAGCCCGGCAGCGCATTGCCGCGCGAAGCAGACCTGGCGAGCCGGTTCGGCGTCAGCCTGATCACCGTGCGCCAAGCCTTGCGCGATCTCGAAGGCGAAGGTCTGATCAAGAAGCGCACCGCCAAACCGGCCATCGTGGCCACTCCGGCCATCCGCAACAAACCGCTGGAGTTTCAGAGTTTCGCCGCGATTGCGGCGTCCAGCATGGATCGGCGGCTGGTGATCAAAAGTTACCGCAAGGAGCGCTCGGCGCTGGCCTGCGAAGCCTTTGGTCTGGCGCCCGACACCGCTTGTTACTGTCTGCGTGCTGTGCTGTTGGTCAAGGACGCACCGATCACCCAGACCACGTTCTACTTCCCGCCCGCCATCGGCAGCCGCCTGCAGCGCGCAGACTTCGACGACGTGGTGGTGTTTCGCGCCGTGCAGCGGCACCTGGGCATCAAGCTGTCGCGCGCGCAGATCCGGGTGCGCGCCGAGATCGCCGACGAGGCGCTCGCCCGCGTGCTCGGCTACGATCTGGGCGGGCCGATCCTGGCCACCGAAATGTTGTACTTCTCCGCCACCGGCGAGCCGGTGGAACTGACCGTGTCGAAGAACCGCGGCGACCAGTTCAGCATCAGCTACGACGCGCCGAACGACCTGCTGTAGCCGCCCGTGCAGACAAGCCGCCCATGAAGATCCTGCGCATCGAAACCATCCGATGCGCCGCGCATCCGAACCTGCTGTGGTTGCACCTGCACAGCGACGATGGCCTGATCGGACTCGGCGAGACTTTCTACATTCCGGGGGCGGTGGAGGCGGTGATCCACGATTTTGCGGCGCCGATGCTGCTCGGCCAATCCGCCTTCGACCGCGAGCGGCACTGGCAGGCGCTTTTCTCCTACGCGAACTTCTTCGGTTTTGCCGGCGCCGAGATGCGCGCGGTGTCGGCGATCGACCTCGCCTTGTGGGACCTGTTGGGCAAACACACCGGCCAGCCGGTGCTGCAGCTGCTCGGGGGCCAGACGCGCGAGACGATTCGCGTCTACAACACCTGCGTCAACACGCCGCTGTACGCCGACCAGGACGGTTTTCTGCAGCGCCCCGGCCAACTGGCGCAGTCTCTGCTGGCGCAGGGCATCTCGGCCATGAAAGTGTGGCCCTGGGACCAGTTCGCGCCGCAGCTCCAGGTGAGTGCTGTGACCGGGCCAGCGGGCTGGTCGGCGGTCGGGCCGGTCGGCCACGACCTGCTGCCCGAGCAGCTGGCACGCGGCCTGTGGACGGTGCAGGAGATACGCAAGGCGGTCGGCGACCGGATGCAGATCGCGATTGAGGGCCACTCGCGCTGGGACCTGAACAGCGCGCTGCGCATCGCCCGCGCGCTCGAGCCTTATGACGTGATGTGGATGGAGGACATGATCCAGCCCGACAGCGCACAGGATCTGGCGCGGCTGGTGCGCGAAACCAGCGTTCCGCAGTCGGTCAGCGAACGCCTGTTTACGCGCCACGCCTACCGCCGCATCCTGGACGCGGGGGCCGCGCACATCGTCATGCCCGACCTCATCTGGACCGGCGGTCTGAGCGAAGCGGTGAAGATCGCCACACTGGCCGACACCCACCATCTGCCGATCGCGCCGCACGACTGCACCGGGCCGGTGAACCTGTTCGCCTGCCTGCAACTGTGCGCGGCGACGCCCAACGTGATGATCATGGAGACGGTGCGGGGTTTTTGCGAAGGTTATTACCGCGAGGTGGTGGCCGAGGTGGTGCCGGTCCAGGGCGGACAGGCCGTGCTGACTGGTTTCGGCGCCGGCCTGGGCGTGTCGCTGCGGCCGGAGTTTCTGGCACGGCCCGATGTAGTGCGGCGCATTTCCGGCTCCTAGATCGACACCATGGCCTGGCGGACGGCGCCTTCCTCAACACCCTGGTACGGCGCCTGACAAACATCCAATGCAAGGAACCATGCGAATGTCGGATTCCCAAGTGAACAAGCACGGTGCCGCGATCGATGCGTTGCGTCAGCGGTTTGGCGACCGGCTGTCGACCAGCACCGGCGTACGCGACCACCACGGCAAGGACGAGTCGTGGCATCCGCCACACCGCCCCGATGCGGTGGTGTTCCCGGACAGCACCGAAGAGGTGGCTGAGATCGTGCGACTCTGCGCCATGCACCACACGCCGGTGATCGCCTACGGCACCGGAACTTCGCTGGAGGGCAATGTGATACCCCACCTGGGCGGCGTGGTGGTGGATCTGGCAGGCATGAATCGCGTGTTGCGCCTGGGCGTGGAAGACCTCGACGTCACGGTGCAGGCCCGTGTCACGCGCAAGGAACTCAACGCCCATGTGCGTGACCAGGGTTTGTTCTTTCCCCTCGACCCGGGTGCCGATGCGTCACTTGGCGGCATGGCGGCAACGCGGGCCTCGGGGACCAATGCGGTGCGTTACGGCACCATGCGCGAGAACGTGCTCGGGTTGACTGTGGTGCTGGCCGACGGTCGCATCATCCGGACCGCGCGACGGGCGCGCAAGTCGGCCGCGGGTTATGACCTGACACGGCTTTTCGTCGGGTCGGAAGGCACGCTGGGCATCATCACCGAGGTCACCGTGCGCCTGTACGGCATTCCAGAGGCAATGGCGGCGGCGGTGTGCGCCTTTGACACGATTGAAGGTGCGGTCAACACAGTGATCCAGACCATTCAGCTCGGCGTCCCGGTGGCGCGCATCGAACTGCTGGACGACGTGCAGATGGGTTCCCTGAACAAGTACTCCAAGATGAACCATGCGGTCAAGAACACGCTGTTCATCGAGTTCCATGGGACTGATGCAGGTGTCAAGGAACAGGCAGAAACGGTGCAGGGCGTTGCTGCCGAGCACGGCGGCGGTGAATTCAAGTGGGCGACACGGCCCGAGGAGCGCAACGCCCTGTGGACGGCGCGCCATGATGTGACCTGGGCCAACAAGGCGCTGCGACCCGGCTGCGAGATCTGGGCCAGCGACGTGTGTGTGCCGATCTCCCGCCTTGCGCAGTGCATTACCGAAAGCAAGCGCGACCTGGAGCAGAGCTTTCTGACGGCTCCCCTGGTCGGCCACGTCGGCGACGGCAACTTTCACCTTGGGTTTTTGGTCATGCGTGATGACCCGAAGGATCTGGCAGAGGCCGAGCGGTTGAATGACCGGCTTGTGATGCGTGCCCTGGCCATGGATGGCACCTGCACCGGCGAGCATGGCGTCGGGCTCGGCAAGCAGAAGTTCCTGTTGGCTGAACATGGCGAGGCGGTGGCTGTGATGCGCCAGATCAAGCAGGCGCTCGATCCGCTGAACATCCTGAATCCCGGAAAGATATTCAGCCCCGACTGATGTCACCGCCGGGGTCCCGCAAACTGGTGTTGCAGTCATAAAGTTTTATGCTATTATAATAATAAAGGCGATCCGGACGTTGGCAGCAGGCCAGCGGCGCCGGTCGGGGAAAAAGCGCACAAGCAGGAGACGCAAGGGCGATGCAAGTCGATCTGAAGGGCAAGATTGCATTGGTGACCGGTGCCGGGCAGGGCATCGGGCAGGCCATTGCCGACACGCTCGGTCGCAATGGCGCGCAGGTCGTCTATTCGGACCAGGATGCGGCCGCTGCCCAGGCCGCGTCGGAGTTGGGCAACGGGGCGCTCGCACTTAGGCTCGATGTTGCAGACAACGACTCGATCATTGCCGGTGTGCAGCAGCTGATGGAGCGTTTCAGCCGCATCGATATCCTGGTCAACAACGCAGGCATCGGTGTGCCGGCCGCGGGACGCCAACCGGTGGATGCCTTCGACATCGAGGCCTGGGATCGCCTGATCCGCATCGACCTGACCGGCGTGTTCCTGGTCAGCCGCGCCGTAGCCGCCATCATGCGACGCCAGAAGGGCGGGCGCATCGTCAACATCGCCTCGGTGCTGGGCCTGCTGCCGGCGCGGCTGCAAAGCTCCTACATCGCGGCCAAGGGCGGTGTGGTGGCGTTGACCAAATCGATGGCGCTGGAGTTGGCGGCTGACAACGTGCTGGTGAACGCCGTTGCGCCGGGTTCGACCCAGACCCCGGGCTGGGAGAACTGGATCCGCAACGCCGGCAGCGAAGCGCAAAGCCTGCACCAGCGCCTGATGGACCACATTCCCATGGGCCGGCCCGGTACGACGCAGGAGATGGCACATGCGGTGCTGTTCCTGGCCGCGCCCGAGAGCTCCTACATCACCGGCCATGTGCTGACCGTGGACGGCGGCTGGACTGCGGGTATCAGCCGCGACTTCTGAGGATTGGACGAACCATGAACACGCGCCTTGCAGAGACACCGGCTGTGGCCTTGCCTGCCGGCCTGACGGCGGCAGAACTGCTGCGCCTGTACCAGCAGATGCTGCTGCTGCGCCGCTTCGAGCTGGCCGCGCAGGTGGCCTGCCGCAAGGGCGAGACGCCGGGTTTCCTGCACCTGTACATCGGCCAGGAGGCCTCGGGCGTGGGCATCTGCGCGCATCTTCGCAAGACGGACTGGATCACCAGCACGCACCGCGGCCACGGCCATGCACTGGCCAAGGGAATGGACCCGAACACCTTGATGGCCGAGCTGTACGGCAAACGCGACGGTTGTTGCGGCGGGCGCGGCGGCACCATGCATCTGTACGATCCGTCCTGCGGGCTGTTTGGCACCAATGGCCTGGTCGGGGGCGGCTTGCCCTCCGCCGTCGGGGCCGGCCTGAGCGCCCGCGCGCGCGGTACGGACGACATCGGTGTAGCCTTCTTCGGCGATGGCGCCACCAACCATGCCGCCTTTCATGAGTCGCTCAACTTTGCCGGGGTGCAAAAGGCGCCAGCGGTGTTTGTCTGCGAGAACAACTTGTATGCCACTGCCACCGCGCTCTCCAATGCCACGCTGAACCCGGAGATCGCCACCCGGGCTGCCGCCTACGGCATACCCGGCGTGGCGGTGGATGGCAACGACCTGCTGGCGGTCTGGCTGGTGATGCAGGAGGCCACCCGACGGGCTCGCAGCGGCGAGGGTCCGACGCTGATCGAGGTCAAGACCTACCGCGTGGTGGCGCACCATGAAGGCGACTCGGTCGTCGGCACCTACCGCACCCAGGCGGAGGTGGATGCCTGGGCCAAACGTGATCCGATACGCATGCTGCGTGAGCATTGGCTGCTGGGCCGCGGCCTGGCGGACCAGGCGCAGATCGACGCGATCGAAGAACGCGTCAAGGCACAGGTGCAACAGGCCATCGAATTCGCCCGCAATTCGCCCGAGCCCGATCCAGCCACGGTGGCGTTGCATATCTATGCCGAGCCACTCAACCCGCCAGCCGCGTTGCGCACGGTGGAGGCCGACCCCATGACCGTCACCACCAGTTGGCTCGACGCGGTGCGTGATGGCCTGGCCGAAGAGATGCGGCGTGACCCGCTCATCATGTATTTTGGTGAGGGCACGGGAGAACGCGGCGGCACCTTCGCGCACACCAAGAACCTGTACCAGGAGTTCGGCGCCCAGCGCATGGTGGACACACCGATCTCGGAGCTCGGTTTCACCGGGGCTGCGCTGGGCGCATCCGCAACCGGGGCGCGTTGTGTCGCCGACCTGATGTTTGCCGACTTCCTGTTCGAGGCCGCCGGGCAGATCGTGCTGCAGGCGGCGAAACTGCGCTACATGAGCAACGGGCAGATGCAGGCCCCGGTGGTGATTCGCGCCGGCGCCGGCATGGTGCGCTCGGCCGGGCCGCACCACAGCGGTATGTACCACCCAATGTGGGCCCATGTGCCCGGCCTCATCGTCTGTGTGCCGTCCACACCGGCGGATGCCAAGGGCCTGATGAAAACAGCATTGCGCGCCGGTGACCCGGTGCTGATGCTGGAAACCAAGGCACTGTTCGCGACCAAGGGCGAGGTACCCACCGGGGACCATCTGGTGCCGTTTGGTGTGGCGCGTATTGCCCGCGCCGGTACTGACCTGACGATTGCCAGCGCAGGACAGATCGTGCATCTGGCCCTGCAGGCAGCACAGGCACTGCAAGAGCAGGGCGTTTCCTGCGAGGTGATCGACCTGCGCACGATTCAGCCGCTGGATGTGGACACGGTGGCCGCCAGCGTGCGAAAGACCGGCCGCCTGCTGGTGGCCGACGAAGGCTGGGCCATGTGTGGCGTGGGTGCCGAACTCGGCCAGGCCATGAACGAGCTGGCTTTTGATTACCTGGATGCGCCGGTGGCGCGTTTGCACACCGACAGCATGAGTCACCCGTTTGCTCCCGTACTGGAGCGGGCCATGCGCATCAGCGTCGAATCGATTGTGGCCGCCAGCTTGCAGGTGATTGCTGGGGAGGCGAGGCCGCCGCGCCGGGCGCGCAGCGGTGTTGCGCTGGCGTCCATGGCACCTGCGACCCTGACAAAGACTATCGCTGCGCAGAGCGCGACCCTGCAGCCTGCGGTACCGCCGCCGCCCAAGGCAACTGCCGCCAGCGGCGCGCCCTCGATGGCACAGGGCGAACCGCTGATGATGCCGTTTGGTGACCTCACGGTGAGCGAAGGCAAGCTGATCCGCTGGGTCAAAAAACTGGGAGACAGCGTGAGCGCCGGCGAACTGGTGGTGGAGATCGAGACCGACAAGGCGGTGGTGGAGGTCGAGGCCCCATGTTCCGGGAAGATCGTGCAGCTATTGCAGGAAGAGGGCGCGACAGTTCAGATGGGGCAGCAAATCGCCGTCATCGAGCTGGTTGGGGCCCGATGATGACCAATCCTGCGGCACGCTCCACCGGCCAGGCGCGGCGTTTTGCCAGCCCCGTTTCGCGCGCGCTGGCGCGAACCCATGGGGTGGATTTGTCCGCCGTCGCGGGCAGCGGACCACAAGGGCGTGTGGTGCGCGCCGACATACAAGCGCTGCTGGGGAGGGCGACAACCGACCATCCGCCGGTAAAACCGCAGGCCCTGCCAGACGTGCCGTTCGACGACGTTCCCAACGGCATCGGTCGTACCCTGATCGCACGTCGACTGACCGACTCCAAACAACAGGTACCGCATATCCACCTGCGCATGGACTGCAACATGGACGCCGTGCTGCGCCTGCGCGGGGGCTACTGCGGCCCCCCGGCCACCCGGCCGTCCATCAACGCGTATGTGCTCCATGCAGCGGCGCTTGCACTCAAAGCCGTGCCCGGTGTCAACGCCTCGTACACCGATGCGGCAATCCGCCGTTACCGCAAGGTCAACATCGGGATGGCAGTGGCGGTCGAGGACGGATTGCTGACGCCGGTCATCAACGATGCAGACCTGAAGTCCGTGGCACAGATTGCCCATGAATTGGCCGAGCTGATGGCCAGGGCACGCAGTGCGAGCCTGGCGCCAGGTAGCCAGCGTGGCGCCACATTCACCGTATCCAGTCTGGGAAGTTTTGGTGTGCCGGAATTCACCGCGGTGATCAACCCGCCGCAGGCTGCGATTCTTGCGGTTGGCGTCGCCGAGCCGCGGGCTGTTGTGCTGAATGGACAACTGGCCGTGGCGACCATGATGACGGTGGTCCTGGCCGCCGACCACCGGGCCGTCGACGGTGCACTTGCTGCGCGCTGGCTGGCAACATTCAAGAATGCCATCGAAAAGCCGACCGGAGTGCCGCTGTGAGCAGCCGCGTGCCTATCCATGTCGTCCGGCGATCATTGACGCCCGCCGGGAGCTTGCGTAGCATGGGTTCGCCAAAGCGCATTTGCCGGGGGCTCGCGGGGATGGGGGGTCGTGCGGGCCGTGTGTGTGTCATCAGAACAAGAAGTCAGTTTTCCTTCGCAAACCGTGTATCAATCAACCAGGAGACATCAGCATGCGTATTCGACAATTGGTATCCACACTTCTGACCGTTGCGGCACTGTCGCTCGCCGGCGCAGCATCTGCCAAGACCATACTCAAGTTTTCCATCGGCGCGCCCGAGAGTGGCGGTGGCGAAATCATGGGAATGAAGGCACTCAAGGAGTATGTGGAGTTCAAGAGTGGCGGCGAGATCGAGATCCGCCTTTTCTTCAATACCTTTGGCGGCTCGCTGCAGGTAACCGAACAGGTCAAGAACGGCACGCTGGAGATGGCGTTGACAGACGACTCGGTGCTGGGCAGTTTCCACAAGCCGATGCAGGTGTTCCAGATTCCCTACCTGTTTCCGTCGTCACCTGTGGCATGGGAATTCATGAAAAGCCCGTTCGTGCGCGAGCTCAATGATGATATGCGCAAGGCCACGGGCATCCGCACCCTGGCGCTGTCGGAGAATGGTTTTCGCAACCTGACCAACAACACGCGCGAAATCAAGACTGCGGACGATCTCAAGGGCCTGAAGATGCGCACCATGCAGTCGCAGGTGTATGTCAACTTCATGCGTTCCATGGGAGCCGCCGCGACGCCGATCGCCTTTCCCGAGTTGATCACCTCGCTCAAGCAGGGTGTGGTGGACGGCCAGGAAAACGCTGCCGGGACGATCTGGGATGGCAAGCTGTTCGAGGTGCAGAAGTTCATGTCGGTCAATGAGCATATCTACGGCCTGCACTACATCATCATCAACGACCGGGTGTTTCAGGGCTTGAGTCCCGACATGCGTCAGATACTGATGGACGGTGCTTCCATGCACGCCGAAGTCGCCAACTCGCGCAAGGCGCAAGACAGCCTGCAGGCGATCCAGAAGATCCGCAATGCCGGCACCAAGGTACACGTGAATACACCGACCGAGAAGGAGTCCTTCCGCAAGGCCAGCCAGGAGCCGGTGATCGAGTTCATCGCATCCCAGGTGGGCCGCCCGGTGGTCGACAAACTGCTCGAAGCCGTGCGCGAGACGGCACGCAGGTCCTACGCCAACTGACCGTCATCGACTGGCAACCGGTGGCCCGACCCGGCAATAGGATCGGCCGGGCCGCTGCGAGGAATTTCCCATGAATTGGATCCACCGCTTTGGGCGGGCAGCCGGTGTCGTGTCGGACCATGTGATCGGCTGGTTGTTGCTGGTCAGTGTGGTACTCAACGTGACCCAGGTTTTTACCCGCTATGTCATGAACGACCCGCTGTTCTGGACCGAGGAGATGGTGCGCTACACCACGGTCTGGTTGACCTTTGTCGGTGCAGCAGCGGCCAGCCTGTATGGTGACCACATGGACATGAATCTCTTTCTGGAGGTGAAAAGCCGCCGCTTTCAGGCCTTTCACCAGGCCTTTTTGCAACTGGTCATCCTCGCTTTTTGTGCGCTGATCGTCTGGCAGGGTGTCAAGTTCTGCATTCTCAATGGCATGCAGACGGCGCCGGCCACCGGCCTTCCCATGTTGTATGTGTATGGTGCCACCGTGGTGGGTGGCATTCTTCTGGCGCTGGTGACCGTTCACAAAATGGCCGTCGCGCTTTTTCCCAATACGGATGTGGTGCCGCTGCCATGAGCGCCGCGCCGGGCCGCCCCAAGCACGCTCGCACCGCAGTGCGCAGCACGGAGGTGTTCTTGTGACCATAGTTGCCATTGCCCTGGTGGTGTTGCTGGTGGCCGGTCTGCCGATCGGATATTCGTTCGCCCTGGCAGGTGCCGTTGCCCTGTGGTTCACCGGCGAACAACAGCTCAACGTGATCTCGCGCATGTTCTCCGGCCTGGACACGTTCGTGCTGATGGCCGCGCCGTTTTACATACTGGCGGGCGAATTGATGACGCGTGGAGGTATCAGCGAACGGCTGATCCATCTGGCGCAGATCATCGTGGGTCGGATCCGGGGCGGCAGCGCGTACGCGGCGATCCTTGCGGCGATCATGTTCTCGGGCATCTCCGGCACTGCCGTGGCCGACATCGCCGCGCTGGGCCAGATCTTCATCAACGGCATGGCGAAGGAGGGCTACAGCAAGGCCTTTTCCGCCGCGCTGGTGACGGCGGCGTCGGTGATCGGCCCGATCATCCCACCTTCCGTGATCATGGTCTTGTATGCCGCTGTGGCCGACATTTCGGTGCTCAACCTGTTCCTTGCGGGCATTGTCCCGGGCCTGTTGCTGGGTGTCGCCTGCGGCCTGGTGGTCTACTGGCGCGGGCGCGGCGGCAAGCTGCCGGTGGCGACGGTGGTGGTAACACGGAGCGAAGTGCCGCGCCTGGTTCTGGACAGTTGCCTGGTGCTGAGCTTGCCGGCCTTTATCGTGATTGGTACGGTCTCGGGCGCCTTCACGCCGACCGAGGCCGGCGGCATCGCCGTGGTGTATGCGGCGTTTCTGGGCACGTTCGTGTTCCGCAACCTCGATCTGTCGGGTTTTCTGCGGGCGGCGCGCAGTTCGGCGCGGCTGACGGCCGGCCTGTTCCTGCTGATCGCGGCAGTCGAGGTGGTCAATTACGTGCTCATTTTGGCCGGTGTTGCTGAAGGAACGGCGGCGATCGTTTCGGTCTTCAAGGAGCATCCGAAGACTTTTCTGCTGGTATGCGTGGTCGCGTTCCTGATCATCGGTCTGGCACTCGACTCTGGCCCGGCCCTGCTACTGCTGGCGCCGGTGCTGCTGCCGATCACACGCAGCATGGGCATCGACGATATGCATTTCTCCATGGTCATGATTGTCAGCGTGACACTGGGCCTGATCTCGCCGCCGGTGGGTATCTGCCTGTTCGTCGCCTGCAAGATCGGCAACCTCACGATGCGCCAGTTGTGGTC
>JANOTG010000246.1:0-3520 GCA_031416215.1 Betaproteobacteria bacterium
GGCCAGAGGCCGCTCTACCTCACCGTGCAGGCGGAAGCCTGCCGCGTCTGCCATTTGTTGCGCGGCACCGGGAATCAGGCCGATGTCAGCTTCGAGACCTTTCAGCATTTCGACAGTTACAAAGACCGCATCAAGGCGCACATCGTGGATCGTGGCAACATGCCGCTGGCCAAACTGATCTACGACAAATTTCACAGCACAGTGGCCATGCTGCAGACCATGCCACCTATCTGAAGAGCGTGACCGCGGGAGGCTCGTTTGCGGACGGCGATTTGCAGCCAGAACGTCCGATTGCCGACCCAGGGCCAGACCGTGTAGTGAAGCCTGGTGCCACCACACTGAGCGCGGCAATGAGCCTGTATTCGACCGCCTATCAGTGGACATTGATCGGCGGCCCGGCAGGCGCCACGTTGTCCAACACGGCATCAGCGACACCGACGTTCACTGCGCTGACAGATGGTTTGTACCAGGTGCAACTGGTGACCACCAAGGGCTCGGCAACCAGCGCTGCAGCGGTCTTGCAGATTGCCGTGGACAGCACTTTGCTGTACGACCCTGCAACCGTGAACTTCGCCGCAATCAAGGCCACGTTGCAGGTGGGCGCAGGCGGTTGCCTCACCTGCCACAAGGCTGGGGGCAACCTTACCGTGATACCGCCAATCTGGTATTCCAGTTATGACCGCGCAGGCACTGGCCCTGGAACCGAGAACAGCGCCCTCAACGACCACTTTTTCTATACCGAGTTGCGTGGCCGGGTCAACATGACGGATTGGATAGCCAGCCCATTGTTGCGCAAGCCCTCCGGTAACCACCATAACGGTGGCGAGCGCGATGCGTTTAAGGTGACTGGCAACCCGCCCGGGCATCCGGACCGGGCCGACTACGACAAGTTCGTCAGCTGGATAGTGCGAGGCGCGCCAGAGTTCTGAGATGGCAACCGCGGCTTTGGCGCGGTCTGCTTCGGACCCTCAATGTCTTTGCCGGCACCGCGCCGGCCGCGCCATCCATCAATAGGTACGTCGCGGCCCGGTGTACACGTCGTTCGAAAACACGAACGGCGTCTTGCGTCCGACCAGGGTCTCGATCAAGGCCAATTCCTGGTCCGTGTGGTTGACAAACGGCGCGTTGCGGATGTTGTTGCCCGCGCCACCATCGTTGACGATATAAACCGGCCGATCGTGGTGTTTGGCGGCAATGGTCTCGCGGCTGGTCGGGTCGGCCGTGGCCTGCACGTCGGTGGCGCCGTAACAGGTGCAGAAGTACGTGCGTTCTGGGTCGGATTCGATGTAAAAACCGGTACCGCGAATGCCGATGGTGGCCGTGGCCGAGGTCAGGCGCATCGGTGAATTGCGCGACACCGACAGCAACTTGCCGCTGATCATGCGCAAGCCGCCAATCAGCAGCGACTCGGGTGAGGTGTCCGGCTTGTCGATCACCAGCTTGCTGTCGCCGCGCAGAATCATCGAGTGCGTGTTGACGACAAATACGATTTCGCTGTTTTGTGCGGTTTGCACCGTGTCACCAGCGCGAATCGGGGTCGCCAGCGTGGCCTCTTTGTCGTTCACGGTGACCTGGCCCGAAAGACCGTAGATCGACTGACCGTCTGGCAGCTTTTTGGGGCGACTGCCAAAAATGCCAAAGGTGATTGCCTGCGCCGCCGGAACCGAGAGCCCGAGCAAACCAGCGGACAAGGCACGAATCAACAACAGGCGCCTGGGATCGTCAATCTCGTCCTTGGGGTTCTTCATGGGTGCTCCCGGCAGGTCATGGAGGCGGCTCTGCCTGAGCAATCTGGCAGGTCCGAACTGGATACAAATGCTAACACGCAGGTACGGGTCGTCGCAGGTGAAATTGCACGGTTTGCCCAGCTGTTGCAGCGACCTGACAAGGTATCATGCCGGGGTCCGCCAGGCTGCGCCCCGCCATGGTTCTTGACACTGTTTCATCGCCCAACTGCCAGTTCCGTCGTGCGCCTCCATTCCATCAAACTGTCCGGCTTCAAGTCCTTCGCGGAGCCTACCAATTTCAGCCTGCCTGGCCAATTGGTGGGTGTGGTCGGGCCCAATGGCTGCGGCAAGTCGAACATCATGGACGCGGTGCGCTGGGTGCTGGGCGAGAGCCGCGCCAGCGAATTGCGCGGCGAGTCGATGCAGGATGTGATCTTCAATGGCACCACGTCGCGCAAGCCGGCCAGCCGTTCCAGTGTCGAACTGGTGTTCGAGAATTCCGATCACCGTGCCGGCGGCCAGTGGGGCCAATTTGCCGAAATCGCGGTAAAGCGGGTGCTGACGCGCGACGGCACCAGCAGCTACTACATCAACAACCAGCCGGTGCGCCGCCGCGACGTGCAGGATGTATTTCTGGGCACCGGGCTCGGCCCGCGCGCCTACGCCATCATCGGCCAGGGCACGATCAGCCGCATCATCGAATCCAAACCCGAAGAGTTGCGCCTTTTCCTTGAAGAGGCCGCTGGCGTCTCGAAGTACAAGGAGCGCCGACGCGAGACCGAGAACCGCTTGAGCGATACGCGGGAGAACCTGACGCGGGTGGAGGACATACTGCGCGAGCTCGGCAGCAACCTGGAACGCCTGGAAAAACAGGCCGAGGTGGCGCAGAAGTTCAAGGCGCTGCAGGACGACGTGCATTTGAAGCAGCACCAACTCTGGTTTTTGAAGCTGGGCGAGGCCGGCCAGGAGCAGTCGCGGTTGCAGCAGCAGGTGGAGGTTGCGGTGACCGACATGCATGCGCGGGTCGCAGATCTGCGTCATGTGGAAGCCGAACTGGAGGCGGTGCGGCAGGCGCACTACTCCGCCGGCGACCAGGTGAATCAGGCGCAGGGCCTTTTGTACGAGGCCAGTACCGAGGTCGGACGGCTGGAGGCCGAGATCCGTTTTGTTGTCGAGGCGCGTCAACGCGTCGAGCAGCGCCTGGTAGCGCTTCGAGAGCAATCCGCACTATGGGCAGGCCGGCTCGCTGCCGCCCAGACAGAAATCACACTGCTGGCTGGTCAGGCAGAACAGGCCACACAACAAAATTCCGTGCTGTCGGCGCAGGTGGAACAGCAGGCATTGGAATTGCCAGCGCTCGAAAACGCGCAACGTGCGGCGCAACACAGCGCCAACGAACAACGTGCCTCCGTGGGCCTGGTGCAGCAGCAGATCCAGGTGCTGGCCGCCGAGCAACGCAGCATGCAGGAACAGGTGCGGCAATTGGGCAACCGCCGCGAGCGACTCGATGCCGATCAAAAGGCCCTGCAAATTCCTGACCAGACGGCGCTGGCCAGCCTGGAGCAACAACTGGCACAGGCGACCACACTGGCAGCTGCAGCGGAGCAGCAGTTGCACGCATTGCAGGAGGCTTTGCCCGCTTTGGAGCAGGCGCGACGCGACTGCCAGCGCAGCGTGAATGGCGAGTCCGCCAGTCTTGCCGCATTGTCCGCGCGGCTTGACGCACTCAAGTCGCTGCAGGAGAAGGTTCAGGTTGACGGCAAGTTGCGCCCCTGGTTGGGTAAACACGGGCT
>JANOTG010000247.1:0-1540 GCA_031416215.1 Betaproteobacteria bacterium
CCATGGCGACGCTGCTGGCAAAGATGACCACAGCCAGCGACACCGTGGACAACTTGTGCGCCAGAGACCAGCGCAGAACCGCCTGGTACTGGTCCACCAGCCAGTGTGTCCCATGGTCAAACCAGCCGGTGACGCGGCCTATGCTCTTGTCGTACCAGGAGCGGCGCTCCTGCACCTGGCCATGGCCGTCGATGCTCGGGTCGTGCCAGATCGACGACAACATCGGGTCCAGTGTGAAGCTGACGAACATCGAGATCAGCACGGCGGCCACGATCGTCAGGCCGAACTCGTGAAAAAACTTGCCGATGATGCCGCCCATGAAGCCGATCGGCATGAACACCGCCACGATGGACAGCGTGGTGGCCAGCACCGCCAGACCGATTTCCTGGGTGCCGTCCAACGAGGCCTGGTACGGCGTCTTGCCCATCTGCACGTGGCGCACGATGTTCTCGCGCACCACGATCGCATCGTCGATCAGCAAGCCGACACACAGGCTGAGTGCCATCAGCGTGATCATGTTGATGGTGAACCCCATCATGTTCATGAACAAAAAGGTGCCGATGATGGCAATCGGCAGCGTCAGGCCGGTGATCACGGTCGAGCGCCAGGAATTGAGGAACAGGAACACGATCAGCACCGTCAGCACAGCCCCTTCGATCAGGGTGCGGCGCACGTTTTCCACCGACACCCGGATCTGCCGCGAGCCGTCCGTGATTTGCTCCAGCCGCAAGCCGGGAGGCAACTGTTTCTGCATTTCGGCCATGGCCTTGTGCAGGCCATCGACCACCGCGATGGTGTTTTCGTCCTGCGATTTCTGTACCGTCAGCAGCAGGGTACGTTTGCCGTTGTACAGCGCCAGGCTGTCCACCTCCTGGGCTCCGTCGACGACGTTGGCGATCTGCTCCAGCCGCACCGGCGTGCCGTTCTTGCGCGCCACGATGATCTTGCCAAACTCCTCGGGCCGATCCAGTCGCGCCTCGATCTGCACCACGCGCTCGCGTTCGAGCGAGCGCACGGCGCCCACCGGCAGGTCCTGGTTGTCGCTGCGCACGGCTGCCACGACCTGCTCCGGTGTCAGGCCAAACGCCTCCATCGCCACCGGCTTGAGATACAGGTTGATCTCGCGCTTGGTGCCGCCGACCAGTGTCACCGAGCCGACACCACGCACGTTCTCCAACCGCTTCTTGAAGTTCTGGTCGGCCCAGTTGGTCAGCTCGACCGCCGACATGGTCTTGCCGCCGGCGTCTGCCTCGGGCAACACGGCGACGGACCACACCG
Organism: Betaproteobacteria bacterium; assembly: GCA_031416215.1. Classification (GTDB taxonomy): domain Bacteria; phylum Pseudomonadota; class Gammaproteobacteria; order Burkholderiales; family Burkholderiaceae_C; genus CAISIP01. Next base: position 1,279 of record JANOTG010000247.1, read on the forward strand.
CCCGTGCCGACGGGTCGAAACGCAGCACACGCGGCTCTTTCACCTCGCTGCGCAGCAGTGGCTTGATGGCGGCGACTTTCTCGCGCACATCTTCCGCCGCTTTGCGGCCATCGATGTGCAGGCCGAACTCGATCACCACCACCGACTGGCCTTCGTAGGTGCGCGACGTCAGCGCATTGATGCCGGCAATGGAGTTCACGCCTTCTTCCATTTTGCGCGTGACTTCGCTCTCCACCACCTCGGGCGAGGCGCCAGGGTAGTC
>JANOTG010000248.1:0-2786 GCA_031416215.1 Betaproteobacteria bacterium
AGAGTGGTGTGGAGCGACTGGTAACCGTTGAGCTTGGCTATCGCAATATGGTCTTTGAAGCGCCCCGGCACCGGTTTGTAGAGCTGGTGCAGGATACCCAGAGCGGTGTAACAGTCGATTTGGCTGGGTACGATGACCCGAAAGCCGTAAATGTCGGTAACTTTCGCAAAACTCAGGTGTTTCTGGTCCATCTTGCGGTAAATGGAATAAACCGACTTCTCGCGTCCGGCAATACGCACTGCCAAGCCACTGGCGGCAAATGCCGCGTCGAGCTCGCGTTGTACCCGGCCGATCAGGTCTCGCCGATGGCTGCGTGCCTTTTCCACCGCCTTTGACAGGGCTGCGTGCCGCCAGGGGTGCAAATGGGCAAACGACAAGTCCTGCAGCTCTCGGTAGACCTGGTTCAGCCCGAGCCGGTGCGCGATGGGCGCGTAAATTTCCAAGGTCTCCACCGAAGTGCGGCTCCATTTGCCGCGCGCCACCTTGGTCAGCGTACGCATGTTGTGTGAACGGTCGGCCAGCTTGATCAGAATGACCCGCACGTCGCGCGCCATTGCCAGCAGCATCTTGCGAAACGACTCCGCCTGATTCTCCTCACGCGTCGTGAAGTGCAGCTTGTCCAGCTTGGTCAGGCCATCCACCAGCTCCGCCACCTGCGAGCCGAAGCGCTCGATCAATTCGATTTTGGTGACACCGCAGTCCTCCATCGTGTCGTGCAACAGCGCTGCCATCAGCGCCGGGGCGTCGAGCTTCCAGTCGGCGCACTGTGCCGCAACTGCAATTGGATGGGTGATATAGGGCTCGCCGCTGTTACGCATCTGCCCCAGGTGCGACTCGTCGGAAAACCGGTAGGCCTGTCGGACCCGTTCGATGTCCGCCGCCGGCAGGTACTCCAGCTTGGACACCAGCGCCGCAAAACTGGCTGACGCGGCGTTCATGGCCGCCGGACTCAGCGGGGCAGCCTCGGGCGCCTTGCGAACGCGGCGTTTGGGCGGGGCGGGTGGACTGATGGAGGTACTCACCCCTCGAATATAGCCTTTGCGTCCAAGCTGTGCGCAAAAAAAAAGGCACCCCTGCGGGTGCCACGGTCAGGCGCGGCGGATGCCGTTTACAGCGGGACCTTCTTGAGCATTTCAATGCCGATTTTGCCGGCGGCGATCTCGCGCAATGCGGTCACGCCCGGCTTGTTCTTGCTCTCGATCTTTGGCGCATGGCCCTGGCTCAACATGCGCGCGCGGTAGGTGGCGGCAAGCACGAGCTGAAAGCGGTTCGGAATCTGGATCAGGCAGTCTTCGACAGTGATGCGGGCCATGGTGTCTCCAATAGATGTCAGGGAATGTTCAGGGCGCGGAAGGTTGCGGCGCGGGCACGGCGCTGGGCTTCGAACTTCAGGCGCTGTGCATGAACGATGGCTTTGAGATCAAACAAAGCGCGGTCGAACAACTCGTTGATTATAACGAAGTCGAACTCTCCAACCTGTGCCACTTCCACCGCTGCATTCTTGAGCCGCAGCTCGATGGTTTGCGCCGCATCCTCGCCACGCCTCTCCAGACGAGAGCGCAACTCCTCCCAGCTCGGAGGCAGGATGAAGATGGAAACGGCGTTGCTGAACAGCCGCTTGATCGACAGTGCACCCTGGAAGTCGATCTCCAGCACGACGTCGGAGCCTTCTTGCATGCGTTCGGAAATCGCCTTGCGCGAGGTGCCATAGCGGTGGCCATGCACTTCGGCCCATTCGACAAAGCCGTCCGCATGCACCATGGCCTCGAATTCCGCCGGCGATACAAAGTAGTACTCCCGGCCATCCTTTTCCTGCCCGCGTGGTGGCCGCGTGGTGTGCGACACCGACGGCCGCACATGGGAGTCGAGCTCCATCAGCGCCTTGACAAGGCTGGATTTGCCGGCGCCGCTGGGGGCGGCAACAACAAAAAGGTTTCCGGGGTAGTCCATGGGATGCTGCGCAATCGGCTCAACTGGCCGGGAAAGCATTTTAGGTGGCCCGGACCGGATGGTTCAGAATGGATGTTCGAGAGTGGCTTTACAACACCTTCACGGAGACTCTGCATGCGACTGTTTGCCGCTTCCATTGGTACCGAAACGAATACCTTCGCGCCGATCCCGACGGCACTGGAGAGTTTTCACGACGCCTTCTATGCGGCGCCGGGACAACACCCGCCCGACCCGACCTTGTGCACGGCGCCGCTATGGGTGGCGCGCCGACGTGCCCGGGCCGAGGGCTGGACCCTGATCGAAGGGTCGTGTTCCTGGGCCGAGCCGGCCGGCACGGTGGCGCGCGCTGCCTACGAACAGCTGCGGGACGAGGTGTTGGGGCAACTGCGTGCCGCGTTGCCACTGGACGGCGTTTTGCTCGGCCTGCACGGTGCCATGGTGGCCGACGGTTATGACGACTGTGAAGGCGACCTGATCGAACACGTACGTTTGATCGTCGGGCCGCAGGTGCCGATCGGTGTGGAACTTGACCCGCATTGCCATATGACGGCCAAACGGGTACGCAATGCGACTGTGATCATCTGCTTCAAGGAGTTCCCGCACACCGACTTCGTGGCGCGCGGCGAGGAGCTGGTCGAGCTCATCCTGCAGACGGTGCGGGGCAAGATAAAACCCGTGATGTCGCTGTGTGACTGCCGCATGATCGGCAGCTACCCGACCACCATCCAGCCCATGCGCGCCTTCGTGGACAAGATGAGCGCCCTGGAAGGCCACAACGGCGTGTTGTCGGTGTCGGCGGCGCATTGTTTCCCGTATGCGGATGTGCCGGAGATGGG
>JANOTG010000249.1:0-9062 GCA_031416215.1 Betaproteobacteria bacterium
GGCGCCGTGCTGGAACAACATGCCAACGCGGCTCGCCGCGCCGCGATCCGAAAGTTGCTCCGCCGGTCGGCCCAGCACCGTGACGCTGCCGCGCGCCGGCACCTCCAGCCCGAGGATGGTGCGCAACATCACGGTCTTGCCACTGCCCGACCCTCCGACCAGGGACACCAGCTCGCCGCGCTCGATCGTCAGGTCCAGGTCTTTGTGGACCACGATCTCGCGTCCCGCCACCTGGAACATCGACCACAACTTGCGGATCTCGACCACATTGGGCAGCTGCGTCATATGCCAACGTCCTTGAACACCACGGCAAACAGCGCATCGGCCAGCAACACCGCAGTGATCGAAGTCACAACGGACGCGGTTGTGCCCTCGCCCAGACTTTCGGTATTGGGCTTGATGCGCAAGCCGAAGTGGCAACCCACCAGCGCGATCATCACGCCAAACACAATCGACTTCGAAACCGCCAGGGCCAGGTTGGAAACCTGCACCGCTGCAGGCAATGCCGACAGAAAGTAACTCGGGCTGATGCCCATGACCAGGTCCGATGCCAGGACGCCGCCAAACAGTGCTGCCGCCGTGGTCCACACGCTGACCAACGGCATGGCGATGGCCATCGCCAGCGCACGCGGCAATACCAGGCGAAACCCCTGCGAAATACCCATCACACGCATGGCGTCGAGTTCCTCAGTCACCCGCATCACGCCGATTTGCGCCGTGATCGCCGAACCGGAACGACCGGCCAGCAGTATGGCTGCCAGAACCGGGCCGAGTTCACGGATCAGTGCGATGCCCAGCACATCGACAATGAAGGCGTCGGCACCGAACTTGCGCAGCTGTTGCGCCATCAGGTAGGCCAGCACCACGCCAATCAGAAAACCCACCAGGGCCGTGATCGGCAGGGCGGTCGCGCCAATTCGATACAGGTGACCCGACACATCGCGCCACGGCCCGTCACGCGGAGCGCGTGCCAGCCGCACACCGTCGAGCAATAACTGACCGACCAGGCGAATCAGGTCGCGTCCGTGGTCTGCCAGCTGGTAGACCAGTTCACCGAGGCCGAGGAAGCGATTCCACAAACTGCGCCGCAACGGTTGCGGCGGGCCGACCGAGTAGCGCGCGACCCGGTCCAGCATGGCGCGCTGCGCCGGCGACGCCAGCACCTCGCCAGGCCAACGTCTGCTCCAGGTATTCCACAGCAGCTGCGCACCCGTATGGTCCAGGCGGTCCAACGCTCGCAGGTCCCACTGGCTGTTGTCGCCGCATCGCGATGTATGCTCCACAAGACTCGCACGCACGCCATCCCAGACTTGCGGCTGCGCCATCGCCGCCGCCGACCAGCTGCCGGCGAGCACCACCAACCAGCGCTCTGGCCCGCCATGGCTGGAAATTTGCGGCGCTGGCTCCTGCACGGGTTGCGATCTGGCTTGCATGTCTCCAATCGTAACTGCACGCCGGCAGTGACCTCCCGAGGCTTCAAGAATGGCGCGGCGCAGCATGACCTGCACGGGTAAATCCCGATTCCGCCCTCTTGACACGGCGCATACAGTGCATCCACTCGGGGACCGGCGTGTGTTCTGTCCCGCAGAGGGCCCTGGAGACAAACCGTACAAACCGGCGGCGCAAACCGCTGTCGGGAAGGCACAAGACAAGAGGCGCTGGTGACCCCGGCGCCTTTTTGCTTTTTATGGCGCAACAGGCCAGGCGACCTCCGCCGCCCGCTTTGGCTTGCCAATGGGCGCACCGGCCTGGCCCTTTTTTACCGCCGCCATGTCCTCGTCGTTCGGCATCTGCCCCAACAACCAGTAATCAAACACGCGTCGCGCAATCGGCGCTGCATGTGCCGCGCCAAATCCGGCGTTTTCCACGATCACCGCGAGCGCGATCTTCGGGTCATCGGCCGGGGCAAAGGCGACGTACAGGGCATGGTCGCGCTGATGCTCCTCCATGCGCGTGGCGTTGTACTTTTCCTTGGCGCCTATGCCCACCGCCTGCGCCGTGCCAGTCTTGCCACCCGAGCGGTAGGCTGCCCCGGCAAAGACGCGGGCCGAGGTGCCATCCACGGTGACCGCCACCATGGCGTTGCGCACCACATCGACATGTTCCGGTTTGAAACCCAGATCCACGGCGGGCGAAGGCGGCAGAACACTTTTGGCGCGCGTCACCGAATCCTGGGTGGCGATCACCAACTGGGGTTTACGGCGTACGCCACCATTGGCCAGCACCGCTGTGGCCTGCGCCAGTTGCAACATCGTGAAGGTGTTGTAACCCTGCCCGATTCCAAGCGAGATGGTTTCGCCGGCGTACCACTTCTTCTGTTCCGGCCGCTTGTAATAGTTGCGCTTCCATTCCTGGCTCGGCAACACGCCGCGCGACTCGCCCAAGATATCGATGCCAGTAATCTGCCCGAAGCCCAGCGGCTTCATGAAATCGTGCATGGCGTCGACGCCAAGTTCGTTGGCCAGTGAATAAAAGTAGACGTTGCTGGATTTCGAGATCGCCGCTGCCATATCGACCGGGCCCAGGCCATGGTCACCGTGGCTGCGAAACTCATGGCCACCGAACATCCATGAGCCGTTATCGTTGATCACCGTCGCCGCGGAGCGTTTTCCGGTATGTAATGCGGCCATGGCCATGAAAGGTTTGTAGGTCGAGCCGGGCGGATAAGTACCCCGCAATGCGCGGTTGAGCAGCGGCTTGTCGATCGATTCATTGAGCTGCTGCCAGCTCTCGGTGTCGATGCCGTCGACAAACAGGTTCGGGTCAAAGGTTGGCTTGCTGACAAAGGCCAGCACTTCACCGCTCTTGGGGTCGATGGCGACCAGGGCACCCCGGCGCTCGCCGTACATGTCCTCCACCAGTTTTTGCAGCTTGATGTCGATGGACAGTGTCACCGTGTTGCCGGGGGTGGACGGATGGCTCGCCAGCTTGCGCACCGCACGCCCGCCCGCCGAGGTTTCCACCGAGTCGACGCCGGTGAGGCCGTGCAGCTGCGTTTCGTAACTCTGCTCCACGCCCAGTTTCCCGATGTACTCGGTACCGCGGTAGTTGGCCTGCTCATCGGATTCGTCCAAACGGTCCTTTTCGGCCCGGTTGATGCGGCCGATGTAGCCGATCACATGGCTTGCCAGCTCACCGTACGGGTAGCTGCGAAACAGCCGCGCCTTGATCTCCACACCAGGGAAACGAAAACGCTGCGCGGCAAAACGCGCCACCTCTTCCTCGCTCAGCTTGGTGCGGATAGGGAGGGACTCGAAATTCTTGGATTCCTCCATCAACTTCTTGAAGCGCTTGCGGTCTCGTGGCGTGATCTCCAATACCTGCGACAACCCGGCCAGTGTCTGCTCCAATGCCGGCACCTTGGAAGGCGTGATTTCCAGCGTGTAGGCGGAATAGTTGGAAGCCAGGACAATACCGTTGCGATCGAGGATCAGGCCGCGGTTGGGCACCACGGGCACGACGGCCGTGCGATTACTTTCCGCCTGTGCGGTCAGGTCGTCGTGGCGCACCACCTGCAGCACAACCAGGCGACCTGCCAGCAGGACAAAACAGGACACCACCAGCAGACCCAGTACAAATACGCGCAGGCGAAAACGCGCCAGGTCCGCCTCGATGTTGCGCAACTCGGTCATAACGGCCTGTTCGCGTCCGGGTCAGGTGCCCGGCGCTGCGGCAGCAGCAGCAGCACGCTGACCAGCGGCCACAACGCGGCTTCGATGAGTGGGGCGAAAAACATGCTCCAGCCCGGAAAAACGCCTCCACCCAGCATCTGCGTGGCCAGCTGCAACAGGTGGGCGATCATGAACAGGGGAAACACCTGCGTCGCCTGCGACGGCACACTGAACCACAACAGGCGCCGGTGGATGGCGATGGCCAGAAAACTCATGCACGAATAGGCCAGTGCATGGGCACCAAGCAGACCCGCCTGGTGCACGTCCATGCCCAGGCCGAAAACAAATGCCACACCGATGCCCACGCGCAGTGGCTGGTGCACGCTCCAGAACACCAGCACCAGCGCCAGCAGGTCTGGTGTCCAGGCGGCGCGTCCCCACAATCCCATGTTCTGCAGCAGGTTCAGCATCAGCGCCACCAGCAGGCTGGCGCCGATGAACAACGGATTTGCCGGCAACAACAGTTGCTGGCCCTGGCGCATGATCATGGTCCGACGGTCCTCATTTGCGCAAGGATTTGCGTGGCGCAGCCATGCTCGGCTCAGCCGTCGGCCTGGCGGCAATCTCGGCCACCAGGGGTTTGAGCACCAGCACATGCAATGCCCCCGACACCAGGCCCACAGGGGCCAGGGATATGCGCGCAAACGCCGAGTCGACCCGGCGCTCCACCTTCTCCACCCGTGCCACCGCCAGACCCGGCGGATACACCCCGTCCACGCCGCTGGTGGACAACACATCGCCCGACAACACATCGGCGTTGGCTGAGGTGTAGCGCAGTTCCAGACCACCTCCGGCCAGTGTGCCGTCCCCGAAAGCAACGCCACGGCTGCCGGTGCGTGTATTGAGCACGGGAATCGCCTGATCGCGGTCACTCAGCAGGCTCACCTCACTCACCGACGTATAGACACGGGTGACCTGACCCAGCACGCCGGACTCGTCAATCACCGGCGAGCCATTGACGATGCCGTCGACCAGCCCTTTGTCGATGACGATCTTGCGGCTGTACGGGTCGGCGGCGTCGTACAACACCTGCGCTGGCTGGGCCGTGGTGCCCAGCCGCGGGCGCAACTCGAGCAGTCGGCGCAATCGTTCGTTTTCCAGCAGGAGCAGCTCGACCTGGCTGGCGCGCTGCGCCTGGTGCGCCATCTTGCGTTGTGCTGCGTCGCTCGCCTGCTGTGCGGCATGCAACTGCTGGAAGTACTGCGACCCCGCACCGGCCCACTCCACCGGCTTGAACACCAGCCATTGAAACGGGTAGAGAGCGCTGGCGACCACGGCACGCAAAGGGTGGGTGACGCCAAAACGCACGTCGGCCACCATCAGGAACACCGCCAGAGCGCTGCAAATCGTGAGTTTGGACAGGGCCGACGGCCCCTGGCGGAAGAACGGTGGCGGAGTCCGATCAAGCGTACCAAGCGGCATGGTGGTTATTGTCGCTGCCTGCTGCCACCATGGGCAGCTTTGCAGCGACCTGCTTCGGCTATTCGCTGGTAAAAATCGACCCCAGTCGGTCCATCCGCTCCAATGCGATGCCACAACCGCGCACCACGCAGGTCAACGGATCCTCGGCAACCAGCACCGGCAAGCCGGTTTCCTCCGCCAGCAGGCGGTCCAGATCGCGCAGCAGGGCGCCTCCGCCGGTCAGCATCATGCCGCGGTCGGCAATGTCGGCACCCAATTCCGGCGGCGTCTGCTCAAGCGCGTTCTTGACGGCCGAAACGATGTTGTTCAACGGATCGGTCAGCGCCTCAAGGATCTCGTTGGACGAGATCGTGAAGCTGCGTGGCACTCCCTCGGACAGGTTGCGCCCACGCACTTCCATTTCCTTCACTTCGCTGCCCGGAAATGCAGAACCGATCTTCTTCTTGATGGCTTCTGCGGTCGGCTCACCGATCAACATGCCGTAGTTGCGCCGGATGTAGTTGATGATGGCTTCGTCGAACTTGTCACCACCGACCCGCACACTGCCTTTGTAGACCATGCCACCAAGCGATATGACACCCACTTCGGTGGTGCCGCCACCAATGTCTACCACCATGGAGCCGCTGGCCTCGCTCACCGGCAGCCCGGCGCCGATGGCCGCGGCCATCGGCTCCTCGATCAGATAGACGTCGCTGGCACCAGCGCCGAGGGCCGACTCGCGGATGGCACGCCGCTCCACCTGGGTCGAGCCACAGGGCACACAGATGATGATGCGCGGACTGGGCCGGAAGATGCTGCGCGGATGCACCATCTTGATGAACTGCTTGAGCATCTGCTCGGTGACGGTGAAATCGGCGATCACGCCGTCCTTCATCGGGCGAATCGCTTCAATATTTCCTGGCACCTTGCCCAGCATCGCCTTGGCCTCTTTGCCAACCGCCTGAATGGTCTTCTTGCCCTGGGGTCCCCCTTCGTGGCGGATGGCCACCACAGAAGGTTCGTCAAGCACAATGCCCTTGTCGCGCACAAAAATCAGCGTATTGGCCGTCCCCAGGTCAATCGCCAGGTCAGTAGAAAAGTACTGACGGAATGCTCCAAACATCAAAATCCTCTCGGGCACGGCGAGCACTTCGGCGCACCGTCGCCATATTGACCAGCAAATGGGTTGTCGTTTTTGCGCCGAAAACCGCAGCTTTCTGCTTCGGCGCGCAAAGACGGGATAATACCGTATCCCCTGCAACAGACGCCTGCTTCGTGCTGCCCGATGGCACGCTCGGCACACGGATTTCCAGTTTTTTCTGCCATGCCACTGTCATCCCACGAACTCGCCCGAATCGCCGCACTTGCGCGCCTGGAACTTGCTCCGGCCGAAAGCGAGCGCATGCTAACGCAGCTCAACGGGTTTTTCGACACGGTGGCCCAGATGCGCGCAGTCGATACCAGCGGCGTGTTGCCGCTGGAGCATCCGTTTGCAACCGTTGGTGACATGGCTTTACGCCTGCGGGCCGACGCAGTCAGCGAACCAGACGACCGGGACGCCAACCAACGCACGGCGCCCGCAGTGGAACGCGGCCTGTTCCTGGTGCCGCGGGTCATTGAGTAAGGCCCGCACCATGAGCCTGTCGACACAAGAACTTCATGACCTCGACCTGAGCCAGCTTGTCGACTGCCTGCGCCAGGGAAATGTCTCGGCGCGGGAGACGGCACAACACTTCCTGCGCCGCGCCGCGGCACACGACCACCTGGGCATGTATCTGGCGCGGGATGAAGCAGTCACCCTGGCCCAGGCCAGCGCGGCCGATGACCGACTTGCCCGCGCTGCTGGCGCGCCTTTGGAGGGGGTACCGCTGGCGCACAAGGACATCTTCGTCACGCGCGACTTTCCCACCACCGCCGGCTCACGCATGCTGCAGGGTTACCGCTCTCCGTTTGATGCCACGGTGGTTGCCAAGCTGGCGGCGCAGGGAGCCGTCTGCCTGGGCAAGCTCAATTGTGATGAATTCGCCATGGGGTCGTCGAACGAAAACTCGGCTGTGGCACCGATCGGGCAACCCCGTCCTATGGCGGTCGGTAACCCCTGGAATGAGGCCCACATTCCGGGTGGCTCGTCCGGTGCCAGTGCGGCGGCGGTTGCTGCCCGTCTGGCCCCGGCGAGCACCGGCACCGACACCGGCGGATCCATCCGCCAGCCCGCGTCCTTTTGCGGCGTCACCGGCATCAAGCCCACCTATGGGCGCGCATCGCGTTATGGCATGGTCGCTTTCGCCAGCAGCCTGGACCAGGCCGGCCCGATGGCGCGCAGTGCCCTTGATTGCGCCATGTTGCTTGGCGCGATGTGTGGGCCGGACCTGGACCGGGACTCCACTTCGCTCGACCTGCCAGCCGAGGACTACACACGTGCGCTGGATCAGCCTTTGTCCGGTCTGCGCATCGGCGTGCCCAAGGAGTTCTTCGGCAGCGGTGTCGCAACCGACGTCGGCGCCGTCGTGGACGCTGCGCTGGCGCAATTCGAAAAGCTCGGCGCCCGGCTGGTCCCGGTCTCGTTGCCGCGTACCAGTCTGTCGATACCCGTCTACTACATCATCGCACCAGCCGAGGCGTCGAGCAATCTGAGCCGGTTTGATGGTGTCAAGTTCGGCCACCGCGCCGAACACTACAGCGACCTGGCCGACATGTACCGCAAAACCCGCGCCGAAGGTTTCGGTGCGGAGGTCAAGCGGCGCATCATGATCGGCACCTACGTGTTGTCGCACGGCTATTACGACGCCTACTATCTGCAGGCACAGAAAATCCGGCGCATGTTGTCGGACGATTTTCAAGCGGCATTCAAGGACTGCGACGTGATCGCCGGCCCGGTGGCGCCCACGGTGGCCTGGAAAATCGGCGAAAAAAGCGATGACCCATTGGCCAATTACCTGGCCGACATCTTCACCCTGCCGGCCTCACTGGCCGGCTTGCCGGGCATGAGTGTGCCAGCCGGTTTTGGCGCCGGCGGCCTGCCCGTGGGGCTGCAGTTGATCGGCAACTACCTGCAAGAGGCGAGACTGCTGGCCATGGCACACCAGTTCCAGCAAGTGACCGACCACCACCGGCGCAAGCCGCCGAGGTTTTGACCATGACAGGCCACTCCACCAGCGCCGCAGCACCACCGATTGCCACCTTGGTGCGCGGGTACGAAGTCGTCATTGGTTTTGAAACCCATGCTCAACTCTCCACCCAATCGAAGATTTTCAGTCGCGCCTCCACGGCTTTTGGCGCCGAGCCCAACACCCAGGCCTGTGCCGTTGATCTGGCCCTGCCCGGAACCTTGCCGGTGATGAACCGGGGCGCGGTAGAGCGGGCGATCCGGTTTGGATTGGCCATCGGGGCACACATCGCGCCACGCAGCGTGTTTGCGCGCAAGAACTACTTCTATCCTGACCTGCCCAAGGGTTACCAGATCAGCCAGTTCGAGATACCGGTGGTGCAGGGTGGCGCAGTCGAGTTCTTCCTGGACGGCGAAAAACGGTCGGTACGATTGGTACGTGCGCATCTGGAGGAAGACGCCGGCAAATCACTGCACGAGGATTTTGTCGGCATGAGCGGGATCGACCTCAATCGAGCCGGCACGCCACTGCTGGAGATCGTCACCGAGCCCGACATGCGCTCCAGCGCCGAAGCCGTGGCCTACGCCCGCGAACTGCACAAGATCGTGACCTGGATCGGCATTTGCGACGGCAACATGCAAGAGGGCAGCTTTCGCTGCGACGCCAACGTCTCGGTACGCAGGCCAGGTGCCGCGTTGGGGACACGGCGCGAAATCAAGAACCTGAACAGTTTCAAGTTCATGCAGCAAGCCATTGACTATGAAGTGTTGTGGCAGATCGACCAGATCGAGGACGGCCATGCGATCCAGCAGGCCACCGTGCTGTTCGACCCGGACAGCGGCGAGACCCGCGCCATGCGCAGCAAGGAAGACGCTGCGGACTA
>JANOTG010000250.1:0-2990 GCA_031416215.1 Betaproteobacteria bacterium
CTCCTGCGGGGCACCAGCACCCAGCGCCTGCCCGACACGCGTCAGCAGCGCCACACCCAGGCTCATCGGCACCATGAACACCAGCGACGCAAAATTCAGCGCGATGTGGTGCGCCGCCACCTGGGTGGTGCCAAAACCGGCCACCAGCAGGGCGATCAGGCTGAAGGCGCTGGTCTCGGCAAAGTAGGTCACGCCAATCGGCAGGCCGATACGCAACAGGGTTCGAATCTCGCTCCAGCGTGCCGGCTCAAAACGGGTCAGCGGCTGTGTCGAACGGTAGGCCGGTGCGCGCCGTACCCACCAGATGATGGCCAGCAGGTCGAACCAGATACACAACACAGTGGACCAGGCGCAACCCAGGCCGCCCAGACGCGGAAAACCCAGATTGCCAAACACCAGCAGCCAGTTGATGAACACGTTGAGCGCCAGCGCCAGCAAGGCGATCACCATCATCGGCTTGGTCTGGTTGATGCTGGCGCTGTAGCCATACAGCACCCGGAAACAACAAAACGCCGGCAGGGCCAGGCTGATCACCAGCACAAATTGCTTTGCCAGATCGCGCACCACGGGCTCAATGTGCATGACATCAAAAACCTGCGCCGCCGCATTTGCCACCAGCATCGCCAGCAGGCCCACTGCCAGTGCATTCCACAGCGCCTGGCGCACCACGCCAGGAATCTGCCCCAGCGTGCCCGCCCCCACGTGTTGCGACACGATCGGATTGACCGCCATCAGCAGCCCCATGATCGTGACGATCACGATATGCCAGATCGACACACCCAGCGACACCCCGGCCAGGTCCTGCGCCGACACATGCCCGGCCATGGCCACATCGGCCACACTCATGCCGATGGTGGCGAGCTGGCCGATCAGGATCGGCCATGCCAGCTGCCACAGGGCAGAAGCTTCAGTTCGGACGGCGGGGGAGTAGAGGTGGCGCAAGGAATACAGACCCAGGTGTGGGAGACGGAGGGCGCATTGTCCCCCAGGCATGCCTGGGCTACAGTCAGTGCATGCACGTTGTACCCCAGGATGCGCCCTGCGGCGCCGTCATCCACGGCCTGAACCTGTCGCGCCCCATCGATGCCGCGTTGTCTGCCGAGATTCGCAGCCTGTGGCTGAAACACCTGGTGCTGGCGTTCAGCGGCCAGGCCATGTCGCTGGACGATCTGGAGCGTTTTGCCCTGGACATCGGCCCGTTTGGCGAAGATCCGTATTTTCGTGCCGTGCCCGGCCACCCGCATGTGGCCCAGGTGCGCCGGGATGCTTCGGAGACCAGCACGCTGTTTGCCGACAATTGGCACTCGGACTGGAGTTTCCTGGCGCAACCACCCGCCGCCACGCTGCTGTATGGCGATGTCATTCCCCCCCGCGGCGGCGACACGCTGTTTGCCAACCAGTACGACGCGTGGGAGGCGTTGCCGGCGACACTGAAGAAAAGTCTGCGTGGTGCCATGGGTGTGCACTCGGCGCGCCGCGGTTATGCACCAGGCGGTCGCTACGGCGCCAAGGACAAGGGCCGCTCCATGGCCATCGTCTATTCCGATAGCGCCATGGCGACCCAGTTGCAGCCGGTGGCGCGGGTCCATCCCGAGACCGGGCGCACCGCCTTGTATGTCAGCCCGGGCTACACCATAGGGATCGACGGCATGCCGGATGACGAGGCGGGCGATTTGCTGGCGCAGCTGTTTGCACACCAGGCGCGCGAGGAATTCGTCTACCGGCATCGCTGGTCGCAGGGCATGCTGCTGCTGTGGGACAACCGCTGCCTGGTTCACGCGGCCACAGGGGGATACCAGGGACACGACAGGCTGCTGCACCGTATTACCGTCGGCGAGCGCGCGCCCCGGTGAACATCCGATATTTCCTGCAACTCATCGCCCTGTCGGCACTGTGGGGCGCGTCATTCCCGATGCTGCGCGTGGTCAGCCCGCAAATGGGCGCTGGCATGACCGCGTTGATGCGCATGGCTATTGCCACCGCGGCGCTGACGATCATCATGCGCGTTGTTGGACAGCGCTGGCCGTGGCAACACTGGCGCGAGTTGACCCTGCTCGGCCTGGTGTCGGTTGCCGGCCCATTTTTGTTGTTCTCCTGGGCGTCGCTGCATCTGCCCGCGGCTTATCTGGCTTTGCTCAATCCCACTGCTGTGGTGTTTGCGACACTGGCCTCGGCCTGGTTCAAGGAGGACACGCTGACGCTCAACAAGATTCTGGGCTGCGTCTGCGGCTTTGCCGGGCTGGCCCTGATCTTGCGGCTGGGGCCGCTGCAAGCGACACCGGAAGTCCTGCTGGGCACCGGTGCAACCTTGCTTGGCACCTTGTGTTTCGGGTTGTCGGCGCCGCTGATGAAACGCGCCACCCGGCGCATGGATCCGCTGGCGATCGCCGGCCCCATCCATGCAACGGGCACCCTGTTTGTACTGCCGCCAGGACTGTGGGGTCTGCCGCAAGCGCAGTTCACACCCGAAGGTCTGCTCATCGTCACCGTGCTGGGCGTCATCACCTCGGGCCTGGCGTTCTGGATGCACCTTCGCATACTGAGCCACGTGACACCCGTGGCCTCGATGAGCCCGATCTTTTTCATACCCATGTTTGGTGTCACCTGGGCCCATCTGTTTCTGGACGAACCCCTGAGCCCGGGCTTCTTCAGCGGCGGCGCGCTGGTGCTGCTGGCCGCAGCACTGGTCACCGGCATCAACCCGCTGCGCCGGACTCCGCCACCTTGAGCGTACCCAGCTCGAAGGCTGGCACCGGGTGGGTAAAGCCCTTGAGTGTCAACGGCCCCAGAGCAACGCTGTCGACCAGGCCCTCCACCTTGGCCATGGTCTTGCGGTCCACCAGGATCTGCCCTCCCTTGGCCTCCGAACACAGGCGCGCCGCCAGATTGGTCACGCTGCCGATCGCCGCGTAGTCCCAGCGGCCCTCAAAACCGATCTGTCCCAATGTCGCGTAACCCTGGGCGATGCCGCAGCCCAGGCCGAGGTCGAA
>JANOTG010000251.1:0-39818 GCA_031416215.1 Betaproteobacteria bacterium
GCGTGCTAACCATCGATCACTTTGATCGTCTGGGTCTGCCCCGGCTCTCATGACCTCAACTTCTCGAACCGCCCGGTGCGGACCCGCATGCCGGGTGGTGTGGCAGGGGCGCAGCCGATAATGGCTGCCCCCTATGCTGATGGTCAGCCTGTGTCGCCGGGATGACGGCCGGTCTGGTTGATGATCGACAAACGAACCGGGCGGGTGTGGCATGCGTCGCGCTTGTCGTCTGAGCGGGGTGGACAGCGTGACTAAACCGGTCATGTCCCCGTTTTGGTTGCTGATGTGGGCAACGATGTTGTCCATTGGCTGGTTGCTTCCCAACCACTACATGCCGTGGACAACCTTTCATTTTGACTTTTGGGTGGCCCTGAGCCTTTCGCTGGCGGCGGCGGCGGTCATACTCAGGTCACCGGGCAACGCCCGCTGGGGTGCAGCAGAAACGCTGGTGGCTGCGCTGGCGCTGATTCCGGCGCTGCAATGGCAATTTGGATCAATACTATTTGCTGGCAACGCCTGGATGTGCTGTGCCTATCTTCTGGGCGCACTGTTGGCGTTGCTCACAGCATCGGCATGGGAGGTGGCGAACCCGGGCCAGTTGATTGACGGCCTGTTTCTGGCAATAGGTGTTGCAGCGCTCGCAACTGTGGGTTTGCAACTGTACCAGTGGTTGTGGCTTGACGGACTTGAGTTGTGGGTCATGCCGGATAAATTCAGCCGGCCTTTTGGCAACTTCGGGCAACCGAATCAAGCTGCCACGTTCTTGTTGTGGGGATTGGTGGCCCTGGCGTGGGGGATGTTGCGCGGCCATGTCGGTTCACTCGGCGCAACATTCGCTGCGGTGTTCCTGCTGTTTGGTGTAGCACTGACACATTCGCGCACAGCGTGGCTGGGTATCGGGCTGTTGGTTGCGGCGAGTTGGGTCTGGAGGCGCAGCTGGCCGCATTATGGTGCGCCGGTTTGGGTGAGCGCAATGGGTCTTTACTTTGCAGCCTGTGTTTCGGGCCTGTCGTGGCTGGGCCAATTGCTGCTGCTCAATGACGCGCAGGCAGTGGTCGACCCGATGCGGTTCGCGTCCGAGTCGCGCCCGCAGATATGGAAGTTGTTCGTGCATGCGGCTTGGGCCCAGCCTTGGACTGGTTATGGCTGGAATCAGGTGATCATTGGGCATTTGGCGCTTGCGCCTGACTACCCGGCGTTGGGTAACAAATTCTCCCATTCACACAACCTGTTCCTCGACCTGGTCTTGTGGTGCGGCATACCGGCCGGGCTATTTGTATCCTATTGCCTGGTGCGCTGGTTGTGGGCCTGCCTTCGCTTGGTTCGCCGCGCCGAGGATGCAGTTATTCTGATCTTTGTTGTGGTCGTCGCCAACCACGCCATGCTGGAACTGCCTTTGCATCACGCCTACATGCTGCTTCCCACTTGCATGGTCGCCGCAGTCCTGAACGTGCGCCTTGGCGCAGCGGTCTGGTTTTCAGTTAGTCCACGTCTGACGTCGGCCGTCTTTTTGCTAGCAGTGGTACTTTTGGCGGCTATCGTGCGCGACTACACGCGGGTTGAGCCAGCCTACCGCACTTTGCGCTTCGAATGGGCAAACATCAAGACCCAACCGGCCGAGCCTCCAGACGTGTTGCTGCTCGATCAATGGCGGGAGTTTGTGCGGTATGTCCATTTCGAACCGAAGCCGGGTATGTCAGAGGCGCAACTGCAATGGATGCGCGACGGGACGCAAGTCTACCCTGGTGTCGCGCCTTACCACAAGATGGCGATTGCTCTGGCGCTCAACGGCAGAACGGAAGAAGCGCAGCTTTGGCTGACGCGGCTTTGCAAGATGTCACAGCCATTTCAGTGTGGGGCGTTCAAGCGGGGCTGGGCAGACATGGCACGACAAGATGCCCTGATCGCGGCTGTGCCTTGGCCCGTTCCATAGGTCCGCGTGTGTTGCGGTGGACGGCATGACGGACCGGGACTTGCCAGTGGCATTGCGGCGCGCCGTGATGGCAGTTCTCCTGGTATTGCCCTGGATGTGGCCCTTTGCCACCGGCCCGACGCCATCGGTCCTGCCGTGGTTGGCATCCGTGGCATGTGCCGCCGTCTGGACACTGCTTTACACGCTGAGGCAGCCTGTACCGGTGCGGCTTATTGCCCTGACTTGGACGGTTGCCGCATTGGTCAGCAGCGCCATCGGATTGCTGCAGTACCTGGGCGCGAGCGCGGGTCTACAACCCTGGATCAACCTGACCCAGGTAGGTGAGGCGTTTGGCAACCTGCGCCAGCGCAACCAGTTTGCCACCTTGACCAATATGGGCTTGGCGGCATTGTTGTGGTGGCCGCCGAGAGCTGCCGATACAACAATTCACCGGCCGATTGATGATTCCCGGCACCTGTGGTGGCGCCTGGCCGCCATTGCCGTGCTGGCAGTAGGCAATGCCACTTCAAATTCGCGCACCGGCATCTTGCAGTTGCTGCTGCTTGTGCTTGTCGCGGTGTTGTGGCGCCGCGGCAGTGAGCGCCGTACCGGGGTGATGCTTGGTGTTGCCGTCACTGTGTATGTCGCCGCCGCGCTGGCACTGCCGATGTTGCTGGGGTTGGACCCGCTGGATGGTGGGATCGCCGGCAGATTTCGCAGTGACGCCCTGGTGTGCGGCAGTCGGATGACGATGTGGGGCAATGTACTCCACCTGATAGCCGAGCGGCCGCTTGCCGGTTGGGGCTGGCGGGAGCTGGACTATGCACATTTCATGGCTGTGTACCCTGGCTTGCGGTTCTGCGAAATACTCGACAACGCACACAACTTTCCACTGCACGTGGCCGTGGAGCTGGGTATTCCAATTGCGGCGATGGCGTGCACCGTCCTGATATGGATTGTGTGGCGCGCGCGACCGTGGCGGGAAACCGATGTCGCGCGCCGCATGGCTTGGGCGGTAATTGCCGTTATTGCTTTGCATAGCCTGCTGGAGTACCCGTTGTGGTACGGGCCGTTCCAACTGGCGCTGGGCCTGTGTGCCTGGTTGTTGTGGGTGTCCCGCCGTGCGCCGGAGGCGCGGCGAGCGGCGCCATCCACGAATCCTGGTGTGTTGGCAGGCCAGATTGTCTTGCCCAACACAAAACCATTCATCAACGGGCTTGCCTGTTTCGCCCTGTTGCTTGCCTCGTACGCCGCCTGGGACTACTGGCGTGTCAGCCAGATTTATCTACCGCCCGAGCGACGGTCTGCCGCCTACATGGACAACACGTTGGAAAAAATCTCTGGATCCTGGCTGTTCGCTGATCAGGTCCGGTTTGCCAGGTTGTTGACCACCGAATTGCGCCCCGAAAACGCCGCCGAGATTCACGCGCTGGCCATCGGTCTGTTGCATTTCTCGCCCGAAGCCCGGGTGGTGGAAAAGGTGATGGAGAGTGCCGTAATGCTGGGCCGCGACGATGAAGCCATCGACTATCTCGTCCGCTACCGTCTGGCATTTCCGAAAGAGCATGCGGTCTGGTCCAGCGCCAACAGGGCGATCGCGCCGCTGGTCGAAACCGGTCCGCCGGCATCGCAATAGGGCGCGTTCAGCTTGCCGCCCAGGGCGCCGGTTCAGATTCGAGGCAGTGTGGCGATATAGCTGCCGGATTTGCCGCCGTGTTTCTCCCGCAGACGTACGTCGGTGATGGTCATGCCCCGATCGACAGCCTTGCACATGTCGTAGATCGTCAGCAGCGCAATCTGTACCGCCGTCAGTGCCTCCATCTCGACGCCGGTCGGCCCAACGGTCTCCACCGTGGCGTTGCACCAGACCGCCGGTGTGGAGTCGTGACCATCAGCGGCGAGTTCAAATTCGATCGCGACGTGGCTGAGTGCCAAGGGGTGGCACAGTGGAATCAACTCGCTGGTCTTTTTTGCCGCCAGGATGCCGGCCACCCGAGCGATACCCAGCACGTCACCCTTGCTGGCGGAACCACGCCGAATGATGTCCAGCGTGGCCGGCAACATCACAATCCGCCCGCTGGCGATTGCCACCCGGCGGGTCGCCGCTTTGCCTCCTACATCCACCATGTGGGCCTGGCCTTGCGCATCAAAATGGGTGAGCTGCGTCATGTGCACATCATCCTGAAACCCTGCTTTACGAACCATTCATTTGGTTCGTGCATCATACGGGCATGTGCTCTGTGCCAGCAAACACCAATCCATTGCGTCGGCTGCGGGGCCGGCCAACAGCTTGGGCGATCCGGGGCGCGGCCTGCGCGCTCGCACTTGTCACTCTCGCTGCGGCGGCACAGACTGCCGGGTCGGTCGAGCCTGCCGCGCCGGTGTCGCGCCGCGCCCCTTATGCCGGGCAATTGCCGACACTGGGCGACGGCAGCGAGTTGGGGGCGGCGGCAGAGCGGCGCTTGGGAGACCGCATCGCGCGTGAGATCTACCGGGACCCGGACTATATCGATGACGCCATCCTGCGCGACTATGTGGAATCGATTTGGCAACCCTTGCTGGCTGCGGCACGATTGCGCGGAGATCTATCGGCGGAACTCGATCAGCGTTTTGCCTGGGAGATCATGCTCGGCCGTGACCGCAGCGTCAATGCGTTTGCCTTGCCCGGCGGATATTTCGGCCTGCACCTGGGTTTGATCGGGATAGTCAGTAGTCGCGACGAGCTCGCCTCCGTCTTGGCGCACGAGCTCAGCCATGTCACGCAACGCCATATTTCGCGCCTGATCTCCAAGCAGGGTGAGCAAACTCCCTGGCTGATAGGGGCATTGATATTGGGAGCGCTGGCCGCAAGCAAAAGTCCCGACGCGGCGGGAGCGCTGGTAACGGGTGGTCAGGCGATTGCAGCGCAGAGCCAGCTGAATTTTTCCCGCGACATGGAGCGCGAAGCGGATCGTGTCGGTTTTGGCGTGTTGACGCAGGCCGGGTTTGCGCCGCAGGGATTTGTTTCCATGTTCGACAAGCTGCAGCAGGCGTCTCGCTTGAACGACAACGGCGCATTTCCCTATTTGCGCAGTCACCCGCTGACGACGGAGCGCATTGCCGACATACAGTCGCGCCAGCCGGTTGGCGCCGCGTCGCCCCAGTTGGGCGAGCAAACCCTCGAACACGCGATGGTTTCGGCCCGTGCGCGCGCGCTTGCCAATCCGGGCGTGGATGGTTTGCGCCAGATGCTGCTGGATGCGGATGCCCCGGCCCTGGGCCAGTTGCCGAAAGCGCGCCAGGTGGCGGTGTTGTACGGTGCCGCTCTGGCGGGGATGCGACTGCGGGACACGGGCGCAGCCCGACTGCACTTGGCACGGCTGACCGAATTGACACGTGGTAACGCGCTGGCAGAGCGACAAAGCGCCTTGTTGGCGGCTGACACTGCCCTGCAACTGGGTCAGCCCATGCCCGTGTTGGGTGGGACAGCGCGACCGGAGATCATGTTGTCAGCCCAGGGCTTGGTTCGTTCCGGTCAGGCCGCTCAGGCGTCGCAATCCCTGTTGACATGGTTGGCCGTCCATCCGAGGGATGCCGGCGCCTGGCAATTGCTGGCCGATGCCAGCGTGGCCCAAGGCCAGACCCTGCGCGCTGTGCGGGCCGAGGCCGAAGCGCGGGTTGCGCAACTCGACTATGCAGCCGCACTCGACCGCTTCAAGAGCGCACAATTGCTGCTGCGCAACGCCACCGGTGGCGCGGTGGATCACTTCGAGGCGTCCATCATCGACACCCGGGCCAGGGTGGTGCAACAACTATTTAGAGAACAGTCGCTCGAGCGCTGAATCGATGACCAGGCCGGCCACACTGTAGAACAGCGAGCCCAGCAGCGCGGCGCCAAAGCCGGTCACCCGAAAACCATCCATCACCCCGGCGGCAGACCAGAACATCAGGGCATTGATCACAAACAGGAACAAACCCACCGTGACCAGCGTGACCGGGAGGGTCAGAACGACAAGTATGGGGCGCACCACAGTGTTGAACAGGCCGATCACAAAGGCGGCCAGCAGGGCGTTGGTAAAACCGCTGATCTGTACACCCTGGTACAGGTAGGCAATCGCCAGCAGCGCACTGGCGCTGAGCAGCCATTTGCAGAGGAGTTTCATCATGTCGCACCAGCATACCACCGCGCCCTGGTGGGCGGTATGATGCCCAACCCCTGAAACCGACATGGCTGGCATCCACATCACCGATATCGAGTCAGCCATCAACTATTGGCGCGAGAAAACACCCTCTGCGGATGGTTATTCGCTGGCGCCCCAGGTGCGGGCGCTGGCCGAGGTGTACGCCTTGATGGTCGTCGGCCACCATGTGCTGGCCGATGAGTTCACTTTTCCGACCGAGGCGATGGCGGCCTGGCTGGTCTGGTACCAGTCCACGCCCGACACACCCTGCATCGCGATTTGCTCCACCAGCCAGGGGGATGAGACCTGCAAGGGCTGTGGCCGAAGCTTCTCCGAAGTCCAGCACTGGACCGAAATGCGTCCCGCCGAAAAACGCGTGACCTGGCGGCGCATCAGCCTGCAGGCCCAGGCCTGGCGCTTCAATCGTTACTCGGAGCGGGCTGCCAACGGCCAGACCGGTTCCTGACTATTTCCAGCGTTGCGGCTCGACGCTGACAAACTGCGCCTCGTCCGACAGCGTCAGTACCCCATCCTGTACCGTGCCCTGCAGCTGCATGCTGCGTTTGGCCATCGCCGCCAGCTGCGACGAGGTCTCTGGTTTCACGCGGAATATCGACAGGTTGCGGGCACGTGTCAACTTGGACTCGATGCCGCGCCACCAGATTTCGGCCGCGTGGTGGAAACAATACAGCACGACCTGATCCGATTTGCTGCAGGCCTTCATCAGTGGTTTGTCCTCCGGCTGTCCGACCTCGATCCACAGGCGTGTTCGCCCGGTGAAGTCACGCAGCCAGACGTCGGGCTCATCCGGGTCGGACAAGCCGGCCCCGAAAGCCAGCGTGCCGTCGCCTTGGCATACCGTCTGCAGCTGGTAGGCCTGCAGTGCCAGCGCAGCCAGGCGCAGCATCATGCGTTCGTCGGTCTCGCTGGGGTGGCGCGCCAGTGTCAGGGCGTGGCTGGCGTAGTAGGCGTGGTCAATGTCCGCCAGTTGCAGGGCCGCCTTGAAGATCGTCGCGTTGGTGGCCATGCCGGGCGCTCAGACGCGCCGGGCGAGGGTCGCCGCCATGCCGGTGTAACTGGCTGGCGTCATGTCCAGCAGGCGCTGCTTGTCCTCCTGCGGGATGTCCAGACCAGCGATAAAGCCGTGCATCAATGCCTGGCTCATGGCTGCTCCCCGCGTGAATTGTTTCAGTTGCTCGTAGGGCTGCGGCAGTCCGTGGCGCCGCATCACGGTTTGAATCGGCTCAGCCAGCACCTCCCATGCGGCGTCCAGGTCGGCCGCAATGGCCGGCGCGTTCAGTTCCAGCTTGGCCAGACCGGTACCCAGGGACTCGTAGGCCAGCACGGCATACCCCAGCGCCACCCCCATGTTGCGCAACACGGTCGAATCGGTCAGGTCGCGCTGCCAGCGGCTGATGGGCAACTTCTCGCTCAGGTGCCGCAACAGCGCATTGGCCAGTCCGAGATTGCCTTCGGCATTCTCGAAATCGATCGGATTGACCTTGTGCGGCATGGTGCTCGATCCGACCTCACCGGCGCGCAGCTTTTGCTTGAAATAGCCCAGGCTGACGTAACCCCAGACGTCGCGCGACCAGTCGATCAGGATGGTGTTGGCCCGGGCCACCGCGTCGAACAGCTCCGCCATGTAGTCGTGTGGCTCGATCTGTATGCTGAAAGGCTGGAAATGCAATCCCAGGCCCCAGCTTCGCGTGGCGCCATCTGCGCCTGGCTCCGGCGTTTCCACCACCCGTCTGCTGAACCCTTCCCAATCGAAGTCCGGCCAGGCTGCCAGGTGTGCGTTGTAGTTGCCCACAGCGCCATTCATCTTTGCCAGGATCTGCACCGATGCAATACGATCACACGCGACTTGAAGCCGCATCACCACATTGGCGATCTCCTTGCCGACGGTGGTCGGGCTGGCGGTCTGGCCATGGGTGCGGCTGAGCATCGGCACGTCGGCCAAACCACGCGCCATCTCCCGCAGCCTGAGCAACAAGCGGTCCAGGCCTGGCAGCAGCACCAAGTCGCGGGCAGCACGCAATTGCAAGGCATGGCTGGTATTGTTGATGTCTTCGCTGGTGCAGGCGAAGTGCACAAACTCACTCGATCGCAGCAACTCCGGGCGCGACTCGAACCTGGACTTGATCCAGTACTCGACTGCCTTGACATCATGGTTGGTGGTTTTCTCGATCTGCTTGATGGCCTGCGCATCGCTTTCGCTGAAGTTGCGCACCAGGTTGAGCAAGTAAGTGCGCGCACCTTCCGTGAGCGGCTTGAACTCTGCAAAACCAGCATCGCTCAGTTGCACAAACCAGGCGATTTCGACTTGCACGCGGCGATGCATGTAGCCAAACTCGCTCATCAGCGGACGCAGCGGCGCCAGTTTCGCGGCGTAGCGGCCGTCCAGCGGGGACAACGCGGAAATCGATGCAAAAGTCATACCCGATTGTAGGTGCCGGGTTGACCGCACTGCGGGACAGCGCCCCTGCCTACCCTGTGGCTAGAATGACCCACGCAGACAACTTGGCAAAGCAATGAAATTAATCGGTTCGTCTTCCAGCCCCTATGTCCGCAAGGTGCGCATTGTCATGGCGGAAAAAAAGCTGGATTACCAATACGTCATCAACAACGTCTGGGCTGCCGACAGCAACATCACCGAATCGAATCCGCTTGGCAAGGTACCCTGCTTGATCATGGAGGGCGCCGAGGCCTTGTTTGACTCGCGGGTGATCGTGGAATACCTCGACACCCTGTCGCCCGTCGGCAAACTCATTCCGACAGTCGGACGCGAGCGCGCCGAGGTGAAAACCTGGGAAGCACTGGCCGACGGTGTGCTGGACGCGGCGCTGTTGGCGCGGCTGGAGGCAACCTGGGACGGTCGCAACAAGGTGCAGCGTAGCCAGGCATGGATCGACCGCCAGCTGTCCAAGATCGACGCCTGTCTGAAAGCAATGTCCAGGGGCTTGGCGGAGAAGCCGTTTTGTGCCGGTATCCATCTGAGTCTGGCCGATATCGCGGTCGGCTGTTCGCTCGGTTACCTTGAGTTTCGGTTTCCGCAAATCGAGTGGCGCACCACACACCCCAATCTGGCGAAACTGCAAGACAAACTTGCCTTGCGCGCCAGTTTTATCGATACGGTGCCGGCCTGAGGCTGGGCCGGTTCGGGCTGACGAGGGCCTTACTCAGGAGCCCGCCTTGCTGCGCAGCCAGCGCATGGGCGCACCGAGCAGAGGCAGCTTTTCATACAGGCTTGCGGCATCCCAGTAGTCACGGTGCAAGCTGATACGGCCGTCGGGCCCCAGTATCAGATGGCTGCCGCCGTGGATGCGGTGTGTGACCTCCTGACGGAAGCGTCTAAAGCGGAAGTGGAAGTCCCAGGTCAGAAAACACTGCGGCGGATTTTCGATCCGGTCGATGATGACGAAACTCGGCTTCTCCAGCGTCTCGAACATGTGCGCGAATATCGCGCGAATTCTCTCTTCACCGACGACATCATTGAATGGGTCGACAAAACGCGCGTTCGGCGCATAGATGTCGCCAATACGCGCCAAGTCCGCAGGTGCGAGCGACTCAAAATAGGTCACGATCCGGTCGCTGGGGTTGTTCATGTGCCAGTCATCCTGCGTACGAGGGAGAAGAATACGCGATGAGGGAGCAACTCCAGCAGTTTCATCCAGATCGTGAAAGACTTGGGGAAGTGGATCTCGAATTCGCCGCGTTCCCAGCCCTGCAGGATTTTTTGCGCCGCTTCCTGGGGACTGATCAGGGCTGGCATCGCAAAGGTGTTCTGTGCCGTCAGCGGGGTTTCCACGAAGCCCGGGTTGACGATGGACACACCGAACTGTTGCCCGTGCAGGTCCAGATACAAGGTCTCAGCCAGGTTGATCAAGGCGGCCTTGGTCGGTCCGTAGGCCAAGCTGTTGGGTAGTCCGCGGTAACCCGCGACACTGCCGATCAGGCTGACAAAAGCGCTGCCCGGCGCTCGCGCGAGCAGGTGTGGCAGCACCGCATCGAGCAGGCGCAGCGCGCCGGTGTAATTCACATCCAGATGGCGCATCATGTCCGCCAGGTCCAGATGCTGGCTGCGCATGGCGTGGTAATGGCCGGCGCAATACACCATGCCGTCGATGCCGCCGTCTGCCACCACAGCGCGCGTGGCAGCAGCCGTCGCTACCGCGTCTGTGACGTCGAGTGGCAGCGCCTTGGCTCCCGGATGTTCGGCGACGAATTGCTCCAGCGCCACCACATTGCGCGCCGAGAGGATGACGCGGGCACCCCGGGCATGCAGCAGGCTTGCGACAGCGCGACCAATACCGCTGGACGCGCCGACGAGCCAGATGGTCTTGCCGCGCCAATCCGTGATGGGTGGGTTCAATGGCATGACGGCCTCGACAGCAGGGGTTTCACGGGGCGGCGTCGAAGCAGGGCGGGTGTCATGTGCTCAACGCCGCGAGAATGACAAGGTCACGTCACCCAGGGTGACACCAAACTTGCTCATGCGCGCCTTGTTGAGCATGACACGCTCATCGACAAGATACATCCAGTCGTCAAATTGCACGTTGATGACCCGGCCATCGACCGGCAGCGCCATGGTGTAAGTCCAGTGGAAGGCGTTCCCGCTTTCACGACCGGTGGCAACACCGACAACATCGTCGGCGCGGCCTTCGTATATGCCCGGCCCGGTCTTTCGGAGTTGCCAGATGCGCTTCTGACGCGTTCCGTCAGAGTAGACGAAGTCTTCATCCAGCGTGCCTTCGTCACCGCGCCAGGTTCCAACCATGGTGACGGTGAAACGCTTGACGACAGCGCCGCTGCGGTCGGTGAACACGCCATGCGCATCCAGTGTGCCGTTGAGGTAGCGGCGCAAGTCCAGTACCGGTTTTTCATTGGCATAGTCGCTCACCTGTGGCGACGCGCAGCCGGTGAGGGAGCCGGCAGCAAGGGCAATGGCGGCTGCGGTGCAGGCGCTGAAGAAGTGGCGTTTGTTCATGGATTCCTTGTTGTCGACAGGCGGTTGGTGTTCTGGTACAGCAGGGCACAGGCTCCCAGCTTGAGCAGGCAAGGCAGCAGGCAGTAGGCCAGGGTCAAGGCGGTCAGCGCATCCGGGGATTGCGTACCAGGGGAGTATCCAAACAGGCCGAGCAATGGCAAAGCCAGGCCGGCGGCCAGGGCAAGGTTGATCTTGGTGGCGAAGTTCCACCAGCCAAAATAGGCGCCTTCGGCTTTGCCCCGATCACCTGCTTGCTGTATCACGCCGGCCAGCATGGCCCCGGGCAGGGCCAGGTCGGTGCCCAGCGCCAAACCGGAGAAGGCACACACCACGAGGAACAACGCAGCATCCCCAGGACCCAGCCACAAAGCACCAGTGAAGGCGGCAATGGCCACCAGCATGCCCAGCATCCAGCTACGCGCCAGCCCCCAGTGCCGCACCAGCCGCAGCCACAGTGGCATCGACACAGCGGCACAGGCAAAGTAGATAGCCAATGCTGCTGCCTCAGTCGACTTGGGTGCTTGCAGGCGATCCTGCACAAAAAACAGCACCAGGGTCGCCGGTATGGCGCTGGCAATCCCATTGAGCACGAATACCGCCAGCAGGCGGCGGAATGCCGGTCGGCGAAACGGCAACCAGAGGTCGCCGCCGGCCTCTTTGGCGGCGGCTACCGGTGCCGTCGCATGGGTCCAGCTCCACCAGGCGACCAGCAGGAAGACCCAAAAGATGACGACCGTTGCCGGCAAGCCCAACAGCAATGGCGCCACCGACGCCAAAACCACGCCCAGCAGCCCCAGCCCCTCGCGCCACGCAACCACCGTGCTGCGCATGGTTTCATCGCCGCCCAACATGGCGCCCCACGATTGGTGGGCGACGCTGAGTCCGCTGTAGGCCGCATAGGTAACGGCCAACACACCGGCAGACCAGGCCACCAGCAATGCAGGGTCCCGTGTCGGAGGGAAAAACAGGCTGGCAAATCCGGCCGCCAATACCAGGGCACAGATTGCACCAAAACCCAGCACCGCCCGGATGGAACGTGCAAAAAGCCGGTCACACAAGCGCCCTATCAGCGGGTCGACAAAGGCGTCCAGCAGGCGGGCCAGCAACAGCACCAGGCCCAGGGTTGCCAACGGAACTCCGAACTCGCGCGCATAGTGGTTGGGCAGGATCACATACAGTGGCAATGCAACAAACGCCAATGGCAGCCCAAGCAGCCCGTAGCGCAGTCCCTGGGCAGTGCTGAACTGCGTGATGGTTGCCATGTCGTGCTACCCGTCAGCGCGCTGGCAAACGAGCCAACAGCGCGCTTCTCAGCTGTGGTTCGGAGGTTTGCTGCGACAGCCAGATGGCAAAGAAACGGCGGGCGAAGTTGGCGTCCGGGACGGCGCCGCTCTGCCGCGAGTTGGTGAGGAAAACGGCGCCTTCGCCCGGAAGATGCAGGCCGACGATGCGATCCCCCTTGACGATGTCCGGGAAGGCGCCGCGCAACAGCGGTTGCCAGGCTGCCAGCGTGGCAGGTGCCACACCACCTTGCCGCCGCATTTCGTCCAGGGAGCGCGTCGTGATCTGTTCATTGCTGAAGTCACGCAGGTACAACAGTTCCAGTGCGAAGGCATGGCGCTCGAATGCGGCAGGCTCGAAACCCGACCCGACCCACAATGCGGCATGGTAGATGTCGAAGCCCCAGAACGTGAACTTGGCCTCGCCGGCCAGAATTGCTTCTGGCAGCCGGCCCCGCAATTCGGGTGGAGCCGTGCGGGCGCGTGTATGGCTGCTGGCAAATACCAATGCGAGCCACAGCGCAAACTCGCGCCGGCGAAAATTTTTCATAGACTCGGCTTGGCCAGGGTGTACTGCACCAGCTGGATATTGCCTTCGTCGAAAGCCGCCTCGCAATACGCCAGGTAAAACTCCCAGATGCGCACAAAACGCTCGTCGAAGCCCAGCCGCAGCACTTGCGCACGCTGCTGCAGGAATGCGTGGCGCCACAGGCGCAGGGTATGCGCGTAGTCCTGGCCGAACGACAACTCATCCACCACCTCCAGCCCGCTGGCACGGGCGGCGCGACGGAACTCCCGCGGGCAGGGCAGGCAGCCGCCCGGGAAGATGTACTGCTGGATGAAGTCGGTCGACCTGACATAACGATCAAAAAGCGCATCGTCGATCACGATGCTCTGGATGCAGGCGCGACCACCGGGCTTGAGAAGGCGGTTGATCTGCGCAAAATAACTCGGCCAGTAGGCCTGACCGACCGCTTCGACCATCTCGATCGAGCAGATGGCGTCGTACGGCCCATCCTGGATATCGCGGTAGTCCTGCAGACGCAGGTCGGCATGTTGCCCAGCCCCGCTGCTCAGCCCCAGGGAATCCATGCGCCGTTGGGCGTAGGCCAGTTGTTCGGTGCTCAGCGTGACACCAGCAATGGTGGCTCCAAACTCGACCACGGCGAGTTCGGCCAGCGCGCCCCAGCCACAACCGATTTCCAGCACCCGGTCGCCGCGGCGCACGTTGGCCATGCGCAAGGCGCGTCGTACCTTGGCCCATTGGGCCTCGTGCATGGGGCGTTGCTGGTCGCCATCAAACCAGGCGGCCGAATAGTTCATGGTCTCGTCGAGCCACAACGAGTAAAAGGCGTTGCCCAGGTCATAGTGGGCATGCACGTTTTTCCTGCTGTTGGCCTTGGTGTTGCGGTTGAGCCAGTGTTTCACCCGCAACATGGCCCGACCTGCCCAGTTGCCGTAGATTACGGCCTCGATCTCATTGCGGTTTCGGATGAACAGCCGCAGCAGCGCGGTGAGGTCGCTGGTGCTCCAGTCGCCGGCGATGTAGCTTTCGGCAAAACCGACGTCGCCCGATGTGAGTGCGGCAGAGCAGACCGACCAGTTGTGCCAGGTCATGGTGGCTGCGGGATGTGCGGCAGCGGTGGCATGGGCCGATTCGCCAAAATGGCGGACAGAACCGTCGGGTAGCTGCAGGGCCAGTGAGCCGTGGCGCATTTTTTCCAGCATGCGTAGCGCGGTGCGGGCGGCCGCGGGTGTGCCGACCGGTGCTGTGGCGGGTGAAAACGTGGTTGAGTTCATGGCTGACGAAGCGGTGTGGACGGAAGGGGAGTGCGGCTGAGAAGCTGTGCCGGCGGCGCGGGTTTGGGCACGAAGCGTATACGCTTGAGCCACAGTTTGGCGGCTTGCAGGTGAATATGAAAAACCACGCCAAAGGTCATGGCCGGGTAGCGCCACAACGCACGGCGCTTCAGGCTGGGTGACAGCGGCAGCAGCTGGCCACTGACGCTGGTCTGCAGTACCGGCCCCTGGTCGTCGTCGTAGTCGATTCGGGCTACAACCATTTCCGCGTCCTTGCGCTGCGCGCGCATAAAGCGAAATCGGTATTGGCCCTCGACGCGCAGGAAGGGCGACACATGGAAAGCCTTGTCCGATCGCAACTCCGCCCCAAAGGCTGGCTGGTCCAGCAGGTAGCAGTGCCGTTCGCCAAAAGTGTTGTTCACCTCGACGACGATGGCGCGTAATGCGCCCTGGCCGTCATCGGATGCGCGGTGACAGTACCAGAAGCTGACCGGTTTGAAGGCAAAACCGAACACCCGCGGGTAACACTGCAGCCACACCTCACCGGTCGCGTCATGGATGCCGGCGTTAGTCAGGGTCTGGTCGAGCCAGCCCAGCGCGCCGCCGTCCTGCGGGCTGCGGCCATCCCCGTGGTCAACGTCGAAAAAGCTCAGGGCAGCGCGGCGGTTGTGGGCCAGCGTCGGGGAGCGGCCGGCCTGTGCCCGCATGCTGCGCAGCGGCAGCAGCAAGAAGTATGTTGGATATGAAAAAGCATTGCGTGCTGGTCGTAGCCGCAGATGGCGCACGCTGCCGAAGCCGATCAGCGGCTGCATCTGCCCGGCTGCTGGCGGCAGGGGCGCGCCAATCATGCTGCCTCGAACTGCGTCATTGCGGGTGCTTGCAATATGCGTTGCGCCGCGGCCTGCCCGGAACGCAAACCGTCTTCGTGAAACCCGTATCCGGTCCAGGCGCCGCAGAAATGGGTTCCTCCATAACCCTGCAATGCATCCAGCGCGCCCTGCGCCCGGATGGCTCCCAGGTCCAGTACCGGGTGGCTGTAGTCAAATTTGCCCAGAATGAGGTCGGCTGGAATTTCCCGCAGCGGGTTGAGTGACACCAGAACCGGTTGGCGCCATGGCAGGGGTTGCAGCAGGTTGAGCAGGTAGTGCAGGCACACCGGCGTGTCCTGCATCGCCGGTGCGCCGGGCGGTATTGCCGCTCGTTCGTAGTTCCAGGCCGCCCAGGCCGACGGGTGGGATGGCAGTACCGATGCGTCGGTGTGCAGGACGGCGCGATTGGGGTGATAACGAACGGCAGCCAGTACCTGGCGTTCGCTTGCCGTGGCATCGCGCAACAAGGCCAGTGCCTGATCCGAGTGGGTAGCCAGCACCACATGGTCAAACACCTCGGTTCCGGCGTCGGTCATCACGTGTACACCACCAGGCACGCGCACGATCGAACGCACCGGGGTACGCAGGCGTTTGTCAGGCAGGCCGGCCAGTATTTTTTCGACATAGTGGCGTGCACCGCCGCGCACGGTATGCCATTGCGGGCGATTGCTGATCTGCAACAGGCCGTGGTTATGGCAAAAGCGGATCATCGTGGCAACCGGAAACTGAAGCATCTGTGTTGTCGGGCAGCTCCAGATACATGCCATCATGGGCAGGAAGTACCAGTTGCAAAAGGCGCTGCTGAACTGGTGTTGCTGCAGAAACTGTCCCAGCGGCTGTTGCAGCTCTGACTCGTTGCCTGCGGTCGCGATCCTGGTGGTCAGGGCGTTGAAACGCATCAGGTCACGCAACATGCGCCAGAAGGCCGGTCGCACCAGGTTGCGGCGCTGGGCAAACACCGAAGCCACTGAAGCACCGCCCCATTGCACGGGACCCGAGCGGCCGTCGTCCGCCACCTGGACCGAGAAGGACATCTGCGCTGGCGCCGTCACAATGCCCAACTCTGCGAACAGTGCAATAAGACGTGGGTACGTTCGTTCGTTAAAGACCAGGAACCCGGTGTCCACACCATGGGTCACGGGTCCCTGTGGTCCAGGCAGGGTGGCATCCACCGTATGGGTGTGTCCCCCAAAATAATCGTTCGCCTCGAACAGGGTGATGTGTGCCTGCCCCCTCAAGTCGTGGGCGGCCCCCAGCGCCGCAATGCCCGAGCCTACGATTGCAACTCTCATGCTGAGACCCCCGCGTTGGCGCGGCCGGGACTGCCAGGGCGCCCGGGTTGCGCGGTCGGGCCAAGGTGATTGGCAAGCGGGCGCAACAAGAAGAGGCACAGAGCTGTTTTCATGGATTGAGTATATACTAACTAGTAATTAAATGACCGAACAGTATTTTATTTTTTTCAGGCGGTCGTGGTTGTGGACAGACCACATGCCAACCTGTGCCTTTACCCCGCAGTTCGCGTGTGCTTGTCTCGCACACGTACGGCTCGATCAGGTGAGCCCATAGAATTCAACGGTCTTGCAGACTGTCAACAAAGGCAACCATGCTTTACCCGGAACTTTTCAAGCAACTGGAGTCGGTCCGTTGGGACATGGGGCGCGACATTCCGTGGCAATCATTTGACGGAGCGCGCCTGACCGATGAGCAGGCGCAGACCATCAGGCTGAACGCCATCACCGAATGGGCGGCGTTGCCGGCGACAGAGATGTTCCTGCGCGACAACCGGCACGACAGTGATTTTTCGGCCTTCATGTCGATCTGGTTCTTTGAAGAGCAGAAACACGCCTTGGTCTTGATGGAGTATTTGCGCCGTTTCCGCCCACAGTTGCTGCCGACCGAGGCCGAACTGCATGCCGTGCGGTTCGAGTTTGATCCGGCACCCGCCCTGGAGACCCTGATGCTGCACTTCTGTGGTGAAGTACGGCTGAACCATTGGTATCGGCGGGCCAGCCAGTGGCACAGTGAGCCGGTGATCAAGAACATCTACACCCGGCTGAGCCAGGACGAGGCCCGCCATGGGGGCGCCTACCTGAAATACATGAAGGTCGCCATCGCCAAATTCGGATTGGAGGCGAAGTCGGCGTTTGCCAAAGTTGGCGTGTTGATGGCCAGCGCCAGGCGCACCGCCCAGGCCATGCATCCGACCAACCTGCATGTGAACAAGTCGCTTTTTCCCAGGGATACGGTGCAGAGCCGCATGCCCAACCCGCAATGGCTGGAACATTGGCTGGACCAGCAGATCAAGTTTGACGCAGCATGGGAAACCCGGGTGGTTGATCGTATCCTGCACAACCTGGGCCTGCTGTTGGAGCGCAGCTTTGGCACGGTGCAGGAGCTCAACAAATACCGCAAGGAACTGTCACGCGAGATGGCCGGCGCCCTGGCCGAACAGGGATTACCAAAAACGGCTTGAGGCCACGCCGCTGGTCAGGGTGAGCAGACGCTCCAGGTTGATCTGGACCTTGCAATCGTGGCGCGCCACGCTGGAAGTGATGCGAAGTTCCCGTTGGCTGGTGTCGCGCAGCACATGTTCGGCACTCGGCATGCCATCGCGGTTGACCAGAATGGCGACCCGGGGTGTGGTGGTGTTGGCGCCGCGGCGCACGACGACACCCACCTCGTTGTTCGCCAACCGCACCAGCGACCCTGGCGAATAGACACCGACCGCCTTGATCAACGCGGCGCCGGCCTCGTCAATCTGGCGGTTTTCATCAAAATAACAGGCCTGCATGGCCAAGCTTGCCGCCGCCGCGCGGCGCGATGCGCGGGGTGCCAGTTGCGCCGCGAAGTTGTCTGCGCGCTGGATCAGGCGCGCCATGCGCTGGCCGGCCGTGCGCTCCTGCAGTGCGCCCGGCGCAGTGGTATGGTGATGCCGTACCGCCTCCAGCCATACGCCGTCGACGATACCCATGTTTTGAAGCAACTCGACCGAACGCAATGCATGGTTGTCAATCTGTTCACGCTGCACCGGGGTCGGGGGTTCATTCTGTGCCGCCAGGCGATCCTGCAGCGCGGTCATGGCGAGGTTCATGGTCAAGGCGGCCTTGCACACACGCGCCTCGTCCTGCTCGGGCCAGCGCAGTACTTCGCGGCTGGCCAGCGCGCACATTGCCATGGTCAACATCGCATGTGTCGCGCTGTACAAGGCAATTTCGCTCGAGGACAGGTGGAACAGCGCGAACAGGGCGCCGTCCGGGTTGGCGTGGCACAGGCGACTCAACTGGTTGTAGAGGCGGTCCAGTTCTTCGGAGAAATTCTCCGCGTGCAGATCGCGCAGCAGGCGGTTTCCCTGCACTTGCAGGTCAAGCCAGTTCGGGTTGCTGGTGGTGTTGGAACGCTGTGCGTTGATGTCCTGCGTGGTCAGGTTGGCCCGCGCGATCTTCCCAAGGGGGCGGTCTTCGCGCACCAGATCGAAGAGTTTGCCCACAAAGGCCTTCTGGTGCCGCGCGCTCTCCGCCACATCGACGTAAAAGCTGCCACCCCGACCGCGTATCGACTCCAGGTCGGCGCGTGAGCCAATGACAAATCCCTTGCGCGCCAACAAGGTGCCCTCTTCGTCACGCAAGGAAAACCCCAACGGTACACCGATAGGTATCGAGTCATGGGTGAGTTGCACAAGGTTCATGGGTACGGGGCACTGCCGCGCGGTCTACCGGACGATATCAGCATACGCCTGGTTGTCGCCACGGATCGTTGCTGGCATGGCGAAAACGCCCATCATTTCCGGCGTTCAGGACGCAGCGTGTCAGGCACGGTCGGCTGGCGGCGAAAAGACCGCCCGCCAAAGATCCAATACGGCGGCACGTTGTGGCTGCAGGTCACCTTGCGCGACCTGAGTCGGCTCTTCGTTCAGCCGGGCGTGGTGTTGTACCCGGCGCAGCACCCGGTAGGCATCAGCCGCGGCAACACCGACACCGGCAGCGAGCAGGCCTGCTGCCTCGCACCGCAGCAGTAGTGAAATGTTGCCTGCGTTTTGGCCCAGCTCCGGGTGATGCCGTGATTCGCACAACACCAGAAATTGCACTGCAAACTCCACATCCACCATGCCGCCCGTGCTGTGTTTGACGTCGAACAGACCGTCTTTCACCGGGTGCGCGCTGAGCACGCGCGCGCGCATGGCGACGATTTCAGCCCGCAAGGCGTGTACGTCGCGCGGTGCGGAGATCACCGCCTGTCGCACGGCGTCAAAACGCGCTTGCATCGGTTCGTCGCCCAGCACACAGTGCGCCCGGGTCATGGCCTGGTGTTCCCAGGTCCATGCCGTATTGCTGCCACGGCGCTGCTGGTAGTTCTCATAGGCGTCGAAGGATGTCACCAGCAATCCCGAACCGCCATTCGGACGCAGGGCGGTGTCGATCTCGTACAAATCCCCTTCGCCCGTTTTCACGGTCAGCCAGTTGATCAGTTTGCGCACCATTGCGCCGTATACCTCGGCGGCCTGTTCGTCGTTGTCGTCGTACAGAAAAACAATGTCCAGATCGCTGCCGTAGCCCAGTTCACGGCCACCGAGTTTTCCGTAACCAATGATGGCCAGGCGCGACGTGTCCCGGTGTCGGCCCTTCAGTCGGCTCCAGCACCAGGCGGCAGTCACGCGCAACACCGACTGCGCCAATGCGCTCAGGTCGTCCGCCACCTGCTCCACCGTCAGGCGGCCCTCGACATCCCGCGCCAGCGTTATGAAAACCTCCGCATGGTGGGCGCGCCGCAGCAGGTTGAGCAGCGATTCGTCGTCGTCCTCGCCGGTTGTAGCCAGCGCAGCGCGCCGTTGCTCGAGTTCGGCTTCGAACTCCGGCTGTCGAAAACGTTCGGCCAGCATCTGGTGGTTGGCCAACTCGTCGATCACGCCCGGATGCAGCAGCAGGTAACGCGCTGGCCAGCGCGCATTGCCAAGCAGGCGCAGCAGTCGCTCGTGTACCGTCGGGCGTTCCAGCAGCAGGGCAAGGTAACTTTCGCGCCGCAACAGGGGCTCGATCCAGTCTGCCAACACCATGGCGGCCTGCTCGCTGACAGTGCCGCTGCGAACCCAGGCTGCGGTGCGCAGCACCAGTTTGACCAGGCGGGTGCGGGACTCGTCGCGCAAGGCCAGGAACCGCGGGTGTGTGCACCAGGCGGCGACCCGGGTTCCGAAGCCTGGCGGCAACCCGTCAATGATCTGGTCCAGGCTGGCTGGCGCAGGCGCGATGGCGGTGGTGGTGCTGCAGTTTTTGCATTCCGAAGCCTCGGCGCCCAACAAGGCATCAAACTCCTGCGCCACGACTTCCCGCTGTTGGTCGAGTTCAGCCAGAAATGCACCGGTGTCCTGAAACCCCATGGCCTGCGCGATCCACGCCAGGTCAGCGTCGTGCGTCGGCAGGACGTGGGTTTGCTGGTCGTCGAGGTATTGGATCCGGTGCTCCACGCGGCGCAGGAACACATACGCCGCGCCCAACGCCTCGACTGTGGCTGCCGGCATCAAAGCGGCTGGCACCAGGCGCGCCAGCGCGTCAAGTGTGGCGCGGGTACGCAACTCCGGGAATTGTCCGCCGCGGACGACCTGCAACAACTGCACCGTGAACTCGATCTCGCGGATGCCGCCACGCGACAGCTTCACGTCATTGGTGCGTTCGGGATGCCCGGCGCTGCGTCGCGCCGCATGTTCGCGAATCTGCCGGTGCAAGATACGCAGTGCATCAAAAACGTTGTAATCCAGGTAACGCCGGAACACAAAGGGCAGGACGATGGGACGCAAGGCGGCGGCCGAGCCATCCCGGACGGCCTCGCGAGGTGCCACGACCCTGCTCTTGAGCCAGGCAAAGCGTTCCCATTCGCGCCCTTGCACATGGAAGTACTCCTCCAGGGCACCCAGGGATATGGCGGTCGGCCCGGAGTTGCCGTTCGGGCGCAATGCGAGATCGAGGCGGAATACGAAGCCGTGTTCTGTCACCTCGCCGATCAGGTTGTAAATGGCGCGCACCACCCGCGCAAAGTATTCCTGGTTGGAAATGCGGTTGCGTCCCTGGGCGTCGCCTGCGGTCTCGCCGTCTTGGTCAAAGACGTAGATCAAGTCGATGTCGCTTGACACGTTGAGCTCACGACCCCCCAGTTTGCCCATGCCAACGACCCAGAAACGGGCACGTGCGCCGGACTCATCCAGGGGTGCGCCGTGATGGGCAGTGGCCTGGGCAAGTGCTGCGACGCTGGCCTGGTCGAGCGCAAACTCGGCCAGCTCGGTCATCACGACGGCAATCTGCGACATCGAGGTAGCGTCGTCGCAATCCAGGCGCAGCAGGCGTTCGAGTACCAGTTGCCGGGTGATCCTCAGCGCCGCGCCCAACGCATGACCCTGCGCCTGCAACCGCGTGCACAGGGTGGCGAAGACGGCAGGGCCGGGCAGGCCCGGCGACAGTTCATGCAGTTGCTCGGCATAACGGCGACGGATGCGCTGGGCAAAACGCGGGTAGTCGGAAACCAGCTGGGTCGAAGGGGATGAGACCAAAGGCAGCGGCACCTGCTTCGGTCCGTCGTGCATCGCGGGCGAGCCGTGGCGGGTCATAATTCTCGGCACTGTCCCCGCATCACCATGCACGACCTGACGCCTGCACCATCACCATTGCTGAAGACCTTCGCACTGGTGGCACGCTGGTCGCTGGGCCTGTTGTTGATCGCATGGTTGCTGCTGGCGATGGCATGGTCTGCATTGCATCTGCTCATTGTGCCGCGAATCGGCGAGCTTCGCCCGCTGCTGGAGCGCAGCGCAAGCCATGTGCTGGGGGTCGTGGTGCGGATCGAATCGATCTCGGCCTATTCGACCGGCATGATCCCGGCGTTCGAGATGACGAACATCACACTGGCAGACCCACAGGGCCGCGAGGCGCTGCGCCTGCCCCGGGTGCTGGTATCCCTCTCTCCAAAATCCCTGCTGGCTCTGCGTTTCGAGCAGTTGTACGTGGATCACCCGGTGCTCAATGTGCGCCGTTTGGCCGACGGCAGGATACTCGTTGCCGGGCTGGATTTTTCCAAATCCGGGCAATCCGACGATACCGCGCTTGACCATGTATTTTCGCAGCCCGAGTTTGTCATCCGGCATGGCTCTCTGGTGTGGACCGATGAGCTGCGCGGCGCGCCGCCTGTGGCGCTGCATGACGTCGATCTGGTGCTGCGCAACAGCGGCCGGCGACACGAGCTTCGCTTCGATGCAACACCACCGCCCGGGTGGGGAGATCGGTTCGGGATCACGGCGCGGTTCGAGCAACCCTTCCTGTCGATGAACAACGGCCGCTGGAGGGAATGGTCGGGCGAGGCCCATGCGGCATTCAGCCGCGTAGAGCTGTCCGAGCTCAGGAAGGTGGCCGACCTGGGCCTGGAAGTGCATCAGGGCGGCGGCGCCCTGCGGGCCTGGATCGACGTGCGACGCGCCAGAGTCATAGCGGCCACCGCGGATCTGGCCTTGGCCCGGGTGTCGCTGCGGCTGGACGCGGCCTTGCCAGCACTGGAACTGGCCACCCTGTCGGGGCGTGTCAGTGCCCAGTTTCCGGTGGGTGGCCTGGAGTTTTCGACCCAGGCGTTGGCATTTGAAACCGCGCAGGGTTTGTTGTGGCCGGGCGGCAATGTGAAGTTGAGCCTGGCGGCTGGTGATGCGACCCGGCCAGCACATGGGGAATTGACGGCAGACCGGCTTGATCTCGCCGCCTTGTCACAGATCGCCGGTCGACTGCCTGTGGGCGCTCCGATGCTGGCGGCATTGGCACGGTACGACCCCAGCGGCCAGGTACCACGGCTTCGCGCCAAATGGATCGGTGCGCCGGATGCGGTGCGCAAATACGAGGTACAGGGGCGGGTGGAGCAGCTGCGCATCCGGTCGACTCCGGCCCCGGTGGCACTCGCTGCCGACGGCAGGGTTGTGCCAGGTTCACCCGGCATTGACGGGGCGGCGGTGGACTTCGACCTGTCGGAATCAGCAGGCAAGGCCACTCTGGCCATGAAGGATGGCAGCATCAGCCTGCCAGGCATCTTCGAGGAGCCGGTGGTGCCGTTTGCGCAACTGGCGGCAAACATCAGCTGGAAAGTGGATGGCGAGCGGCTGCAGGTACAGGCCCAGGGTCTGCGTTTTGCCAACGCCGATACACAGGGCGAATTGCAACTGCGTTGGCAAACCAGCGACCCGGCGCGCTCTTCCAGTGGCTCCCGGTTTCCCGGGATTGTGGACCTGCAGGGCAGTCTGGAAAGGGCCGCGGCGAATCGTGTTTACCGCTACCTGCCTTTGGTACTGCAACAGGATGTGCGGCATTACGTGCGTGACGCGGTGCTCGGGGGTTCGTCGGGCAACGTCCGTTTTCGCGTCAAGGGCGACTTGTGGGACATGCCGTTTGCCAAACCCGCACAGGGCGAGTTTTCAATCACCGCTTCGGTGAAAGACGGCGAGCTGGCGTACCTGCCGCGCCGTATCCAGTCCGCCGACAGTCTGCCGTGGCCGGTGCTCGGGCAACTGGCGGGTGAACTTGTCCTGGATCGCAAGAGTCTGCGTTTCTCCGGCGTGCGCGGCAATCTGGTGGCCGCCCCGCTGGTCCAGATATCCAGGGGCGAGGGGGGCATCGCCGACCTGATGCAGTCGTCCGTGGTGGCGCTCGCGTTTGATGCCCGCGGACCGCTGGCAGACAGCCTGGCCGTTGTCAATACGTCGCCCATCGGAGAGTTGGTCGGCAGTGCGCTGACCCGCGCGACAGCCAACGGTAACGTGGACCTGCGATTGAAGATGTCCATTCCGCTGGCGACTCCGGAGCGGGTTGCATTGCAGGGTGCCATCACCTTGGCGGGCAACGACTTCCAGCTGTCGCCCGACGTACCGCGAGTGTCCCGCGCACGTGGCGTGGTTGTATTCAGCGATTCCGGTTTTTCCCTCAACGGCATCCAGGGCCGCGTATTCGGAGGTGATGTGCGGCTTGATGGCGGCACCACAGCGGCGGCGGCGGGGACGCGTGGCACGACCAGTCTGGCACTGCGTGCGCAGGGAGTGGCGAGCGCCGACGGCCTGCGCCAGACGCGCGAGCTCGGCGCCTTGTCGCGGATTGCCCAGTACGCCAGCGGCAGTGCCGCGTATTCGGCCAGCATCACGCTGCGCGCAGGTGTACCGGAAATCAGCTTCAGCAGCAATCTGGCCGGGCTCGCGCTTGACCTGCCGACGCCCTTGGGCAAGACGGCGGACGCCGTTATGCCGTTGCGCGTGGAGTCGGCGTTGTTGCGTGAATCGCTGGTTCCGGCGCCGGGTGGACGGGTGCGGCTGCTTGACCAGCTGTCGGTTGACATGGGGCGAGTCGGCTCGGTGACCTATGTGCGCGACCTGTCGGCTGCCGAGCCGCGCGTGCTGCGCGGAGCCATCGGGGTCGGGCTGGCCGCCGACGAATTGCCCGCATTGCCCGCCGATGGAGTGATCGCAAATATCAACCTGGGGCTGGTCGATCTGGACGCCTGGGGCAGGGTTCTCGACCAGGTTTCTGGCACGCCGGTGAGCGTGATCGAGACGCCGGGGCAGGGTGCGTCGGACGCCGCGATGCGCTCCTATCTTCCGCAGAC
This sequence comes from Betaproteobacteria bacterium, assembly GCA_031416215.1. Classification (GTDB taxonomy): domain Bacteria; phylum Pseudomonadota; class Gammaproteobacteria; order Burkholderiales; family Burkholderiaceae_C; genus CAISIP01. Next base: position 24,621 of record JANOTG010000251.1, read on the forward strand.
CATTGCCATCCGGGCCCGCGAGCTGGTGGCCGGTGGCCGCAAGTTGCGCGCCGTGGTGGTCGGAGGCTCGCGCGATGGTCTGGTCTGGCGTGCCAATGTGGATGCGGAAGAGCTCAATGGTTATGTCGAGTACCGCCAGTCCGCCAGCGGCAATCCGGGACGGGTTTTCGCGCGTCTGTCGCGCTTGACGCTGGCGCCTGCCTCGGCCAGCGAGGTTGAAAAGTTGCTGGACGACCAGCCGGCGAGTATTCCCGCGTTGGATATCGTGGTCGATGACCTGGAGCTGCGCGGCAAACGCATGGGCCGGGTGGAAGTGGAGGCGGCCAATCGTGCCATAGGCGGTCGCGACCCGTCGCTGCGTGAGTGGCGCCTGAACCGCTTCGACATCATCATGCCGGAAGCCGTGTTTCGCGCCTCCGGCAATTGGGCGGCGATCAATGCACAGGCTGCCGGGGCCACGACACCGTTATTGGGGCGGGCCGAGCCACGGCGCACCGTGATGAATTTCCGACTCGACATCCAGAACTCCGGCGACCTGCTGGCGCGTTTTGGCATGAAGGATGTGGTTCGGCGTGGCAAAGGCATCATGGAGGGTCGCGTGGCATGGGCTGGTTCGCCGCTGACGCCGGATTACCCGAGCATGGGCGGATCGTTCAGTGTGAACATGGAGAGTGGGCAGTTCCTCCAAGCCGATCCTGGGCTGGCCAAGCTCCTGGGCGTGCTCAGCCTGCAGTCACTGCCGCGGCGCCTCGCGCTCGATTTTCGTGACGTGTTCAGTGAAGGTTTTGCGTTTGACTTCATCCGTGGCGATGTGCGCATCGACCGGGGCATCGCCACCACGAACAACCTGCAGATGAAAGGCGTCAACGCAGCCGTGCTGATGGACGGTCAGGCGGATCTGGCGCGCGAGACCCAGGACCTCAAAGTGGTGGTTGTGCCGGAGATCAACGCCGGCACTGCCTCACTGATTGCCACGGTGATCAATCCGGCGGTGGGGCTTGGTTCGTTTCTGGCGCAGCTTTTCCTGCGCCGCCCGTTGATGGAGGCGGCAACCCAGGAGTTTCGTGTCGAGGGCAGCTGGGTCGACCCGAAGGTCACGCGTGTGGCGCGTCGGGCATCGCCGCCCACTGCAGCCGGCAAGGGGGTCGGCACCGAACCAGAAAAGAGCACGGAGGAGGCACCATGAGGGTCGCAACCATACAGATGGTTTCGGGAATCAGCGTCACGGGGAACCTGGAGCGGGCGCACGTGTTGTTGCACGAGGCCGCCGATGCCGGCGCCGAGTTGGCCGTTCTGCCCGAGTATTTCTGCCTGCTGGGCCAGCGCGACACCGACAAACTGGCGATCCAGGAGCGTTTTGGCGCGGGCCCGATCCAGGACTTTTTGAGCCAGACGGCCCGGCGATTGGGATTGTGGATCGCCGGTGGCACGCTGCCGCTTACCCCGGCCGCTGATGCGGCGCCGTCGGACGATTTCCGCGTATTCAACAGCCTGCTCGTTTTTTCACCGCAGGGAGAATGTGCCGCCCGTTACGACAAGATTCACCTGTTCCGGTACGACAACGGGAGCGAGCGCTACGATGAATCCCGGGTGCTGCATCGAGGACTGTCGCCCAAAATACTTGCACTGGACTCGCGCGACGGACACCGATGGAGCATCGGTCTGAGTGTTTGTTACGACCTGCGGTTTGCCGAGCTGTACCGCGGCTACGCCGCTTGCGGGGCGGATTTGTTGCTGGTGCCGAGCGCGTTCACGTACACGACCGGCAGTGCCCACTGGGAGTTGCTGCTGCGTGCCCGCGCCGTCGAGAACCTGTCCTATGTGGTCGCGCCGGCGCAGGGTGGTCAGCATGACAATGGCCGGCGCACTTGGGGGCATTCCATGCTCGTCGGACCCTGGGGCGAGGTGCTGGCGGTGCGGCCGCAGGGCGAAGGCGTGGATGTGGTCGAGCTCGATGCCAGTGTCGTGCTGCAAGCGCGACGCCAGTTGCCGGCGCTGGAGCACCGGGTGTTGTGACACCCGACGCCCAGGGTCGTAATGACCCGCCCCCTGTTGTTGCGCGGCGGCGCACCTTGTGGGCTGCGTTGGTGTTGTTGATCCTGTCCCTGCTCGGGCTGCTGGTGTGGCTTTCCTGGCGGCTGGAAACGAGCCAGGTGCAAGAGCGACTGGACCAGGATGTGGCCGCTGCTGCAGCCAATGTGCGTGCTGCACTGCGGCGACAGGTTCAAGACCTGCATGTCCTGGGGGCCCTGGAGGCCGGTCAAACCGAGATCTGGAGAAACAACGCGGCGCAGCTGTTGCTGGCGCAACGTGTATTGCTCAGAATCGAATGGCGCGATGCCCAGTTTGCCGAGGTGGCAGGTGCGGATACGCCGATGCGAGCCCCGGTGTTCGACCGCCTGGGCCGCAGCAACAGCCAGACCCAGGTGGCGCTTGCCTGTGAGCTGGCACATCGCGTCAGCGGGCCAGCCTATGCACCCAGTTATTTTGTACCGGTCGACATCGGGCGCGGCTTGCAGGTGATGGACCTGTGTGTTCCGGTTACCGCCTCGGATGGGTTACCGGCCTATCTGGTGGGGGTGGTGTCGCTGCAAGACCTGCTGGCGGAGTCGCTGGCAGGACAGATGGCACGCAACCAGGAAGCCTTTTTTACCGAAGCCGACGGGACGCGCTTGGCCTTTTACGGCGCGACGCGGCGCGGTGGGAATGACTTCAGGTCCAGCCATCTGCTGGACCTGCCCGGGTTGACCCTGTTGCTGCGGCTCGATGGCGGCTACACGCGCCCAAGCCTGTTCTCCAATGTGCTGGCCGTCGTGGTGGTGGCGCTGGCGTTGGCGCTGGGGGCCGTCGTCCTGCTCTTGTTGCGTGATACGCGGCGCAGGATGCAGGCGGAGCGCGGCCTGGCCGATGCGCTCGCTTTTCGCCAGGCGATGGAGGATTCCTTGATCACGGGCTTGCGCGCTCGTGATCTGGAGGGCCGGACAACCTATGTCAACCCGGCGTTTTGCCGCATGGTCGGTTTTGATCGGGAACAACTGCTGGGCGCGCCGTTGCTGCCGCCCTATTGGCCGCCAGAATATGTCGCGCAGTACTTGCAGCGGCAGAAGGCACGCCTGCCGGGGTACACAACACCGAGCGAAGGTCATGAATCGGTATTCATGCGCCGCGACGGCTCTCGTTGCACGGTCCTGATCTTTGAGGCACCCCTGCTGGATGCGACACAGCGGCACACCGGATGGATGAGCGCCATCGTCGATATCAGCGAGCAGCGCCAGGCGCAGGAACAGTCGCGCGCGTCCCAGGAGCGGTTACAGGCGACCGCGCGGTTGGCCAGTGTTGGCGAGATGGCGTCGCTGCTCAGTCATGAGTTGAACCAGCCGCTGGCCGCCATCTCAAGTTACGCGGTGGGTTCGATCAACCTGCTGCAAGGTGATGGCAGTACCAGCAATCGCACACTGTTTGAAGAGCCGTTGCGGCAGATTGCGGCACAGGCGGCACGGGCCGGAACCGTGATCAAGAGTGTGCGGGACTTTGTGCGTCGGCGCGACAGCCGGCATGTCGTGGTGGCGCCGGGTGAACTGGTCGAGGCCATCATGCCGCTGCTCAATCTGCAAGCGCGCAAGTTGGGCGTGCGTATCGTGGTCCGGGTGGAAGCCGGCCTGCCCGGAGTGGCGTGTGACCGCGCCATGCTGGAGCAGGTGTTGCTCAATTTGGCGCGTAATGCACTGCAGTCGATGGAGTACGCATCGCCGGATCAGCGCGTCATGACCTTGTCCGTTGTCTGCACCGGGTCGCCGCCGCTGCCGACGCAGGTCGTTTTTACTGTGACCGACGTGGGCACAGGAATTTCCGATCAGGTGCGCCGAAAGTTGTTCACGCCGTTTTTCACCACCAAGCCCGAAGGCATGGGCTTGGGCCTCAGCCTGTGCCGCACGGTCGTGGAGCAACACGGCTCCGAACTACGGCTCGAGGCGAACCAGCCCTGCGGGACCCGGTTCTGGTTTGCGCTGGCTGCGGTGTCAAGCCATTCCGTCACCCCTGAATTGGTGGCCAGCGATGCAACCGGCGATTGATGCCTGCGTGTACATCGTTGACGACGACGAAGGCGTGCGTGCCGCCTTGGCATGGCTGTTGCGCTCACGCGGTTTGTCCAGCACGGCGTTCGACAGCGCGCTGGCTTTTGAGCAGTTGCTGCAAGCCGGCTGGGAGCAGCTTCAGCCCGGTTGCTTGCTGCTCGATGTGCGGATGCCGGTGATGAGTGGCCTGGCTCTGTTCGACATCCTCTTGCAGCGTGGCCTGTCGCGCCAGTTGCCTGTAATCTTCTTGACGGGCCATGGTGATCTTGCGACCGCTGTCGATGCGGTCAAGCGGGGCGCTTTTGATTTTTGCGAGAAACCGCTGTCGGACAACGGCCTGGTCGATCGCGTCGAGCTGGCGATTGCGCAGTCGCGTGCCAGTCTCGCGATACAACGCGCACGCGCCGCGCTGGAGCGGCGGATTTCCGAGCTGACCAGTCGTGAACGGGCAGTGATGCATCTGGTGGTCGAGGGGCTGCCCAACAAACTGGTGGCCGACCGGCTGCACATCAGCGTGCGCACGGTCGAGGTGCACCGCGCCCGCGTATTTGACAAGATGCAGGTCAAGTCGGCGGTCGAACTGGCCAAGCTGTTGCAGTCACGCTGATTCGGTCGGGGCTGGCCATCCTGGCGCTGTCGTCGACGGGTAAGAACACTGCGCTCGATCAGGGCTTGTCGTCATCGGGCGGCGGGTCTGCGGGCAGTTCACCGTTCTTGCGTCCCGAAAACATGGTCCACCAGACGATGAATACCAGAATCACCAGTGCCGCCAGGGCTTCAAGCAGAATCAGGGCCATGAAAAGATGGATGTGGTGCGATGCGGCCAGGCTGGCCGGTCTGTTGATTGTAGGAATCGTCGCCGGCTGCGCTGCTGTGGTATCCCAAGACCCCGCCGTCGCCCCGACGCTGCCACCGGCGCCAGCGCCTGCGCAGGATACGGGCGCCCCGCTGCCACAGCCGGTGCCTTTGGCAAATGATGCGTCACCCCTGCCGCCACCGGTGCAGCAACTGCGCAGCCGTTGGGTGCCGGTGCGATGGGCCGCCTTGCCGGGTTTCTCGCAAGACGACCTGCATGAGGCCTGGAACGCCTGGACCCGAAGTTGCGAGCGGCCACCGGCCGCCTTTGTCGCGCTGTGCCCCGATATCCGGCTGCTCAGTCTGGGAACAGCGCAACAACAACGTGACTGGATGATGCACAAGCTGCAGCCGTACCGGGTGGAAGCATCGGGCGGGTCCACCGAAGGCCTGTTGACGGCCTATTTCGAACCGATGCTGGAGGCTTCCCGGCTGCGCAAGCCGCCCCACCTGGTGCCGCTGTACCGCCCCCCCCCAGGTCTGGCGACCCGCAAGCCCTGGTACACACGCCAGGAAATGGAGAGCCTGCCGATTGCGCGTGACGCACTGCGCGGGCTGGAGATCGCCTGGCTGGCCGACCCGGTGGATGCCCTGGTGTTGCAGATCCAGGGGTCCGGTCGGCTGCGGATCACCGAGCCCGACGGCTCGCAGCGTGTGGTGCGCCTCGCGTTCGCCGCCTCGAACGAGCAACCCTATGTCAGTGTCGGGCGCTGGCTGCTGGATGCCGGGTTACTGCGCGACGCCTCCTGGCCGTCGATCAAGGCCTGGGTACAGCAGAATCCGCACCGCGTCAGTGAAATGTTGTGGAGCAACCCGCGCACCGTATTCTTTCGCGAAGAGGCGTTGTCCGAGCTGGACGCCGGTTTTGGTCCGCGCGGCGCGCAGGGCGTGGCGTTGACGCCCGGGCGGTCGATCGCGGTCGATCGCGACAGCATCCCTTACGGAACCCCTGTCTGGCTGGCATCGGCCGGGCCGCAGTTGCAACTGCAGCGGCTGGTGCTGGCACAAGATACCGGCAGTGCCATCGTGGGAGCGGTACGCGCCGACTATTTTGTTGGTTGGGGCGCAGCGGCAGGTGACATCGCAGGCCGTCTCAAACAGCCACTGCAGATGTGGGTGTTATGGCCCAAATGAAGGGTGTCCGCTGATTGTCAGCGCGCGCTACTGTCCGGCGCGCTGGCGACGGGGTGCGGCTCTGGCTGGCGACGGCGCGTTTTCGGTGGCTGGCCGCCTGGCGCCGAGGTGCGACAGTGGCAAGGCGCCAGCAGACTTCACCTCGCCCAGGGAGAAGCTGGTATGGAGGTCTTTCACGTTGGGCAGGTTCATCAGGCTGCCAAGCGCAAAACGCGAAAAACTGTCCAGGTCCTGGGCCACCACCTGCAACTCGAAAGTTCCGCTGCCACTGATGTAGTGGCATGACACCACTTCGGGCAGCTTGGAGATGGCATCTTCAAGCGCGCGTGTGCCTTCGCCGGTGTGGCGCTGGGCATCGAGCCGGACAAACGCCAATACACCCAAGCCGACTTTGCGCCGGTTCAGCTCCGCCCGGTAGCCGGTGATGAAGCCCTGCTCCTCCAGCCTGCGTACGCGACGCCAGCAGGGTGCGGCGCTCAAGCCTGTGCGTTGCGCAAGTTCTGCGTTGGACAGTCGGCCATTACTTTGCAGAGTATTCAGGATCAGGACATCGAATTTGTCTAATGTATCCATTGTCGACACTTTACAGCAATATTCTTTCTATGGACCATGAAATTGTGGAATGAAAAGCAAAGACATACCGCGACATCCGGCCTACACTTTGCTCCGGGTTGCGCCGCCTGCGAGACCCGTGTCGCCGCCGCCTGCGGGTGGTGCGGCAGACTATTGCACGATCAATGGAGAGACCCGCCATGAACGCACCGCTACCAGAACACATCCGCAAGGCGCTGCAAAGTGTCACCCTGGATGACAAATACGCCCTGGACGGCGGTTCTGCATTCATGAGTGGCGTGCAGGCTCTGGTGAAGTTGCCGATGTTGCAGCGCCAGCGTGATGCCCTGGCTGGCAAGAACACGGCCGGGTTCATCAGCGGCTACCGGGGCTCGCCCTTGGGTGGATACGACCAGGCGCTGGTGAAGGCGGCGCCGTATCTGAAGGCAAACCACATCGTATTTCAGCCGGGCGTCAACGAGGAACTTGCCGCGACCGCCTTGTGGGGCACACAGCAGCTAGGCTTCTCGCCGGCGGGCAGCAACCGGTTTGACGGTGTGTTTGGCATCTGGTACGGAAAGGGGCCGGGGGTGGATCGTTGCTCGGATGTCTTCAAACACGCCAACATGGCGGGTACCACGCCCTGGGGCGGAGTGATCGCGGTGGCCGGTGACGACCATGTGGCCAAAAGTTCGACCGCCGCGCACCAGAGTGACCACATCTTCAAGGCCTGTGGTTTGCCGGTCTTTTTCCCGTCCGACGTGCAGGAGATCCTCGACCTGGGAATTCATGCGTTTGCGATGAGCCGCTTTTCCGGCGTGTGGGCTGGCATGAAGACGATTCAGGAGATCGTCGAATCCAGCGCCACGGCAGTGATCGATGTGCGACGCGTCGAGTGCCGCATTCCGACCGATTTCCCCATGCCCGCCGGTGGTGTGCATATCCGCTGGCCGGACCACGCGCTGGATCAGGAGGCGCGCCTGTTCGACACCAAATGGTACGCTGCGCTGGCCTATATACGTGCGAATCGGCTCAACTACAACGCGATCGAGGGCCCGAATGACCGCTTCGGCCTGATTGCCAGTGGTAAAGCCTATAACGACACGCGTCAGGCCTTGATCGACCTGGGGCTGGACGATGCAAGCTGCCGCCAACTTGGCATCCGCCTGCACAAGGTGGGTGTGGTGTGGCCGCTGGAGGCTCAACTGACGCGCGAATTTGCCACTGGCTTGCAGGAAATTCTGGTGGTTGAAGAAAAGCGCCAGGTCATCGAATACCAGCTCAAGGAAGAGTTGTACAACTGGCGCGCCGATGTGCGGCCCAACGTCTACGGCAAGTTCAATGAGGTCGACGGCGATTTTTCGGGGGGCGAGTGGTCCATGCCGAACCCGACTGCCAATACCTTGTTGCGTGCCAATGCCGACCTGTCGCCGGCCATCATCGCGCGTGCCATAGCGCAACGGGTGAAGAAGATGGGCCTGGACGCCGACATGACGGCGCGTATCGACGCACAGCTTGCCATCCTGGAGGCCAAACAACGCGCCATGCAGGTGCTGGAGCTGGGGGGGCCAAAGGACGCCGATCGCGCACCCTGGTTTTGCTCGGGTTGCCCGCACAACACGAGTACCCGCGTGCCGGAAGGTTCGCGCGCCATGGCCGGCATCGGTTGTCATTTCATGGCGACCTGGATGGACCGAAGCACCATCGGTTTCACCCAGATGGGCGGCGAGGGTGTGCCGTGGGTTGGCCAGCAGCCATTCACGACCGACCAGCATATTTTCGCCAATCTGGGCGACGGAACCTATTTCCACAGCGGCTTGCTGGCCGTGCGTCAGAGTATTGCTGCGGGCGTCAACATCACCTACAAGATCCTGTACAACGATGCGGTGGCGATGACCGGTGGACAGCAGGTCGGCGAGCGCGCCGAGGGCCATTCAGTGGTGCAGATCGCGCAGTCCATGCGCGCCGAGGGTGCGGCGCGGATTGTGGTGGTGACGGATGAGCCCGAGAAATACGACCGGGTCACCCTGGTTGAAGGGGTCGCGGTGTTGCACCGTGACCGGCTTGATGCAGTGCAACGTGAGTTCCGCGAAATCAAGGGCACAACGGTCATCATCTACGACCAGACCTGCGCTACCGAAAAAAGGCGTCGGCGCAAGCGTGGCAGTTTGGTCGACCCGCAACTCCGGGTTGTGATCAATGAGCTGGTGTGTGAGGGCTGCGGCGATTGTGGCGTGCAGTCAAACTGCCTGAGCGTGGAGCCGCTGGAGACCGAGTTTGGCCGCAAACGCCAGATCAACCAGTCCAGTTGCAACAAGGACATGTCTTGCCTGAAGGGTTTCTGCCCGAGTTTTGTGACAGTCGAGGGTGGCCAGCTGAAGAAAAAGGCAGGGGCGAAAAACCTGCCGGGTTTGCCGACGGAGGAACTGCCGCAGCCGGTGTTTCGCAGCGCACTGGACACCGAGGGTGCGGTCTGGGGCATCGTGGTGGCCGGGGTGGGCGGCACCGGTGTGATAACGATCGGCCAGTTGCTGGGCATGGCCGCGCATATCGAGGGCAAAGGCGTGGTGACGCAGGACGCCGGCGGATTGGCGCAAAAAGGCGGCGCCACCTGGAGCCATGTGCTGCTGGCCGCGAAGCAGCAGGATATTCGCACCACGCGGGTCAGCATGGCCGCGGCCGACCTGATCATAGGCTGTGATCCGATCGTTGCCGCGGGCAAGGAAACCATGTTGCGCATGCGCCATGGGCGTACCCATGTGGCGCTGAATTCGCACAGCACACCTACCGCCGCCTTTGTGAAGAACGCCAACTGGATCAATCCGTCCCAGGCCTGCATGGCCGAGATCGCGCGCGCGGTGGGTGTGGAGGGTGTTGGCGCGTTTGATGCCGATGCAGCCGCCACCAGGCTGATGGGGGACGCGATCTACACCAACCCGATGATGCTGGGTTATGCATGGCAAAAAGGCTGGGTTCCGCTCGGCCTGGAGTCGCTGCTGCGTGCCATCGAGCTCAATGCGGTGGCGGTGCCAAACAACAAGGCGGCGTTCGAGTGGGGTCGGCGTGCGGCGCATGACTGGACGTCGGTCGAGCGGCTCCTGACGCCGGGGCAGGTGATCGAATTGCGCCGCCGCCCGTCGCTACCGGACAGCATTGAGCGGCGCGTCGAGTTTCTGACCGCTTACCAGAATGCAACTTATGCCGCTGACTACCGGGATTTTGTGGACGCGGTTCGATTGCGTGAAGCGCCACTTGGCAAGACCACGCTGACCGAGTCGGTGGCGCGGTATCTGTTCAAGCTGATGGCCTACAAGGACGAGTATGAAGTGGCGCGCCTGCACACCGAAGGCAGTTTCCTCAAGCGCGTGGGCGAAACATTCGAAGGTGACTTCAAGCTGCACTACCACCTGGCACCACCACTGCTGGCAAGACGCAACGAGAAGGGTGAGCTGCAAAAGCGCAAGTTCGGCCCCTGGATGGTGGTGGCTTTTCGTCTGCTGGCGCGGCTCAAGGGCCTGCGCGGCACCGCGTTCGACCCGTTCGGCCGTACCGAAGAACGGCGCGCAGAGCGCGAGCTGGTCGTGCAGTACCGCGCCGACATGGAGGAAGTGTTGCAAGGCCTGAGCGGCGACAACCATGCGCTGGCCGTGGAGATCGCCTGCCTGCCGGAGACCATACGCGGCTACGGGCACGTCAAGGAACGCAACATCGTTGCGACCCGGTTGCGCCGGCAGGACCTGTTGCAGGGCTGGCGCGCTCCGGCGCCAACACCGGTGGCACACCAGGTCGCGGCGGGAGTCGGGTCGTAGACCGGGCAACTGGCCGGGTTGGCGACCTGCCCCTTACAATGGCGGGTTAGCCGCCGCGCACTGCCAAGCTGGTGCGGCGGGCATCCCATTCCAACCGACCGTTGTGGAGAGTCCTGTGTTTATTTCGTCCGCCTTCGCCCAAACCGCACCCGCTGCCGCTGGTGGCGACATGCAGTCTTCATTGATGAGCATGTTGCCATTGGTGTTGATGTTCGTGGTGCTTTATTTTGTCATGATCCGTCCGCAGATGAAGAAGCAAAAGGAGCATCGCGCCATGATCGATGCGCTGGCCAAGGGTGATGAAGTGGTCACTGCGGGAGGTGTGTTGGGCAAGGTCGCCAAACTGGGCGACAGTTATATCGGACTGGAAATATCCAGTGGGGTGGAGGTGCAGATCCAGCGCAGCGCGGTGGTGCAGGTTCTTCCCAAAGGCACGTTCAAATAGCTGGCCATGCGGGTTGCGCACTGCTGTCGGCTGCGCCCCACATTCCCAACCACATCATGAATCGATACCCGGTCTGGAAATACGCCATCATCATCGTGGCGTTGGTGGTCAGTGTTCTCTATACGCTGCCGAATTTTTTTGGTGAAGCGCCGGCAGTTCAGGTGTCGTCGGCCAAGGCCACGGTCAAGCTGGACAGCAATACGCAGACCCGCGTCGTGGACGCGCTGAAAGCGGCCGGCCTGTCGCCAGCAGCGGTAACGTTTGATGGCAACTCCATCAAGGCGCGATTCGATGACACGGACGCCCAGCTCAAGGCCAAGGACGCGATCCAGAAGGCACTGGTACCCGACCCGGCTGACCCACCCTACATCGTCGCGCTCAACCTGTTGTCACGTTCGCCGGCGTGGTTGTCCAGGCTCGGCGCCGCGCCGATGTATCTCGGACTGGACTTGCGTGGCGGCGTGCACTTCCTGTTGCAGGTCGACATGCAGGCGGCACTGACCAAGAAAGCCGAGTCGCTGTCGGGCGACCTGCGCACGGTGCTGCGCGAGAAAAACATCCGGCACGGTGGCATCAGCCGGGTTGGCCAGACAGTGGAAGTCCGTTTTCGCGATGCCGCAGCACTGGACGGCGCCAAGCGTGTCATCTCCGAGCAGTTTGCCGAATTGCAGACCGTCGAGGTGGTCGACGCAGGTGAGACAAAACTGACCGCCTCGATCAAGGCGCCGTCGGCGCGCACTATCCAGGAGCAGGCGCTCAAGCAGAACATGGTGACCTTGCACAACCGCATCAACGAGCTGGGTGTGGCCGAGCCGGTGATACAGCAGCAGGGGCTGGATCGCATCGTGGTGCAGTTGCCAGGTGTGCAGGACACGGCGAAGGCGAAGGATATTCTGGGACGCACCGCCACGCTGGAGGTGCGCCTGGTTGACGAAAGCGCCGAGGCCCGCGCAGCCGAGTCCGGCGGCGCCCCGGTGCCCTTTGGCTCCGAGCGCTACCTCGAGCGCAACAGCCAACCGGTGGTGGTCAAGAAGCAGGTCATCCTGACCGGTGAGAATCTGACCGATGCCCAGCCCGGTTTTGACACCCAGACCCAGGAGGCGGCGGTGCATTTGTCGCTGGATGCCAAGGGATCGCGCATTTTCCGGGATGTCACGCGGGAGAACGTCGGCAAACGCATGGCCATCCTGCTGTTTGAGAAGGGCAAGGGGGAGGTCGTCACTGCGCCGGTGATTCGCAGCGAGATTGGCGGTGGCCGGGTGCAGATATCCGGTCGAATGACCACGGTCGAGGCGCAGGACACGGCCCTGCTGCTGCGTGCCGGCTCGCTGGCGGCGCCGATGGAAATCATCGAAGAGCGCACCATTGGCCCGAGTCTGGGGGCAGAAAACATTGCCAAGGGTTTCAGCAGTGTGACTTGGGGTTTCCTGGTGATTGTTGCCTTCATGTGCATCTACTATGCATTGTTCGGCGCCTTCTCCAGTATCGCCCTGGGCTTCAACCTGTTGCTGCTGGTAGCGGTGTTGTCCATGCTGCAGGCCACGCTGACCTTGCCTGGCATGGCGGCCGTGGCGTTGGCCCTGGGCATGGCGATCGACTCCAACGTGTTGATCAACGAGCGGGTGCGCGAGGAGTTGCGCAATGGCGCGTCTCCGCAGGCGGCCATCAATGCCGGTTATGACCGGGCCTGGGGCACCATTCTTGACTCCAACGTCACGACATTGATCGCTGGCCTGGCGTTGCTGATTTTTGGCTCCGGTCCGGTGCGGGGTTTTGCCGTTGTGCATTGCATAGGCATTTTGACCAGCATGTTTTCGGCTGTTTTCTTCTCGCGCGGCTTGGTCAATCTTTGGTACGGCCATGTCAAGAAACTCAAATCGGTGTCGATTGGTACCGTGTGGCGGCCTGACACCGGCGCCGACATGGCCAAGACGGCACAGGGGAAATAAGCATGGAGTTTTTCAAAATCCGCCGTGACATACCGTTCATGCGCCATGCCCTGGTGCTCAACACCGTGTCGCTGGTGACGTTTGCGCTGGCAGTTTTCTTTCTGTTCAGCCGCGGGCTGCATCTGTCGGTCGAGTTCACCGGAGGCACCGTGATGGAGGTCGGTTACAGCCAGTCGGCCGATGTGGCCAAGGTGCGTGCTGTCATTGCCGATCTCGGATACACCGACATCCAGGTGCAGAATTTCGGCACCACGCGCGATGTGCTGATCCGCCTGCCGGCGCAAAAAGGTGTGGGTTGGGCGCAACAAAGCGAAACTGCTTTCGCCGCTCTCAAGAAAGCTGATCCGCAAGCGACGCTGCGGCGACAGGAGTTCGTCGGGCCGCAAGTCGGGGACGAGCTGGCGCTGCATGGCGCCAAAGCGCTGGCCATGGTCGTGGTGGGCATCATGTTGTATTTGATGGTTCGCTTCGAGTGGAAGTTTGCCTTGGCAGCGATTGTTGCCAACCTGCACGACGTGGTCATCATCCTCGGGTTTTTCGCGTTCTTCCAGTGGGAGTTTTCGCTTGCCGTGTTGGCTGCGGTGCTGGCGGTGCTGGGTTATTCGGTCAACGAATCGGTGGTTATCTTTGACCGGGTTCGCGAGAATTTCCGCCGCTACCGCAAGATGAACACGGTACAAATCATCGACAACGCCATCACCTCCACCATCAGTCGTACTATCATCACCCACGGCTCCACCCAAATCATGGTTTTGTCAATGCTGCTTTTTGGCGGTCCAACGCTGTATTACTTCGCTTTGGCGCTGACCATCGGTATCTGTTTCGGCATCTATTCGTCGGTATTTGTGGGTGCCGCCGTCGCCATGTGGCTGGGTCTCAAGCGCGAAGATCTGATCAAGGGTACACCGCAAAAGCCGGGTGACCCGAATGATCCGAACGCGGGCGCCACGGTCTGACAACACGCGGCACCCATGGCGACCAGACCTCCCGTCTCCCAGCGCAGTCGCCCGACCCAGGAGACACGGGAGCGGTTTGTCGCCGACGCCGGGCGGGCGCTGACCGACATCGTGGCGGCGGTGCAGGAGAAACTCTCGGTGCTTGTCAGCGAGGCTGTTCCGTCGCGGGAAATGCAGGTGCGCCGCGATGCCTGGACTTTCTTTCAGCGCACGCGTGCCAACTGGCGAGACGGAACACTGCGCACCTGGCAGCAGGCGCTGAATCCGGTGGCCAGCTTTGCGACGACCGACCTGCAGGACATCGACGGTTTGCAGCTGGTGGGAACCGACGTGGTGGAAAACAAGATTCTCGCCTCGCGGTTGGTGCTGCGGGTGATGGACAAGGTCAATACCGAGCTCGATGATCTGCGCCTGCGTATCCGCCACATGGAGGATACGGCCGACCTCGACCGTGGTGACATTCTGCGCCCGGAGGTGCTGGTGCTGGGCCTGGTCGAGCAATGGGCCGCCGCCGGCATGCCAAACGGCAGTTGGCCGCTGATCAACGATGTGGTGCAAAGTTTGCTGTCGGAGCGGCTCAAGCAGGCGTACCACAAGGCAAACCAGTACCTGATCGAGCAGGGTGTGATGCCCACCATTGAGCTCAAGGATCGGGTCAAGCGTTCGACCAGCCAGGGTGGCGGCTTCCGGCCACCGCCGCGGCCACCGGCTGACCCCGGACCGCACAGCGAGTTTCCCGACCACGCACAAGGTCAAGGGTTTGCTGCCAGTGGCGGCGGCCACGCGCAAGGCAGTTTTCCATCCGCGGCGTCTGGTGGGCATGGGCAAACCGGGCACTCCGGTACCGGCGGCGCGCAGGCGGCATCGAACTACGGCGGCCCTTCCGGGAGCCGTTCGGCCGCAGGAGGAATCGAAACCGGGTCAGCGCAACCGCCTTCGGGAACACAGGGCGGCCCAGGCGCTTCGCGTGCTGGATGGACATCCGATCCCTCGGTTGATACCCGCCATGGGCCAGTGAGCGCGCGCGGCCATGTTCACGAACAACCGCGTGCGCCGGCCACCATGGGTGGCGCGGCTGGGGTGGGGCCGGCAGACGGTGGGCGCCACGCCGCGGCTCAGGACGAAACCCGCATGATGACGGCGGCGACACCTTTGGCCCGCGCGCGCAGCCGGGCCCAAGGTGTGTTGGGACAACTCAAGCGCCTGCTGGTGGGCCGGGTCGGGCCGGAGTTTGACGCCACCGCCTACGAGCCGGCGTCACCGGCTCTGGCTGCGGCCATGAATGTGCGCGCTGCGGGTGCTGCCACTTATGGCACCACCGGTACCGAGTACGAAGACTACAGTCAGGCCGGGTTGGCGGCAGTTGCCGGGCGGCTGCGCCAGGAAACCACCGAGCTCAAGAACAAGGCCGAGACCAAGGGC